>JAFGRA010000252.1 GCA_016935415.1 Anaerolineales bacterium
AACCGTTTCAATTCGATTGTCAAGGTGCCACTTTTCATCCTGATCAAAGATCAGGCTCAATCCGTTTGTCTAAATACGAGTACATAAGTAAAGAAGGTATTATCAAGAAACAACCCTTCTGTGCAGAGAAGGGCTGTTTTTGGTTTGTTTTCTTCGGCGGCTGAAGCCGCCAGCAACATTATTCTATACTTTTACGGCTGTAGAAATTGGAACGATTTCTCCCTAAACCGCAAACACATGTGTGATCAGTGTGGATGCTGCACCGCCGACGCTGTTCATCATGGCGATTTCGGGGGCCTTGAGCTGGTTCTCACCGGCACGGCCGGTAAGCTGCTCGACGATCTCGCAGGTCTGGTAGAGGGCGGTAGCGCCAATTGGATGGCCGCGTGCCTTGAGGCCACCGCGCGTGCTGATCGGCACGTCACCGTCCGGCCAGATGCGGCCTTCGGCGGCCATGCGCCAACCTTCACCAGGCTGCGCAAAGCCGGAGGCTTCCAGCGATAAGCAGGTGATGATGCTGAAAGCGTCATGGATCTCGAAGAAGTTGACGTTTTTCTGGTCGACCTTCGCCATTTGGAGCGCTTTTTGCGTGGAGATGCGGGCTGCATCCATGCGCAGCGGGTCTTTCCGGTCGCTGACGCGCAGGGCATCATTGGCGACGGCCGAGCCCAGGATGCTCACCGGGGTTTGGGTAAAGGCCCGAGCCTGTTCGGTGGGAGCCAGGATGATGGCCGCCGCGCCGTCACAAACCGGCGAGCAGTCGAATAATTTCACGGGGTCGACAATGGTACGTGCCAGGCGAATTTTCTCTTGGGTGATCTCTTTTGCATTAAACAAGGCGGCCGGGTTGTGACGCGAGTTTTGGTGCGCCAGGAAAGGGAAGTTGTCCAGGCCACCATCAGGCACGTGGTAGCGGTCCTGGTACATGCGCATCAGCCGGGCGATAATACTCACCATCGTGTCGCCTTGGGCGATCTCACGCTCGGCGTCCAACGCTTTGGCCAGGATTTCGGTTGAAATTTCGGGGTCCATCTTCTCCACACCGACCACGGCGGCCAAGTCGGCCTGCCCGCTGGCGACGGTGAGGTAAGCCACGCGCATCGCAGCCGCACCGGAGGCGCAGGCAGCGCGCACCTGCATGGCTTCGATGCCATACAGACCGAGTTCGTCGGCGATCAACGGCCCGACATGCTTCTGACCCTGGAATTCGTCGCAGCCGAAGTTGCTGACGAACAGGGCATCGACCTTATCGACCCCGGCGTCCTGCATGGCGCGGCGTGTGGCCTCTGCGCCCAGTTTGCGCAGACTTAAGTCATATTCTTTTTTAACAGGGAGGTAGCCAATCCCTACGATACTGACATCTCGCATAATTTGCTCCGTTGTAATCCGTTGCTTTGTAATAATTTTTGCGATCTTATCGTAGTATGGATGCACTCTCAAAATATCTCGCAGTGGCTGAAAGTAAAAAGTTGATAGGATTTGATAGTTTCCCCAGCCGAGGGAGGGTAGATTATTTTTCGACCATTGAAATTGCGCTCATCAACCCGGTGAGCAGGTCGGCTACGCTGGGTTGGCGGCCGTTTTCCTGGGCACAGCGGGCGGCGATGGCGTTTTTTATCTGGTTGCTGGCCTGCTGCCAGGTTTCTGCGCAGGCGTGCGGCCAGCCGAAAGCCATTGTGGCACATGAATCGGCGGGGTGCAAGCCGCCGTGTACGCCTTCCAGCAGGCCGGAAAAATAGAACCCTTCGGCGTAATTGGAAATCAGCAGCAAATCCCCGGTGTAAGGCCCGGCGAGGTTGTCCAGCCGCGCCACCGGATCAATGCTGAGTTCTGCGGGCTGATTGGCGAACCAGCTTTCAAGCGAGACGATCTCGCCACTTGGGATGAGCGCCTGGTAAGGGGCAGTCCAGCCATGTGTCTTCACATCGCGCAGCAGCACGCTGTTGAGCGCGCCTTGGAGTTCGGCGGCATATTCCCCACTCTGGTGCGCCTGCCAGAAGGCTTTTGCTACTGGAAGTACGTCGGTTTCAAAATCGGGCCTTTCTTGCCAGCTTTCCTTGGGGTTGCGCAAATAAACGTGTGCCATGCCGCCATTCGAAGCCACCACAGCGTCACAATCGGGGTCTTCGCCGGGGTAATCGTGCACGTCCAGGCCCAGGGCATCGAAAAGGTGGCCCATTTCGCGCTCGAAAGGGAATGCCAGGCGCAGCGAGTGGCGGTCGTCCGGCACCACGCTGATCTGGCCGTGGTCGGAAAAGACGGCGCACAGCAGTTTGTCTTGATCCTCGGTTGGTAGGGCGTTTTCAATGGCCGCCCATAACTTGCCGACCAAGGGGTCGATGCCCGTGCTGAGATATTCCAACTGAATGTTTGGGCTGTGGACGTGCGATTCGTGATCCAGTCCCATCATGTAGCAGGTCAGAATGTTGGGGAGCCCGTGTTTCTTGATGTGTGCAATGGTCTTTTCCAGGATGCTGCGGTCATATTCCTGTGAAGACATACCGAACAGATCCCCGCCCTTGGTAAAGCGTGCCAGGTCGACCACCGAGGGTCTAAGCCAGGTTTCTGCGCCTTTGGCGTACATATGTCCGGCCACCACCGACCGCCAGCCCCAGGCGTCGGCGATCTCATAGATGGTCGGCGCTTCCAGGCAGTTGGCGGCCAACCTATTGGTGAAAACCAGGACGGCGTCATCGACCGCCAACGTATCGCCAACGTCGAAAGCGTAATGGCGGGGGATGCCGTGGTTATGCTTGCCGAAACGGTCAAAGAACTGGTTGCCGGGAATGCCATGTGCTTTGGGATGTGCCCCGGTGAACAATGAGGCTTGAGCACAGAAGGTCACGCTGGGGGCGGTGGAGAGGGCGGGGACGAGCAGCCCGCGCGCCGCAGATGGGCCGCCAAGCAGGCGGGCGAGGTTGGGGATTTTCCCCGCTTCCAGAGCCTGGCGGAAGATATCCCCGCGCAGCCCGTCGATGTCGATCAGCAAAAGGTGTTGGATTTCCATATGTTTCCTGCGTATAGCCAAGTGAGACGAGAGGTTTACAAGCGATAATTATACTTGCTTTATGCGTAATAAAAAAAGCCCGCAAAAGGGCTTTTATAGTGGATGATGTTGACGTTTTGCTTATGCCTCTGCCTGCTCGTCTTCTTCGAGGCCGCGCACCTGGGTATTCGAGGTGGTGCCCCCGTTGAGCAATTCTTGGGCTTCAGGCGAATAGAGCTGCACGTTGGGCGGCAGGGCTTCGGGGTTTTGGTGGAAAGTCAGGTAAACGCTGTTTGCCAGGGAGACCTCGTCACCGGAGTCCAAAAGCTTCTGCACGATGGGGCGTTCGTTGACGAAGGTGCCGCCGGTAGAATTCAGATCGACCAGCAGGTAGCGGTCGTTGATCCGGGACAGTTTGGCGTGCATGCGGGAGATGCGCAGGTCTGGGATGATGAGGTCGTTGTGGCGGCTGCGCCCCATGATGACTTCTGGTTTTGTAAGGTAATAAACCCTTCCATTGATTAACAAAAAGGCCAATCGGGTTTCGGTGTTTTCGATCATTCAGTTCGTTCCTTAGCGTGTATAGATTGAAACGCTTATCTTTATTATAGTGACCTCGGCGGCAGGTAGCATATCCAGTTAGTAACAAGAATATGCCAGTTGTGTAAACGTACGGAATACCTCCGGTTTTTTTAGTGGAGGTAGTATCTAATCAGCTTTTAGTTGTGCAAATAGTACATTGGTATCTATTCATCAAATTCACATTCCGCGCAGGCCATAATCGGATAAACTTAGGCAATGAAAAACAATATTGGAACGAACTGTGAAATTTCTCGGTAATTTACTGCGTTTCCTGGCTGTGCTGCTACTGGTGCTGGTGGTGTTCGCGCTGCCTCTGACATTGTTTGGGCGCAGTCTGGGCAAAGTCGCCTTTTCTCCGGAGACCATCAAAGCGGTACTGGCAAAGCATTTTTGGAACCACGACAGCGCCGCAACCGCCGCAGAACAGTTGGTGGATTCGGCTATGTTGGATAGTACCGCCCAGTGGGAACCGGTTGAACAGTTCTTGCTGGCCGGGCTGTCGAATCTGGATCACCAGCAGTGGCTGCAATTGTTCGCCCTGGTGGCTCCCCAGGACGTATTGGCGCAGACACTCGATAATTTGGTGAATGGCTTTTACGCCTGGCTGGATAACGAGAGTGTGTACCCCGATTTGACCGTGGATACGCGTGCCTGGAAAGCGAATGCCAGCCTGAACGCCGTGCCGGTTTTGGAACTTGTCCTAAGCACGATGCCGGAGTGTACGGTCGATCAACTGGCGCAATACGCCGCCGGGGGTGATATCCTCAATGCCGCCCAGATTCCGCTTTGCCGCCCGCCAGAGCCGTTCTACGGCCTGCTTTTATCCAGCGGGTCGGTGGTTATCCCGGTGCAAATCCAGGCGCTACCCGATAACCTCAACCTAACCTGGCGCATGAACGCCACCCCAGAAGCGATGCTGCAATTGAAGACGCAACTGCGGCGCACAAGGGCGATATTACAATGGAGCTGGCTGCCGATTTTATTGTTATTCCTGATCGTTATCCCGTTGGGGGCACGCTCGATCCCCGGCATATTTGGTTGGGCAGGCGTGCCATTACTGCTCTCCGGGGGATTGACCATGCTGGGTAGCTTGCTGTTGTATCTTTCCGCGGATACGTTCGTCACGACTTTCTCTGTGGGCATCCCGAACCAGGGATTGTTGGGCGTATTCGACCCAATCCGGGCAGCGTTTACTGCCGGGGTGGGGCTGCTGGTACGCCCGTTGGTGTCCCAGGGGCTGATCCAGCTTGTCTTGGGCGGTGGAGCGCTTGGGGCAGCCTTCATCTTGGGGCGTATGCTGAAACCCAAAACACCCTCTGCGGCGTACGCCCAGCCCTGGGAAGCGGGGCCACCAACGTATTATGAGGACACTGATCCTTATCGCCAGCCTTAAATGAAAACGCCCGCCAACGGCGGGCGTTTGGATTCTAGCGGAGTGGCTGTCCAACGGTGTGCAGCAGTGCCAGGTTGGGTGGGCGGCGGGCACCGACCGGGAAGCCGGAGATCAGCACCACTTGCTGCCCGTTCTTGATCGTGGTCGCGGCGATCATGGCGGTTTCCACCCGAGCGAGCATGTCTTCGATGCTGTCGACGAAAGGCACCTGGGCCGGATAGACGCCCCAATAGAGCGCCATGCGGTTGTAGGTTTTTTCTTCAGAAGTGAAGCCGAGGATGGGGGCACGCGGGAAGGCCTTCGACATCAGGCGGGCGGTGCGCCCCGTGGTGGTGAATACCGCGATCGCGGCCACGTTGAGGTCATGGGCTAGCTCGCGGGCGGCGCGCGTGATCGATTCGGCGTCGTCTGCGGTAGCGGATAGGGTGCGTTTGGTCAGGTGGCCCCATTCTTTCATGTGGCTTTCTGCCTCGCGGATAATAACGTCCATCATGCTCACAGCTTCGATTGGATATTTGCCAATCGAGGTCTCGCCGGAGAGCATGGCTGCGTCGGTGCCGTCGAAGATAGCATTGGCAACGTCGGAAGCTTCGGCGCGTGTCGGGCGGTTGTTATCGATCATCGATTCGAGCATTTGCGTGGCGGTGATCACCAGCTTGCTTTTCTCGTTGGCGGCGTTGATGATGCGTTTCTGCGCCACCGGGACGGCCTGGGGCGACATTTCCACGCCCAGGTCGCCACGCGCAACCATTACGCCGTCGGCTGCATCCAGGATCTCGTCCAGGTTATCGAGTGCTTCGGGGCGTTCTAGCTTGGCAATGATCGGGGTACGCAGATATTCCGCCCCGCAGTTGCTGATCGCCTGGCGCACCCGGCCGATGTCCTGGGCGTTGCTGACGAAGGAGATCGCCACGATGTCGACATCGTGTTTGAGACCGAAAATCAGGTCTTCTTCGTCTTTTTCGGTGAATCCGGGGATGGAGAGGTTTGCGCCGGGCAGATTAATGCCTTTGTTCGACTTCAAGATGCCGCCGATGACCACTTCGGCCCGGATGGTTTCTAGATCTGCCGAAAGCACACGCAGTTCCATGCGGCCATCGTCCAGCAAAAGTCGGTTCCCCGACGAAACCAGGCGGGGCAGTTCGGGGTAATCGATGGGGATAATTTCCGGTGAATCCTGATCAGGGTTGATCGTCAGCGTTACGGTTTCGCCTTTTTCCAATGAGATGCCATCGGTTTGTAGTTCGCCGGTGCGGATCTTGGGGCCTTGCAAATCCTGCAAAATGCAAATCGGCTGGCCGAGGCGATGGGAAAGTGCCCGGACGCGTTCGATCACTTGGGCGTGCTCTTCGTGGGTACCGTGCGAAAAGTTCAGGCGGGCGACGTTCATCCCGGCCTGGATCAGTTTTTGTAAGGTCAGTTCGTCGCTGCTGCTGGGGCCAATCGTGGCGACAATTTTTGCGCGCCGTTCCATAATTCTACTCTTTCTTATAATCCTTTGTATTGATCTCGCATCCTCATTGTGGATGTGGCTTGTTAAACAAGCACGAAATGAGAATTATACGCTCGTTCGCAAAGATATTCAATGATTTTTAGGTTATCTCCTGGTTAAATATAATGCAGTTCTTTGGCCTGTTGTTTCAATTCGTCCCTGAATTTGGGGTGGGCGATGCCGATCAGTTGGTGGGCGCGCTCGCGTACGGTCTTACCATACAGGTCGGCGACCCCGAATTCGGTAACCACGTAGTGAACGTGGTTGCGGGTGGTCACTACACCCGCACCTTTTGCCAACATCGGGACAATGCGGCTGATCTCGTCACCTTTGGCGGTGCTGGGCAGGGCGATGATCGCGACGCCGCCTTCGGAGCGTGAAGCGCCGTAGATGAAATCCAACTGCCCGCCAACGCCGCTGTAGAGTTTGGGCCCGATGCTGTCGGCGCAGACCTGACCGGTCAGGTCGACCTCGATGGCAGAGTTGATCGCCACCTGGCGGTAGTTGCGGGCGATCACGAAGGGATCGTTGACGTATTCGGTGGGGTGGAACTCGCACAGCGGGTTGTCGTCGACCCAGTCATACAGGCGTTCGGTTCCCAGGATGAATCCGGCTACGATCTTACCAGGATGCAGCGTCTTGCGGGCATTGGTCAGCACCCCGGCGTTGACCAGTTCGATCACCCCATCGGAAAATAGTTCGGAGTGCACGCCCAGGTCTTTCTTATCGAAGAGGTATTTTAACACCGCGTCGGGGATGGCACCAATGCCCATTTGCATGGTGGCTCCGTCAGGAATCAATTCGGCGCAGTTGGCGGCGATGCTGTCGGTCAGCGGGTCGGCCTTGCCGCTGCCCATCGGTAGTTCGGGCAGCTTGTAGTCGACCGGCACCATGTAGTCGATGCGGCTAACGTGGATGAAGGAATCACCCAGGGCGCGCGGCATCTGCTCGTTGACCTCGGCGATGATGATGTCGGCCGATTCGGCCGCGCTCTTGGTCAGGCCTACCTCGACACCAAAACTGCAAAAGCCGTGCTCATCCGGGGGAGAAAGGTGCACCATGGCCACGTTCAAAGGCAGCACATTCTTCTTGAAAAGCAAGGGAAATTCGGAAAGCAGCACGGGTGTGAAGTCCGCCATCCCGGCCTGTACGGCCTTGCGAGTATTGTGGCTGATGAAGATCGTGTTGACGCGCAGGTGCCCGGCCATTTCCGGGGCGACGTAATCGGCCGGGGCGACGGTCAGCGCCTGGATCAACTCGACGTCTTCCAGGTTGTGGGCCTGTGCTACCAGTTCGGCCAGCAATTTCGAGGGCACAGAAACGTTCCCGGTCAGGAAGATGCGGTCGCCACTCTTGATATTCTTGACGGCTTCTTCCAGACTGACGACGCGCGATTCGTATAATTTAGTCCAATCCATAAAGGCTTTATCCTGTTTTCGATGCCAGGCGTGAAAGATTGTAAATCTTCCCACCGTGGGTATTGACGGCCTTTGCCAGCGCCGAATTGTTCTCGATGGCTTTTTCGACACCATGCGTCACAATTTCGAGGATGTAGGGAAAAGAGGCGTTGAAGGATGCATGCGTGGCGGTACGGGCGACCACACTGGGGATATTGGGCACGCAGTAATGGGTGACACCTTCTTCAACGAAGGTGGGGTTGTCGTGGGTGGTAGGGCGGGATGTTTCCACGCAGCCGCCCAGGTCGATGGAAAGGTCCATGATGATCGAGCGTGTTTTCATGCTGCGCAAGATTTCGCGCGTGACCAGGATCGGGGCGGTCTGGCCGGGATGCATGGCAGCGGTGATGACCACATCGGCGTAGGCGCAGGCTCGGGTAATGTTTTCGGCGGTGCTGTACATGGTGACGATGCCGGGATTATTGTCGTGAATGCGCTGTAGCGCAGTCAGGTTGACATCCAGGCAGGTGATGTGGGCGCCCATATTTTGCAGGGTTTCAGCGGCGTAGGTGCCGACCACGCCGCAGCCGATGATGATGACTTCAGCGGGGGGCACGCCGGGCATGCCGCTCAACAGCACGCCGTTGCCGCCCATGTTGTTTTGCAGCAGGTTGGCGGCGATCTGTCCGGCCATGCGCCCACCAATTTCACTAAGCGGGTGCATGACGGTGAGTTTGCCGTCCATGTCTTCGATTTGTTCGTAGGCGATAGAGGTGATTTTGCGTTCCAGCAGGATGTCGATTTTGCTCTGGCGGGCGGAGGGGAGTTGAAGCCAACCGGCAATCGTCTTGCCCGGCTGGATCCATTCCAGTTCCTCATCCATTGGGCGGGCGAATTTCAGGACCAGGTCGGCGCGGGCGTATACTTCCATGGGCGAATAGACGATGGTGGCCCCGGCCTGCTGGTAATCGAGGTCTGCAAAGCCTGCACCCAGCCCGGCTTCGTTCTCCACGTAGCAGGTATGCCCCCGGCGCGTGAGGGTCTTCACTCCTGCCGGTGACAGCCCGACCCGGTATTCGGAGGGGCGGATTTCTTTTGGTATGCCTATGTTCATCTTTTTATCCTGGTGAGTGCGAATTCTGTAATCCCTGGGTAATTTATGTCAATTTGAGTATATCATAGGTAGTTGGCAGTATGCAGTAAACAATATGCGGCAGGAAATTGTCAGAGAAATCGTGGATGAGTATGCGTAAATTCGTTGCAGGCAGCTCTAGCTGCCGAGTCTATATTTCAATTCACATTTACCAACTACATTTTACATATTATGGATCATGTATCATAGTCCAACGGCGACTGAAGTCGCCTGCAACATTTTTACTGAAGCTGGAAATTACGAGTGGGGTGAAAGCTTCAACCTCTGCGTTTCTCTGCGCTCTCTGCGATAGAGAAATATCACCCGGCGACTTAAGTCGCCTGCAACATAGGAATAGGCTCTCTTACGAATCGCGTTTCTCAAATATCGCTTCTCGTTTTCCTTAATGCTAAGTGCCTAAGCACCCTGATGCCTTCCACCTTAAGAATTTGTCAGGTCGTGTGGTCATCAAAGCTGGGGGTTTTGGTCTATAATTAGGCATCCTCGGTCTGTTTCATCAACGAGTGCATTGAGGCGATATTCGAGCAACCGTTCATTGGAGGGCCCGTCCCTGTGTCTAAAAAGACGGATGTCTTGCTAGACCAAATTCAGCAAACCTGTAAATTGACCGGTGCATCCTGGGCTGCGGTAGTAGAAGCCAACCCGGATGGATTGGCTTTTGTGGTTGTGTGCGGGCTGAAAGCCGCTGCACAGGCTACCCTGGTGGAGTTCTTCGAGTCCAAGAAAATGGCTGCATGGGCGTTGGGTACCGGGGAGACCGGGCGAGTGCGCACACGGGCGACCGGCGATTTGGCAGAAGTGTTGGGCTGCGAGCGCATATATTGTTTTGCCAAACGCGGCAGCGCCCAGGTGCTGCTGGTTGGGGCGGACGACCTGCCAACACAATCTAGGCAGATCTTCCAGGTGGTTTCCGGTTCGCTGTTGATCGATATACCTGAAAACCTGACTCCCATAGAAACCGCGGCCGACTTCTCGGTTAATAATCCCGACCAGAACCTTGCCAATTATCCCCCCGAAAGCATGCGGCGCGTGCTGACTATGTTGAACCAATACATTCCTGCCGACGCGGCCTATCTGGCGGTGCGCGCCGGGAATGCCTTCCAGGTCGAGGCCACACATCATTTCCCAAAGTCCTTCCTCGGTCACCAGATCGCTATTGAGGAAAACCAGGTGGTGGCTGAAATGCTGGAAACCCAACGGGGGGTTATCCTGAATAGTTCCCGGAAGAAGCGTTATCTTTCATTTACACCGCCGGCTCGCAAATCGAAGACCAAATGGCTGGGTGTTCCTTTGCTGATCGGGACGCGCGTGATCGGTTACTTGGTCTTCCGAAATAAAAAACCCTATACCACCGATGATCTCAAGCGTGCAGAACAACTGGCGCAGCACATTGCCCCGCCGGTGGAGAAAACCATCGTTTTCTCCGAAGCTGCCAACCACTTGCAGCGCCTGGCGCTGCTGAATGAGTTGGCGACCGCTGCTTCGGCCGGGGCTGATTTGCCGGAGATCACCCGCCGCGTGCGGCGTATGTTGGGGCGCATCTTCCGTTCCAGCAATGTGGCATTATTGCTGCCCACTCCGGATGGCACTATCTTGGAAGATGTCGCCGACCGTTCCCGGTCAGCGCAATCGAAGGATTATCCGGTCGACACCACACTGGTAGGCTATGCTTTTGAGACCGGCAAGACCGTGCGGGTGGGGGACGTGGTACAGGCCCCGCGTTATCTGCCGATCAACTCGGCGGTGCGCTCTAAAATGACCGTGCCGTTGAAATTCCACAATGACACGATTGGCGTCCTGGCACTGGAAAACTCCACCCCAGATGCCTTTTCCCAGCAGGATGAGATTTTCCTGGCGGTGATCGCCAGCCAGATCGCCAGCATCATCGTTAATGCGCGCCTGAATGTAGAAACGTTGAAGCGGGCGCATAATCTGGCACTGATCAACGAGATCGTGCAGCACGTGGTCGGCCTGACTGACCTGGCGCAGATTGCCCAATTGGCGGCGGCCTTGATGACCGAACGTTTCGGCTACGAGATGATCTCCGTTATGTTGTTGGATGAGTATAACGATGAGCTTGTACTCGAAGGGGTTGGGGGCACCGGGCCGGTCGACTTTCCTACCGGCGTGCGTATTTCCAAGAATGTGGGTATCACCGGCAAGGTGCTGGCGGATGGCGAGAGCCGTTGGATCGAAGATGCCGAACAAGAACCGGATTTCATTTCCTATACCGGCTGGGACCCGGGTTCGCAGATATGCGTGGCTTTGCGTGAAGGCGAAGATATTTTTGGAGTCATCAACGTGGAGACGCGTACCAAGTTTGCGCTCTCGAAGAATGATCTCCTGGCCCTGGACGCGCTGGCCGGGGTGCTTTCCAGCGTGATGATGTACGCCCGGCGCTATCGCCAGTTGCAGAACAACGTGCGCCAGTTGCAGGCCGTGCGCGAAACCTCCCTGGATATCAGTACCGACCTGGACTTGAACGTGCTGCTCAAACGCGTGGTGACGCGCGTGCGTGAATTGGTAGACGCACACGGCGCAGAACTTGCACTGGTAGATGAGGATGAAGAAGTCGTGCGCGTCTTGGTTTCCGATAACCCCTGGCAGGACTACACCGGTTACGCCTTCCCAATGATGGGCGGGGTGGCCGGACGCGTGGCTGCCATCGGAGAACCGCTGGTAGTCAATGACTTCAACACCTGGAGCGGCAAGCAGCCTTTCGATCATCAGGCGCCTTTCCAGGCTGTGGCGGGGGTACCGCTTAAATTGAGCGGGCAGGTGATTGGCACCTTGATCGTCCAGGATGACCGCCACGAACGAAAATTTGGACCGGAGGAAGTCCAGGTATTGGAATTACTGGCACCCCAATTGACCATTTTTATTCGCAATGCGCGCCTTTACCAGGAGCTGGAAGAGCGCATGGAGGCCCAGCGGCTGGTCGAATCGCGCCTGGTGCGCTCGGCCAAACTGGCGGCGGTCGGTGAGATGGCAGCCGGGGTTGCGCACGAACTCAATAACCCGCTGACCACAGTCTCCGGGTTCGCTGAATTGATCCTGGACGACCTACCGGAAGATTACGCCGGGCGGGAAGATATGGAGCTGGTCTTGAAAGAAGCTCGCCGGGCGCGCGATGTCGTGCGGCGCTTGCTCGATTTCTCGCGCCAGAGCGAAATCCTGCGTGTGCAAGCCGATATCAACGAGGTATTGGGCAATGTATTGGCGCTCGTACACCATCTGGCGCGCACCAGCAATGTGGAAATTCGGGTTGAATTGTGGGACGGTCTGCCGCGCATCCGCATCGACCGCAACCAGATGCAGCAAGTCTTCCTGAACCTAATTCACAATGCCTTACAGGCCATGCCATTGGGCGGTGAGCTAGTTATTCGTACCTATGTAGAACAACGCCATGAAGCCGAATGGGTGGCGGTGAGCATTCAAGATACCGGCGATGGCATCGCCGAAGAAGACTTATCGCAGATTTTCGAACCTTTCTTTACCACTAAACCGACCGGCAGCGGTACCGGACTGGGGCTTTCGATCAGCTATGGGATTGTGTCCGATCATGGCGGCTATATCGACGTGACCAGCCAGGTGGGTGAAGGTTCGCATTTTATCGTTATGCTTCCGGTCGCGCCGGAGGAGGAGACCGCCGATGCCTGATGCCAGGCTGCTGATTATCGATGACGAGGCTGGGATCGTGCGCCTGTGCCAGCGCTTACTGGAACGCGCCGGATACGAAGTTACCTCCTCTACCGACCCGCAAAAGGGAGTGGAAATCCTGCGCGCCGAGAAGTTCGACCTGCTCCTGGTCGATATTCGCATGCCTGGGTTGGGTGGTTTTGAGGTGATCGAGAAAGCGCGCATGCACCAGCCCGATATCGCCGTAGTGATTATGACTGGCTTCGGCACGCTGGAAACGGCTATCCGGGCATTGCGCCAAGGGGCCGACGGCTTGATCCTCAAACCCTTCGAAGAGGGGGAGGAACTGGTTTCCACGGTGCGCGAGGCACTGCTGGAACGACAGCATAAGCAGGAAATGGCGCGGTTGCGCGCCATCCGTCCATTACTGGACATGACCGAGAGCCTGTTCTCGGAGACGCGCTACGACGCGCTCCTGGATTTGATTTTGAAAGCCATCACCGGGCATATGCGCTGTAGCCATGCCGGCATTTACCGGCGCACGGAAAACAATCCCAAACTGCGCCTGATTGCTAGTGCCGGGAATCCGCTGTCGGAAGAAGTCGGCGAGCCGGAAAGCGGCCTGGTGGCGCGCGCTGACCATTGGCGGGTGCCAATCTGGGTCAACCGCGACGGCCCCGGCCCAGCGGACTTGCAGGCTATCCTGGAAGCGCAAGATTTGCGGTCGGTGATCTGTATGCCCGTGCAGCGTAATGAAACCCACCTGGTATTCGTGGCCGGGCGCGGCAAAGGCGAAGATGTTTTCCAACAGGCCGATCTGGATATGTTCGGTATCCTGGCACGCCAGGCGGATATTGCTTTAGAGAACGCTCGCCTGTACGGGGAACTGCGCGAATACATCCGGGCAGTGGAAGATTCACAGCGGGCGCTGATCCAGGCCGAGAAGATGGCCGCGGTTGGCCGCCTGACTACCTCGATTGCCCACGAAGTCAATAACCCTTTGCAGTCCATGCGTAACTGTCTGCACCTGGTAGGACGAGTGGAGCTTTCCGAGGGGGAGCGTGAGACTTACCTGGACCTTGCGAAGGATGAGTTGGAACGTTTGATGTTCACCGTGCAGCGTATGTTGGAATTCTACCGTCCTGGCGCGCTGGAAAAGAAACCCGAAAATGTCAACGAGCTGATTACCAAGATCCTGGCTTTGCTGCGCCGCCAGTTGACCACTCAGAACATCGTGGTGACTGAAGCATTTGAAGCCAACCTGCCGTCTACGGTGGTGGTCAGCAACCAGATCCAGCAGGTGATTTGGAACATTATCCTGAACGCCATGGACGTAATGCCTGACGGTGGCGAGTTGACAATTTCGACCTATTGCAACCATAATAAGGACTATATCGAAGTCACAATTGAAGATACAGGGCCTGGGGTGCCGCCCGAAGACCGGGAGAGGATCTTCGAGCCGTTCTTCAGCAAGAAGCGCGAAGGTACTGGCCTGGGGCTGTCGGTGAGTTATGGCATCTTGACTGCACATGGCGGCAGTCTGGAACTGGCACCCCCAAAGAAAGGCTCTGGAGCTTGTTTTTTGGTTAGATTACCGATACAGGAGGCGTCATGAAAGGCAAAATCATTATTGTAGATGACGAAGAGGCAACTCGGCGTTCATTGGGCGATATCTTGAAATTGGAAGGTTTCCAGGTGACGACGAAATCCAATGGCGAGGAAGCGATTGAAGCCCTGGAAAAGGAAGAATTCGATCTGATGTTATTGGATTTGAAGATGCCGGGCATGAGCGGCCTTGAAGTCTTGGATAAAGCGACCGAAATTGCGCCCGATTGCCGGGTGATCATGCTCACTGCGCATGGCTCGCTGGAATCGTCCATCGAGGCTTTGCGCCAGGGGGCGCACGATTACATCCTCAAGCCGGCCGCGCCGCATGAGATCATCGCCAGTGTTTCCAAAGGCATCGACAAGCGCACCGAATCCGACCGTAAACGCCGCCTGTTGGAACAAATGGAAGCTTCGCTCCAGGAACTCAAGGATGTCGAAGGCGTGGAGACCACGTCGGAGAGCGCGCGTTCCGTCTTTACGCTGGGAGACAGCGTAAAGGTAGATTTAGAACGCCGCGAGATCTGGCAGGGTGACGAAAAAGTTTCCCTGACCCCAACCGAAGGCCAATTGATGAAGGTCTTGTTGGAAAATCGTGGGCGGGTGCTTTCGCACCGCGAGTTGGTGATGCTGGTGCAGGGTTACCAGACCACCGATTGGGAAGCGCCGGAGATCATGCGTCCGTTGGTCAGCCGCCTGCGCCGGAAGTTGGCGGCATTCAATGAAGGCGATGAATGGATCATCAATGTACGCGGCACGGGCTATGTGTTCGACGGGATGTAAACGTAATTTGGCAATTTTGTAAATATACTTAGAAGTGAACTACCGGTTGAAAAGCCGGTAGTTTTTTGTAGATAATCAGTGGATACAAGTTGTTGGAAAATACGCTATAAAAAGTTGTCGGTCGCTTTAGCCGCCGGGTGTAGAAATAGATAGAAGGTTACAGCGGCTTTAGTCGCCGCATCTATATTGCTTTCAATTATTGCCCCGACCCGTGTCTGGGATCGAGGTCGGGAGGTAATTGGGTGGGGGGACTCAACCAACTGAACCAGCCACCCTGGCGGTTCGATTGCTGCATGGGGCGTTCAAATGCGACCAGCAGCAAACTTGACATGAGTAGGGCTGCGCCGAGCCATTGCGAAGTGCTCAAGTGTTCCCCTAACCATAAGTGTGCCAAGAAAATGGTTACCAAGAGTTCGCTTAAGCCCAAAATGGCGGTCTGAAGCCCGCCCAAAGACTTAACCCCCAGGAATAGGGTGACACGGGAAAAGACCGTCACCAGGGTAAGCCCCAGCAGCGGCCACCAGAATTGCGTATCGAGCGGAAGTTCGCCAGGGTTGCCCGAAAAAAAGTAGGTGGGAACGACGATGGCACTCATCGCCAACAAAGTGTAGAGTGTGACCGTTGGTGCGGGCATATCTAGCAGCACGCGTTGGTTGATGGGCAGGTGCAGGGCATACAGGGCAGCGGCCAGCAGCATCTCCAGCACGCCGATGATATCGACTGAATTGCCGTTGGCCTTAATCAGCAAGAATACAGCCGGGAGCGTGATGACCAGTCTTGTTAGCGTTAGTTTGCCGGGGCGCTGGTGGTCGAGCATCATCCAGAAGACGACGAAAAACGGGTAGAGGGAATAGAGCAATTGGCCTACTCCGGCGTCGATCTTGCCCAGCGCCTGGTAATAGAACAACGACCCCAATCCATTGATCCATCCGGCCAGCATACAACCTGCCAGGCCGACCGGATAGATATAGAGGTATTTGCGATTGAAGATCAGGATGAAGACGAAAAGCAGGATGGTGGCAAAGAGCGTGCGAAAAGCGACAACGGCAATTGGGTTGAGGTTCTGGTTGATCGCCAACTTGCCGAAGATGGGCGCTAACCCAAGGAAAAATGCCGAGAGTAGCGCAGCATTGACGCCTTTTTGCTGCTGAGTCTTCGCTTTTCGCTTCACAGAACTTATCGCCTGGTCCATTAAATGGTCAGTAAATTAAAGTACACAATAAAAAGATTATTCGATCAGGGAGCGGACTTCATCCAAGAGTTCGTCGCTCATAAAATCGCCTTTTTGCATCAGCGATTGGATTTGTCCATCGAGGCGTTTCTTTTCCTGGTTGGTGAGTTCTTTGGCCGTCACCACAATCACTGGGATGTGTGCGGTATCCGGGTCGGTTTTCATCGCATCGAGCACCGAGAAACCGTCCATTTCCGGCATCATCAAATCCAAGATGACCAGGTCAGGTTTTTCCTTGCGGATCATTTCAACCGCGGTGCGGCCATCCTTGGCTTCTAAGAGCGTGTAATTGCCTTGCGCCTGCATGATGCGCCGGATCAGCCTGCGGACATGAGGATGATCGTCGGCGATGAGCACGCGTGAGTAGCGTTCGGGGGTGACCCGGTTGAGGGCAGCCAGCAGGCCGTCCTCGGGGATGGATAATTCGTGGGTTTCTTCCGGCAGGTCGACTTCTTGTTCCCAACCTTCGCCCAGTACGGACTGCTCGACCGGCACGGTATGCCCGGTGCAGTTGATGACCACCACGTCGGTAGGTTTGATTACCCCGGCGCGTACCAGCTTGATCAGTCCGGCAAAAGCCACGCCGGTGGCCGGTTCGATCGAGATGCCTTCCATCTTAGCAACGATATGCATGGCGCGGAAGGCTTCCTGGTCGGTCACACTTTCGAAAATACCGCCGCTGCGCTCCAACATGCGTTCGCGCAGCAGGGTGTATGTCCGGCCGGGGACACCGGTTGCCAGGGTAGCGATATGGGTACGCGGGGTGTGTACCGGGTCGGCTTCGGTTTTATTGGCGCGCCAGGCAGTGACCATCGGCGCGCAGCCTTCCGCCTGGATGTTGGCGATGGCCGGCAGGGTGTTCACCAGCCCGAGGGTCTGCAATTCGTCAAAACCTTTCATCACGCCGATCGGCCCCAGGCCGCCGCTTACGGATTGGATGTACCAGTCCGGGGCACGCCAGGGCGAAGCCGGTGGTTGGTTGCCGTCGTTAGCGGTCTTTGGCGGCCCAAGCATGGCGGTAAGCTGTTCGGCAATTTCGAAGGCCAGGGTTTTCATGGCTTCGACGGTGGGGATGGAACGCACGCCCTGGTCGAGGTACAGGCTGCGTTGGCGAGCGAATTCGGCGGCGACTTTCTTGGCCTGGTCGTAATTACCGGTAACTTTGACGACCTGGGTGCCGTAGATGGCGACCTCGCGCATCTTGACCTGGGTGACCAGGCTGGTGATGAAGGCCCATAACTTGATTCCGGCCCGGGCAGCATAGGCGGAATAGGACAGTGCTACGTTGCCGGTCGAAGCGATCACCGCTTCGGTTACCCCGGCTTCTTTCAGGGCGGCGATGGTCACCGCGGCCTGACGATCTTTGAAGGATGCGGTCGGCCCCTGGCGCTCATCTTTAATGTAAATGTGCGGGCAGCCAAGCATCATGCCCAGGTTGTTAGCGCGGATCAGCGGCGTGCCACCTTCACCAAGCGTCAGCTCGGGGTTCGGCGTGCGTACGGGGAGCAGTTCCCGGTAGCGCCACAGATCGAACGAGCGGCTGGGGAGCTGCAAGGGCAGGGTTTGCCGCAAGGTCTCGTAGTCGTATTCGGCCTCGCGCCAGGTGCTGCCACAGCGCGGGCAGGCCTTCGAAGTTGGAAAGTAAGGAGCTTGGTGATCACAATCCAGGCAGCGAACGATAAAGTGTGATGACATTAATCTCTCTTTTATTGTGATGTTTTTTCGAATTTCTTGATCGCTTGATGCAGCGAAGTCAAGAGTTCTTCTTCATTAAGGGCGCTCTTGGTGAGTAGTGACTGTTCGAAGCCCCTCAATCTTTCCTGGTCCGCCTCGCTCAGGTCTGCGCCGGTCAGGATGATGACTGGAATATCGTACATGCCCGAGTCGCTGCGCATATTCTCCAGCAGGGTAAAGCCGTCCATGTCTGGCATAAATAGGTCGAGGATGACCACGTCCGGACGTTTGGTTTGAATAGCGGCCAGGCCTTGCAGGCCACCCTCCGCAAAACTGGTCTTGTACTTCTTGTGTTGGGACAATGCCTTATCGACCAGCCGGTAGGCTTCTTCTTGGTCGTCGACCACCAAGACTTCGTGCACCTCTTTGCCGCCGTTCAGGTTGAGGCGAGAGAGGGCGCGCACCAGTTCGTCTTCCAGGATTGGCTTGACCAGGTAATCGGTGGCACCCAGGCTGAAACCTTTTTCCCGGTCGGTGACGATGCTGCAAATGATGATCGGAATATCCTTGGTGTCCGGGTCGGATTTCAATTCCTGGATCACCTGCCAGCCGTCTTTGGAGGGCATCATGATATCCAATGTGATTGCAGCCGGTTTGATCTTTTTGGCTTCTTGCAGTGCAACCGTCGGATCGGTCAGGGCGACGATGTGGTATCCGTGTGGGCCAAGGTAGCGTTCGTAGAGGCTGATGATCTTTTCGTCATCGTCGATGGCCAGTACGATTCGTTTGTCTTCGGCCACTTCTTCTTCGGCGACCGAAACTTCGACCGGCATGGCTTTGGTAACCGGCAGGGTGAACCAGAAGGTGCTGCCTTCACCCACTTCACTATCCAGGCCAATTTGCCCACCCTGCATTTCTACCATGCGGCGGGAAATGGACAGGCCGAGGCCGGTGCCGCCCGTCTTGCGGGTGGGGGAGTCGTCTACCTGGGAGAAAGGTTCGAATAGTTTCTTTTGGTCATCGGCGGCAATACCAATGCCGGTGTCGGTTACCCCGATCCAAAGCTCTTCGCCGCCTTCCGGCCCGGCTTGCAGCCTGGCTTCCAAGGAGATCGTGCCTTCGTCGGTGAATTTGGCCGCGTTTTGCAGCAGGTTGATGAGCACCTGGCGGATGCGGGTCGAGTCGGCATTCACGACCGGCAGTTCTTCCGGTACGTTCTTGCGCAGTTGGATTGGCTTTTCTTTGACCAGGCCGGTGGCAGTGGACAGGGCGCTCTTGATGATTTCGCCGATATCGACTTCTTCGATGGAAAGTTCCATCTTGCCGGCTTCGATCTTGGAGAGGTCGAGGATGTCGTTGATCATGCGCAGCAGATGCTGGCCGGAAGCGTGGATAGCTTGCAAGTCTTCTTGCTGCACATCGTTGATCGGGCCGTCGATGCCTTTCAGGATCACGCGCGAGAAGCCAATGATCGAGTTCAACGGCGTGCGCAGTTCATGGCTCATGTTTGCCAGGAACTGGGTCTTGAGACGGTCGGCTTCGCGGATCTCTTCCATAGCTTGCTGGGCGACCTCGAATGAACGCGCGTTGTCGAGGGCGACGGCGATCTGGTCGGCGAGGATGCGCAGCACGGCGACATCATCTTCCGAGAAGGCGTTCACTTCGGTAGACTGCACGTCCAGGGCTCCGGTGACGCGCGAGCCGATCACCAGCGGGATACCCATTTCAGCGCGTGTATCCGGCAGCAACGGGTGTGGGCGGTGGGTGGGATCGGTCGCCACGTCGTTCACCATCAGCGGTTCACCAGAGAAGGTGACCTGGCCGATGATCGAGCCGCCTTCACGCATCGGCAGGGTATGCTGCATGTCAACCAATTCCTGCCGCGTGGAAGCTTTTACGGTTGCATTCGTGCCTTCCAGCAGGAAGATAGAAGCGTGGTAGAACCCGAACCGGTCATTAATCAGGTGCACGGCACGGTTGAGCAGAGAGTCCACTTCCAGGTTCCCAGAGGAATCTCGGGCGATCTCAGCCGCGGTCTCAAGCTGCGAAGCACGCCGGGTGGTTTCCTCGAGCAGGCGGATGGCTTGGATGGCGACGGCGGCCTGGGCTGCGAGAGCCATCAAGCGGCGGATGGCACTGTCGCCGAAGTTGACCAGGTCCTGGTAGGTGGCGATGATCTCGCCGATCCACTGCCCGGAACTGACCAAGGGGGCACAAACTACGGTATTGGCTCCCAGTTTGCCCATGAAGAGCGCCTGGGTGGTGCTGTCCATGCGCGGGTCTCCGGACAGGTCCTGGATGATGCTGATCTCGTCGGATTTGAAGATCTGGTCGACGGTCGTCCACTTCGCCAGGGATAAAGGCTGGTCGTCCAACCCGGTTTGGACCATGCGTGTCCATTGCGCCAATGGGATCAACGACTCGGGTACTTTGGCGGCTTCGGGCACGGCGGAGGTTTCCCAGGGCTTGTCGAATACGTACATGGAAACAAAGCGGGAATTCTGCCCCAGAATGGTGTGCCGCCGCAGGGTTGCCAGGATGTCGGGGAAAGATTGGGCAGTGTTTAGTTCGGCGCTGGCCTGATACAGGTCGGCAGTGGCGGTCAGGGCAGTTTGGGTCTGTTCGAACAAGCGGGCGTTCTGGATTGAGGTAGCGGCCTGGAATACGATCGTTTCAGCCAGACGCATCTCATCATCGGAGAGTTCGTTTGCTTGCGAGAGCGCCAGCGTTACTGTGCCGATCACTTCGTTGGCTGCGATTAGGGGGAGCACCACGAGCCTATCGAAGCCACTCTCTTTCATAATAACTTCGAGGACCTGTTCTGGCTTGAGATCGACATTTTCATCGGCGGTCAAAATGACCGGCTTCATGGTGTTGATCAATTGCTGGATAATAGGGCTCTCGCTGATGGGAACGCGTAACCCCACGGCGGTGGGAGTGCCGGTCATTTTTGCGGAGTCGGCAATCGTGGTCAGTTCAGAACGATCTTCGTCGATCAGTGCAATCGCGACATCTTCAACGCTCAAAGCGCGGGTAAGTTCGGTGGCAACGATTTCCAGGCCCTGGCGCAGGTCGAAGGAGGCGGAAACGCTGGCTACTACACGGTTGATCAACGCCAGTTCCTCGGAACGCTTTTGGGCTTCCTGAGCGCGCTGTTCAGCCAGTTCGATGCTGCGCAGGTTCTGCAAAGCGACCGACGCCTGGGCGGAAATTGCCATCGCCCGGCGCACGTTTTCTTCGGGGAAACTGGTGGATACAGCATAGAAGGCGCTGATGTAACCTACCCAGCGACCACCAACAACCATCGGCAGGTAAATGGCGCTTTGGGCCTGGTGCTGGCTTTGGAAATTCTCACGCGTGATCTCATCGAGGCGCTCGTCAGTGACGGTATCTTCGAAAAGAATCGGTTGATCGGGCTGGAAACCGCTATTGGCATAGACGGTACTCTCCATCGAGAAACCCGCATCGGGTTCCAATGGGGTTTCTGCAGCCGTCCAGCGGGCAACCAGGTTGACCCAATCGGGGCGTTGCAGTTTGGTCCAGGGTCGGTCGAAATAGGCGAGGGCGATCTCGCTGGAATCTTGCCCCAGCAAGGTGTAGTGGCTGAGTACGCTCAGGATATCATCGTAGTTCTGGGCGGTGTTCAGCTCGGCACTGGCTTTATAGAGTAGGTCGGTTTCGGCCAGGGCGGACTGCGTCTGGTCGAAGAGGCGTTGGTTTTCCAGTGCCAGACCGACCTGTTCTACGATCGCCTCGACGGTGGCGATCTTGTTCTTGTCCCAGGGCTGGTCGTGCTTGCGGTCGAAACCCAATACGCCGATGATCTCATCCTGGAGTTGGATGGGCACGGCCAAGGATTGTTCTTCAGACCCATTCTCATGCACGATGGTAGTGGCACGCTGGACGGCGTTGGTCATCGTTGGTAGCCAGGCGCCATCGTCGGGCTTTTCCTCGTTGCCTTCGCGTACGAACCCGGAAGCGTATTCCTTGCTTTGGGCGTACTCTTCCCAGCCTTCACGCACCATCTGGCGCTGGGTATTCTGTAGTTCACGCAGGGCAGCTTCCATTTCCCTGGTGCGTTGGGCCACGCGCAATTCAAGTTCCTGCCGGGTGCGCTCTTGATCTTGCGCCAGTTCCTGCAGGTCTTCGATCATGAATTGGAGGCCAACACCAAGATCGGCCAGGACTTCGATGTCGTCAGGAATGTCGACTTTAACGTCCAGATCGCCGACAGTTACTGAAGAAATCACATCCAATAATTGTTGGCCGAGTTGGTTTACCCTTTGTTTATATTGTTCCAGGGTTAAATCATTCATAAAACGTATCCCTTTAGGGCAGGATCAATCGTGGGCGGGTTAGCTTTTGTGTCCATTTTTGATCCATTTGATAGCAGCTTCTTCGGTATCAAAGAGCTTGATGTTATCTCGCTTGCTGGCTCTTTGGACGATATGCATCAATACACGGGTTGTCCGGTCTGCGCCGACAACGGCGGTTTTGCCGATCCGGCGGTCGTGATTGAATTGGGTAAAGACCTTGCGCGCCGCCGAGGAGTAGTTTCCCGTGCGGTTGGTATCTGTGACCAGGCTGAGCGGCACTTCCTCGGTTGCAGCATCGAGGAAAGGATTTAAATCTTTCATGAACAGGTCGATGTCAGCCTTTTCAACGTTGCCGACCAGGGCAGCCCGCAAAATGCCGTCCTTACCCATCTTGATCTCATGCGCCATTGTGGTTGCCTTTTTCCTCGTGATCTTCGAAGTAGTTTTCGAACGGCTGCGGGACAGAGGCGGCGGTGCGTTGTTCTTCCTGACTTTGCAGGAGTTGTTCGCGCGTGCCCAGACGGATAACGGCGCGCTCGGCATTCAATACCTGGCCGAGTTCTTCCAGCGTGATGCGCAAGATGGCTTGTTTGTCGGCGCCGCGGCGCACCCGGTCGGTGATTGTACGCACCAGGCGTTCCTGTTCGGCGCGGGCCTGCTCTTCCTGGAACAGGCGGGCGTTGTCGATGGCGATGGCGGCCTGGGTGGCTACCGAGTTCAATAATTCCAGGTCGTGGGGGCTGAAAACGCCGGGTGTGTTCTCGTCCTGAGAAACAACCGCACCCAGCACACGATTACCCAATGCCATCGGTACTGCAACCAGCGATTCGAGATTGGCGCCCACCTTCTGGAAGTCGATCCCCATTTCGGCCATTTTCTCTTCGGCATCGGCGTCGATCAGCAGGGACTGGCGGGTCTTGATGATGTACCCGGTCAGGCCGACGTCGGCGGGCCGCGGTTGGAACAGTTCCCAGCGGGGGTTATCTGGGGTAAGGCGCTCCCCGGCTTCGACCACCAAGGGGAGTGAAACCAGGTTTTCTTCGGGATCGTAAAGCGCCACGAAGAAATCGGCGGTCGTCAGGAGCTGCGACGTGTATTTGTAGATATTGTCGATCACGGTGAGCACGTCCAGTGTTTCGGTAAAGGCATTGCCCATTTCATTCAGGATCGCCAACTCGGAGGCGCTGCGCTGTGATTGCGTGAACAGGCGGGCGTTTTCAATGGCGATGGCGGCCTGGCTGGCTACCGAGTTCAACAAACCGATGTCGTGGGAGGTGTAGAGATTGGACTTGGTTTCGCTTTGAGCAGCGATGATGCCCAGCACTCGGTCACCAATCGTCATCGGCACACCAATCCACGATTGGGTCGTGCCGCCGTAATGCACGTATTCGATGTTCATTTCATCCAGAATGCGTTCTGCATTTTCCTGGACAAGCACCGGCTGGCGGGTATTGATGATATGCCCGGTAATGCCTTCCCCGGCGGGGCGCGCCTGCCAGTGTTGGATGTCGGGATGGTTGTTGTCTAATTGCTGCCCATGCTGGATGACCAACGGGAAGTTGATCTGGTCGGTTTCGGTGTCGTACAGCGCCACATAGAAATTCTCGGAGTCGATCAGGTGGGAAGCGTGTTCGTAAATGCTGCCGATGATGGTGCTTTCGTCCAACGCCTCGGTAAAGGCGCTCGCCATCTGGTTCAGTACGGTCAATTCACTGGCGCTGCGTTGGGAACTCTCGAACAGGCGGGCACGATCCAGCGCCTCAGCGACCTGCAGGGAGATCGAATCCAGCAGTTCGACTTCTTCTTCGGTAAGTGGGTTGTCGCTTTCGAGTTCGATCCCCAACGAACCGATCAACTGGCCGCGCACGGCCAACGGTTTCAGGATCGATAAGCCGGGGTCAGAGGCCAGCTTCAAGGAAGAAGTCGTCTGATCGCCGGTGTGTTGGTCAAAAGGCACCGGTTCCCCGCGCGATTGGTCGTAGCGGTACCCGTATAAGCTTTCATCTTCCTGGAAGGATTGCCAGCCCTCGCGGGTGGTCATGCGCTGGAGAGCGTTCAACTCACGCAGGCGCTCTTCCATTTCGGTGCGCAAGCGGATACTTTCGATAGTCACGGCGATCTGGCTGCACAATACCTCGACCACCAGTTGGATGTCAGCATCGATTTCGCCGACCATATCACTGTGCGCATCTAATACACCCAGTAATTGGTCGCCCAACTGTACGGGGGCGGCGATTTCGCTCTGAGTATCGGGGAGCAGCGCGTTTTCGCTCCATAGCTCGCTTTCGTGCACGTTAGGCAGAATCACAGAATTGCGCGTGGCGGCTACTGTGCCGGGGATGCCCTTGCCCATATGTACTTGATAGTTATTCGCCAGCATTTCCTGTCCGACTTCACCGTAGCCGGAAACCAGCACGAGCGCATTGGTGGCCGGATTGAAGCGGAAGAGTTGGACATGATAGAATTCGAACTTTTCCTTGATCAGTGCCACCGAACGGCGGTATAGGTCGGCCATGTCGCTGGCAACGGCGATTTCTTGGGCAATCTCGGTTGATAACTCTACCTGCTTACCGCGCCGTTGATAAGAAAGTTCGAGCTGCTGTTGGAGTTCTTTGCGGTCGCCGACATCTCGGGCGGTGATGAACATGCGCGTATTGCCGTCCTCGTCGGTTTTGGTATTGCCGATCGCTTCCATGTAGGCCCAGTAGCCGTGTTTGTGGCGATATCGGAATTCAACGACGCGGCTTTTAGGCGCATCCAGGCTTTCGCGGAAGACGGTCAAAGTCTCATTCAAATCTTCGGGGTGGATGTATTCGAAGGCATTTTTGCCCAATAGTTCTTCCGGCTTATAACCCAGCTTCGGCTCGGCCGAAGGACTCATGTAGAGGTAATTGCCATCCTTGTCGAGGATGCTGATTACATCGGAAGAATTTTCGATCAGGGCGCGGAAGCGTTCTTCGCTTTCACGTAAGGCCTGTTCTGTTTGGACACGTTCGGTAATGTCCTCGTACGTACCCAGAATGCCGACCACGTTGCCTTCGTTATCATGGAGGGGCACTTTGCTGGTATCCAACCAGGCCTGGCGGCCATCTGCTTGCAATTGCGGTTCGATGATATGAAAGACAGGTTGGTCGCTTTCCATGACCATGCGGTCATCTTCGCGGAAAGCCCGGGCTTGTTCTTCACTCCAGGGTAGATCGAAATCAGTTTTGCCGATGATCTCGGTAGGGAAGGATAGTCCGGCTACTTCGGCGAAATTGTCGTTGCAGCCTAGAAATACCGAATTTTGGTCTTTCCAGAAAATATGCTGCGGGATAGTGTTCATCACCAATTGCAACATGGCGCGCGATTCTTCCAGGGTTTCTTCGACCTGCTTGCGCTGAGTGATGTCCTGCTTGACGGCGATGTAGTGGGTGATCTCACCGAATTGATCTTGTACCGGTGTGATGGTCATTTCTTCCGTGTAAAGCGAGCCGTCTTTCTTGCGGTTCTCAATCTCGCCTTGCCAGGTGCGGCCGGAAGTAATCGTTTTCCAAAGTTCTTCGTAGAATGTGGAACTATGTTCACCAGATTTGAGGATACTCGGAGTTTCTCCGGTGAGTTCGGATAGTTTGTAACCGGTCAGCCGGGTGATGGCCTCGTTAGCCCAAACGATTTTGCCGTTTTGATCGGTGATGATGATCCCGTTAGCAGCAGCAGCCAGGGCGGCGGATTGCAGCCGGAATTGTTCTTCGGTTTCTTTGCGCACGCTGATATCGCGTACGTGCAGCAACAGCGCCGGTTTACCGGAATAGTCGATCGAATTGATGCGGATTTCAACCGGAATGGTCTTCCCGGTCATCGTCTGGCTGAAGCTTTCCAGTTGATTGGTGCCTTCGGTGACCATCTGTTGGAAGTTGATGTCCAACTGTTCGCGCATTTCAGGCGGTACTAGGTCGCGAATATGCTTACCGATCAGGTCTTCGCGGCGCATGGCATGCAGTTCGCAAGCTGCCGGGTTAGCGTCCAATACGTACCCGTCCAGGTCTTCGACGAAAATGGCATCGGGTGAGTATTCAAAGAGGTGGCGGTAACGGCGCGCGCTTTCGCCAAAAGGTTCACCGTCCAAAGCACGGTCGGATTCGACCTGGCGGTAAGTGCGGTCGACTTTTTGGATGAACGCCATCAGCTCTGATGGAACGTTGGTCAGCGAGCCAAAATGTTCGATGATTTGTCTTTCCAATATTTTGTGCATAAGCTAACTCTTTATGTCTCTGAAACGCACTATGGTAACCATTTGGATGCTAAGTTCGTCAGACAGCTGCATTGTCTTCTTCGCTGATCTGTTCAGCTGCGTGCGAATTTGTATTTTTGGGCTGGGGTTCGGAGTTATCGCCAATGTATACGAAGGCCCGACGCCCCAGAGCGTTGCTCACTTCACGGACGGCCGTGCGTAAGATTGTGTCGGCATCGGCCGAACTGTGTACCTGGGTGGTGATCTCACGCAGGATCTGTTCACGGTGTGCCCGGCTTTGGGCTTCCTGGAACAGGCGGGCGTTCAAAATGGCGATAGCAGCCTGGTTGGCGACCGCACCGAGCAGGTCAAGATGGTGGGTGTTGAAGTAGCGCGGCTTTTCATAATTCTGGGCGGCAATCACGCCGATCACCTGGTTACCACTCAACATGGGAACGCCCATCCAGGATTCAGCTGGATCGCCCGCAGCTTCAAGATCCATTTCCCAAAGCCAATTTTCCACATTTTCGGGGATGTGCAATGGCTCCCGGTTGCGGATGACCCATTCGGTAATGCCGTTTCCGGCTTTCCGGCGTGGTTGCTCTGGAGTGATGGACTCGCCTTGCCGCACGAAGAGCGGGAATTCTACCAGGTCTTCTTCTTCATCGTAGAGCGCCACGTAGAAATTGGTGGCATCGATCAGACGGGAGGAATATTGGTAAATGTGCGAGACCACGTTTTGCACGTCCAGAATTTGGGTGAATGCCCGGGCCATTTCATTCAGCACGGTCAATTCCTCAGCACGGGCCTGGGTCTGTTCGAACAGGCGGGCGTTCTCGATGGCGTTGGCAAGCTGGTCGGCCATGGTTTGCAGGGCAGTGATATCTTCCTGGCTCCAGGCGGCTTCTTCGGTGCTCTGAATGGTCAAGGCACCCAGGGCTACACCACGCGAGATCAGGGGCAAAGCCATTTCCGAACGGGTATCCGGCAGGTAGGGGTTGCGCCGGAAGATTTCTTCAGTACCAACGTCCAGGGAAATGCGCGCTTCTTTGCGAGAAATTGCAGCACCGATCATTGATGTGCCGCCGATTTCCAATTTGTGCCCGGCTTCGATCATCAATTCACCGGGTTCGCCGGTGCCGGCGCGCAGCACGGCCCAGCGGTTGGGTTCACCGGTCCACTGCCCGCTCTGGTCGACCAGGAAAAGCCCGGCGTAATACAGGAAGAAACCTTCGCGGATCAGTTCCACGGCTTCACCAAAGAGTTCTTCGGTGTCCAAGATCACAGAGGCGGAGCGAGATACTTCTGCCGAAGCCTGCAACTGTGAACTGCGGCGCAGAATTTGCTGGAGCAGACGGGTATTTTCGATGCTGCTGGACAGCAGCGAAGTCACCTGCAAGGCCATATTTTGGTCGCCAGGTGTGAAGGTGGCCCGGGATTGGCGTCCAAAGTGCAAGGTGCCGATCACTTCGGAACCTACCATTACGGGGACGATCATTGTGGCCTGGAAATTTTCCAGGTTGGTGCCTTCGCCCGGCCCCAGGATCAGGCGCCGCTCCTGCACGGCGATTTTCAGGTCACCATGCAAGGGGATGATACTTTCAGCCGTTAGATTGGTTTCAACACCCTGAACGGCAAGCACTTCCAGGTCTTTTTTATCTGGCCGGAGTAAACCCAAGCTGACATGGTCGGGTTGGATGATCTGCAAGGCCTTCAATACGCCAATTTCACAGATATCCTGGATAACGGTTGTCTGGCTGATCTGCTCGGCCATCTGGTTTAGCAGGGCCAGGCGGCGGCCTTGTTCTTCGGCGTCATCGAGTGCTTGCTCGATGGCGGTGAACAGGCGGCGATTTTCCAGCGTAGAACTCAACACGGCCAGGATCTGCTGCATGAAGTTCTTATCGCGCTCGGTGAAGTAGTTGGCGTGATGGTGCCCAACGTTCAGGGTGCCAATGGCATCACCACCCACCATGATCGGCCCGGCCATGAAGGAGTTGACGTTGCCGGTTTGTGGCTCACCAAATGAGTTGATGATGATCACGTTGTTTTCGCGAATGGCCTTGATACCCGGCCATTCATCCACCGGTGTTCTGTTTTCTACTGGGCCGCAATCTTCGATGTCTTTGACCCCGTAGACTTCAAATTCGGTGTGCTGGCTGGTCAGGAGCGTGATACAGGAGCGCTTGGCCTTGAAAATCTTGTGCGCCTGCTCGATGGCAGTGTCGTAAATATCGGTGATCTTGTTGGCCTGACCTACGCGATTGCTCATCTCGTTGAGCAAGGCCAGACGCCGGGCTTGCTCGTCGGCTTCTGCGAGGGCAGATTGGGTTTGCTGGAAGAGATTGGCGTTTTCGAGTGCCAGCGATAACTGGTCGGCGACCTGTTCGGCCAGCAAGACATCGTCCTCCGACCACTGGCGTTCGGGGTTGTCGTCGATGATCTCCAGCAGGCCTTTAGCACCCTGGTTCAGACTGAAGGACGCTTTGAGGATGGCGGTCTCGGGTTCTGCTTGCTGGGCGCTGCGTTGGCGCTCGAAAGCTTCCAAGACCTCCGGTGACAGTTGCCCGGTTTGGGCCGGTTGCAGATGGGCGGGTTTAATGCGCTCATCGACCTGGTCCACCATCCGTTCGTATAGCCCAGTTTTTTCTGGATCTGTATCTGAGGAGGAGGGTGGGGCAGGTGTTTGTTGATTGTCTTCCTGTGTGGCTTCCACCTCCAGGTTTACTGTTTCGACAACCGGGTCTTCAATTTTAGGTTCAAAGCTATCTTCTTCCGCGATCAGTTCCGATATGATTTCATCGGCGACGGGTTCGGGTACGAAAGCCTCGGCTTCCGGCTCGAATGTGTCTTCTTCAGCAACCGGTTCTACTGCGGGTTCGAAGGTGTCTTCTTCTGCAACAGATT
>JAFGRA010000253.1 GCA_016935415.1 Anaerolineales bacterium
ATCTATTGGCGGTTCGGTTGTTAAGGTGCGAAACGATCTATTGGCGGTTCATATGTTAGTAGCGAAACAATGTATTGGCGTATAACAAGTATACAGTATGTAGTATGCAGTGGGGATGGAGAGAAATTCAGGTAGTCAAATAAAAAGGTTTACAAGGGAGGCGCTCAGGCACCGAGTGACCAGACAACCAGGTACAAAGTGGCTTATTGTCACATACTCAGATGATTGAGCGGTAGAAACTGCTTTGTAGGGGAGGGTCTCAGACCCTCCCTCTTGTGAATCAGTGCTAAACGAGCGTTTATATTCTTTACTCAGCTGGGACGAAGACCAGTGCCTCTCCATCAGCACGGTAGAGCAGCAGTTGCCCCTCGCCGTTGATCTCGAAGGTTTGTGCATCATCCAGGTAATCTATTATGATATTTTCTTGTTCGCCTAATGCGTCGGGACATCCCTCCAATGTGGTTCCCCCAACATCTATATTAATTGAGTTCCCAAAAATCCGATAAGATGCGTAATATATTACAGGTGGCACGCCCTACTACATCTCTGTCCTCAAATTTTGCATTGATTATAGATCCTTCAACTGGGAATTGATCACTAAACGTTAGTAATTCCCAGGAAGTGCCATCTAATGGATCGATGAGACTGTACCCCGCCAATCCTAGAAGTAACAAGAGTATGACCAGCCCGATAATCCTGGTTCTCGATTTCATCCCTGGCGATCCTTTCTTTCCACGTTCATATCCCAAGACATAAATTGTGGGCGGACAGCCGTCCGTCCCTACAAATTTACCTGATTCTGCTTACTCCGCAGGCATGAAGGTAAGCGCTTCGCCGTCCGAGCGGAAGATCAGCAAGCGGTCCTCGGCATCGAATGAAAAGGTTTGCGCAGCTTGTAAAAAACCAAGTACCGTTGTTTCTTGATCCATCACACCTTCCGGTTCCAGGCAGGCCATCGCGGTCCAGGCGATATCACCAATTTCGATATTATTCCCTTTGACTTGATAACTACCGCCATAGGAATTGCATCCAGCTGAACCGCGTACCTGTCCGTCCTCGAAACGCGCAGTGATCGTGCTGCCCTCAATGGGACGCGTTTTGCGGTAAGCGTATAATTCCCAGGATGTGCCATCCAACGGATCGTTGGACGCTGGGGCGGCCGCGCGGCACGCAGCGAATCCCAGGGTAATTAAAATGGCAATTGCACTGAACAGCATGAACTTTGTTCTCATGCTTATTATTATCCTTTCTTTTGTCCATTCATGCTTATAACGTGCCTGCCCACCAAAAGGTTCCCGGATTAAAGAACAAGAGTCGCTCATGAGCGGCTCTTGCGAGAAGTCTCTTTAGGTTGCTCGCTTATCTGGCAACGACGCGCGCTGCTTGAACACCCTTCGGGCCCTCTTCGATCGAGAATTCGACTTCCTGGCCTTGTTCCAGCTTCAAGTATCCGTCGCCTGAGATGGCGGAGAAGTGGACGAAAACATCGTCAGCGCCGTTATCCGGGCCGATGAAGCCGTAACCCTTGCGGGCATTGAACCATTTTACAGTTCCAGTAAGTCGGTCATTGGCGCCATTGCCGTTGGCACTGTCAATCACGCCTTCAGTCATACTTTCGGACATGCTCTATCTCCATATGTGAATATACTTAAGGTAGGGCAACTTTATCATGCCCAAAAACCTTTGTCAATGTGAATTCCGTTGCAATCCTTCAATCGGAATATTGCATTATAGCAAGGGAAATCTGTGAAAAAGATTAGAGAAATTTATCAAGTTTGCAAGAAGATTATGTAAAGTCTTGTGTGATAACTGGATGTGAAAGAAATTTAAGCAGGTTCTTTCCCGCATAAAAATAAAGCGCAGCGTTTTATCCAACACGCTGCGCTTTTGAGATCGTGATTGATGGATACCGGACTACTTATCCAGCTTGTCTTTTAAAGCAGTTGTGAGTGCCGGAACGATGTCATACAGGTCGCCGACTACGCCAAAACGGGCGTAGTTGAAGATCGGGGCGTCAGCGTCCTTGTTGATGGCGACGATCACCTTGCTGGTACGCATTCCGGCCAGGTGCTGGATGGCGCCGGAAATGCCGCAGGCGATGTACAGATCGGGCGAAACCACCTTGCCGGTCTGGCCGACCTGGTGGGCATAAGGCACGTAATTGGCGTCGACTGCGGCGCGGCTGGCTCCAACGGCCCCGCCGAGTACGTCGGCCAATTCGCCGATCAGCGCAAAGCCCTGCTGGGCGCGCCAGACTTCTTTCTCGGCATCATCGGTGATGTCGGCGGGCGGTTCCAGGTTAGGATTGTTGGAGGTGCCGCGTCCCCCGGAAACGATCACTCCGGCGTCGGTCAGGCTGACGGTGCCTTCGGCCTGCTTGTATTCGATCACCTTGGTGGGGATGTCATCTTCACCCATCACCGGTTCGACTGAAGTGACGGTGCCGCTGCGGCTCTCGTCCAGCGCAGGTTTGCCGAAGGCGCGCACGCGCAGGGTGACGATCTGCGGGCGGGCCGCACAGCGCACCTTGGAGAGGATCTTCCCGGCATACACCGGGCGAGTGGCAACCACCGCGTCGCCGTCTAGCTCCATATCGATCACGTCCACCAGCACGCCGGTGTCCAGGTCGATGGCGGTGGTTCCGGCCAGTTCGCGGCCGCGCGTCGTGGTCGGGAAGAGCATCACGTCCGGTTTGCCGTCCCCGGCCAGCTTCGCCAGCAGGTCGGTATACGGGTCGGTGCGGTAATAGGCCAGGGTGGCGTCGTCTGCCAGCAAGACTTCGTCGGCCCCGTAGTGGATGGCGTTATCCGCCAGGGCGGCTACATTTTCACCAAAAACGACGGCGGTTACGCCGCTGCCGAGTTCGGCGGCCAGTTTGCGGCCGGCGCCAAGCGCTTCCCAGGAAGCGGGCAGCGCTTCGCCTTTGAATTGATCTATGTAAACCCAAACTTTGTTATCCATTACAGCACCTTCTCGGCGATGATCTTCTCGGCCAGTGTTTCGGCGATTTCCTGCGGACTGCCGCCGGAGATGATCTCGGTTGTGACTTCGCGTGTGGGCGGGTTCATGACTTCCGGCCAGGAGATCACGGCTTCAGGCGCTGCAATGCCCAGTTCGGCCACGCTCCACACGGGCACCTCGGCGCGCGAGGCTTTGCGAATGCCCATGAAGGATGGATAGCGCGGCTCGCCGAAATCCTTGGTGATGCTCAAGACGGCCGGTAAGCGGCTTTCGATCACCTGGCGACCTTCTTCGGTATTGCGTTCGACCCGCGTTTGCTTGTCATCCACATTGAGCGCGTCGATGGCAGCCACCAGGGTAAGGGAAGGCCAGCCCAGGATGCGGGCTACCTGTGAGGCCATCAGGCCGGAGTCGCTGTCGATCGATTGGCGGCCAAAGATGACCATGTCGGCATCGCCGATCTTCTGGACGGCCGCGGCCAACACTTTGGCGGTACCACCGGCGTCGATACCTTTCAGCGCCGGATCGGAGACCAGGATGGCCTCACTGGAACCCATCGCCAGGGCATGTTTGACGGCTTCTTTTTCATCTTCCCCACCCATACTGAGCGCTACCACGTCGCCACCGTGCTCCTCGGTGAGCTTGAGGGCAGCCTCTACGGCGTATTCATCCCACGGGTTGATCACCAATGGGGCATCTCCCCACACGACCTGCCCATTTTCCACCGTTACCGTGGCGGCAGAGTCGGGGACTTGTTTGACACAAACGACAATTTTCAAAGTATCCTCCTATCCATCCAAGGGCGAGCGCGGCTACCGGTGCGGTGCTTGCCCAACGTTGGCTTAATGGGAGTGACTGATAAGCTGGTTTCATTAATAGTGCTGGAAGAGATATTTTCCTGCTCTAGAAATTTAACCCTCACTTCCAGCCGCTCCCTACCTACTCTTCTGCTTGCCAGTAATCAGGATCGTATGCCGGAAGTTCACAGCGCAGCGGTTTGTCCTTGCGGTAGCCCAGGGCGTAACCAGCTTGCATCAACTGGTGAACTTCGGCGGTCCCTTCATAGATCACAGCCCCTTTAGAATTGCGCAGGTAGCGTTCCACGTCGTATTCGTCGCTGTAGCCATAGGCGCCGTGTACCTGGATGGCTTCGGAAGCCGCGTCGAATGACTCGACGGTGGCGTACCATTTAGCCAGCGAGGTCTCACGCGTGTTGCGCGTCCCCATATTTTTCATCCATCCTGCTCGTAAATAGAGTAATCTTGCTGCTTCATACGATTGTACCATGTAGGCGATCTTCTGCTGGATGAGCTGGAATTCGCCGATCTCCTGCCCGAAAGCCTTGCGCTCTTTTGCGTATTTCACGCTGGCATCCAGGCTAGCGCGGATCAGGCCGGTGGCCCCGGCGGCGACGGTATAGCGTCCGTTGTCCAGGCACGACATGGCGATCTTGAAACCCTCGCCTTCTTCACCCAGGCGGTTGAAGTCGGGGATGCGCACGTCTTGCATCGCCACCCAGCCGGTTGAACCGGCGCGCACGCCCAACTTGCCGTGGATGTCGCCGGTGGTTACGCCCGGCCGGTCGAGTTCGACGATGAAGGCGGTCAGCCCGCTGCTGGCTTTCTCGGTGTCCAGGTCGGTGCGCATCACGACCAGGCAGTTGTCGGCTTTGGTTGCCAGCGAGATCCACATTTTCTCGCCGTTGAGCACCCATTCGTCGCCGTCCTTTTTGGCAGTGCCTTTCATGGCAGCCACGTCCGAACCGGCTCCAGGTTCGGTCAGGCCGA
>JAFGRA010000254.1 GCA_016935415.1 Anaerolineales bacterium
CCGGGGATATGCGGATATTCCAGCTTGATGCCCGGCCAGCCGTTGCGCACCCACAAATCCAGGCGGTTGAGCGCGGCAGCCTTCAACATCACCAGCACCTCTCCCGGTCCGGGTTCAGGGGTTGGGAACTCTTCGTAGGTCAGCACCTCTGGCCCGCCGTGATCGTGAAAAAGGACAGCTTTCATATTGGCGATACCTCCAAAACTATTATAAAACAGTTTACCGTGGGTAGTGGGTAGTTGACAGTATACAGTATGTAGCACGCAGTTACCAGTTTTGATTCGTGAAGCGTAAATCGAAATTCGAGAAACGTGATCCGAGAAATGTAAGCATCGCTCAACCACCATCCACGATTCTCGATGCACGAATATCGAATCTCGACGATCAACTACATACTATTACTCGTCACAAAAACCTATTCCATTTTCGTGAATTCGTGTACAATTGGACAGAGTTTATCCAGTTTAGTTCGTAAGATCATGAGGAGAAGAACATGCTGCTGGCAGATATTCATGCCCGCCTGGCAAACACCACAATCTTGTACTTTTTGATCGTTTCGATATGGGGATGGGTGCGCTACTTTCGAAAACAAGGCATTGATTCAACCTATTGGGGGATGCTGGCAATCGCCGAAATCTTGGTCGTCATTCAAGGCTTATTGGGTGGCTATCTCTGGATCGTCGGACTCAGACCGGGCCGCACAATCCATTTGCTGTACGGCATATTTGTCTTGTTAATGATTCCCGGTGGGTACATCTACACCCGCGGCCGGGACGAACGCCCAGAAATCATGATTTACGGCATGGTCACGATTGTCGCTGTTGGGTTGATTATGCGCGCCATGGTCACCGGCGTACACAGTTTGTAAATTTCTATAATAATTTCCTGATAAATTCTTGTATTCAGACCTTTTTTGTGATAAAATACACAACAATTAGATAAAATAGGTAATAATAGGAGTGATTGTATGGTTGAGGCAACCGCTGCAAAGAAAGATAACAAGCAAGAAGAAGCCGGTGAGGAGGAAAAAACTCAACTAAACCGGCGTGAATTTCTCAACTTGGCCTGGTTGGCTTCCCTGGGTGTCCTGGTTGCCAACGTCGGTGGCGCGGTTGTGATCTTCGGTTATCCGCGCTTCAAGGAAGGCGAATTCGGCGGCATTTTCACGTTTGGATCCATCGCCGACCTGCCAGAAAAAGCGACTTCCCCAGAAAATTTCCCCAAGGTAAAACTCTGGCTCGTCAACACCGATGAAGGTGTCCAGGCCCTCTACAAGGTCTGCCCTCACCTGGGCTGTCTGTACGGCTGGAACGACCAGGAGTTCAAATTCATTTGCCCCTGCCACGGTTCGCAGTACGAATACGACGGCGACTACATCAGCGGCCCGGCGCCGCGCAGCCTGGACAAGTTCGTGCTGCGCATCGAAGATCCCGATACCGGCCAAGTGCTGGCCGAAAGTGACGACCAGGGCAGCCCGGTGCCGCTTCCCGACAACCCCAACGCCGTGATCCGCATCGATACCGGCAAGCGTATCCAGGGTAAGAACCACGAATAAATGAAATTCTCAAACCAACTGAGTAGGTGAAGGAAATGCTAAATTCTATTCGTCAGCGATTGAACATTCCGCCGAGGGAAGAATGGCGCGACCGGATCAATGAAATGATCGACACGCGCGTGCGAGCGATCATGGCCGGTCTGAGTTTGAAAGAACTACGCGCCATCGCGCGTGGAGACTCGCCAACCGAGCGCCCCAACCCCCGCTACAAGGTACATACGTCCAGTTTCTGGGCACACATCCGGCCGCGTTACTACCTGCAAGGCATGACGTGGTTCACGCACACCTTCCGCCTGGGTTGGTTCACGATGTTCTTCTTTGCCCTTGAAGTGATCACCGGTCTGGTCTTGATGGTCTATTACATCCCCCACCCCGATCAGGCTTACCAGTCCATCCTGGAAATCGAAAGCAACGTCTTTTTCGGTAAGTTGTTCCGGGACATCCATCGCCTGGGTGCAGAAGGAATGGTGATCTTTACCGTGCTGCACATGCTGCGCACGTATTTCACCGGCTCGTACAAAGCCGGCCGTTCCTTCACCTGGCTGACCGGCGTGATCTTGCTGGGCATTACTGCCTGGTTGAGCTTCAGCGGCTACCTGCTGCCCTGGGACCAATTAGCCTATTGGGCAGTAACGGTAGGTACTTCGATCACCGAATCTGGCCCGGTGGTTGGCCCGGCAGTGAACATCTTGATGCGCGGTGGTGTCGATATCGCCGCAAACGGCTTGCTGCGCTTCTATTTGCAGCACGTCGTGCTGTTCCCTCTGCTGGCCATTGTCTTCATCAGCGTGCACTACTATAAGGTCTCGCGTGAACACGGCATTTCCCTCCCCGCAAAAGTCGAAGAAAATGCCCTGCCCGAAGAAGAGATTAAAGAGGCCAACCGCCGCATCGACCTGATCCCCGACCTGCTCACACACGAATTGTTCCTGGTGGCGTTGGGATTTTTCCTGATCCTGGTACTGGTCGGCTTCAACCTCTACGGCGCACCATTGGAAACCCATGCTAACCCGCAAGTCACCCCGCTGGATACCAAAGCGCCGTGGTATTTCTGGTGGCTGCAAGGCATGTTGAAGATCGACCCGGCAACCATCCTCGAAACCCTGCTTGCCAGGGTAGGCATCAACGTGCAGTTAGGTGAAATCCTGAACAGTAAATTCATCATGGGCTTGGTCATTCCCCCCATCCTGGTCTTCATCCTGGTTGCTATTCCCTACATCGACCGCAACCCGCACCGCATGGCCCGCAAGCGCCCCTTTGCCATCGTCTGGGGTGTAGCGTGGATCTTCGTACTGATCGCCCTGAGCTATATGGGTTTGCCGCAATTCGGCATCGAAACCCCGGCGGCCACGCGCATCATCCAGGACCTTGCGCCCGAAGAAGGCCTGGGAGAACTACGCGCCATCCCCTTCGAAGAACTCCAACAAGGTATCTATACTGTCGGTGAGATCGAAGCGGGTGAAGACCTGTGCGGCCGCGATTTCAGTTACTACCCCAAGGACGATCCTACAAATCTTGTGGTCGGCTGCCCGAACCTGAACAATGTCTTCTTCGAATACCAGGAGCGTCTGCTCCAGGCCGAAGAAGAAGGCGCACTGCCGGAAATGAGTGCGGTCATGATTATCGAAGACTGGCAGCCCGATGTAAAGAAAATCACCATGTCGATCGATTGGTTAGAAGGTGAGGAAGAAAAGAACTACGAAAAACACTACTTCCTGCACCAAGACCGGCCGCGAGCGGAATAGGCCAGGAGGCAGATACAAAAATGCGACGCGTTCAACTTGAAATTGTATTAGGAACTATCCTGGTTTTTCTAAGCACGGCGATCATCATCTACCTGGGTTTCAAGGAAGAGAATCGCCTGGAAGCATATAAGGACGAACAGGTTGCCGAACAGATCGAATTCGGGGCGACCGTGTTCGAAGCCAACTGCACCCGCTGCCACGGCTCTCGCGCCCAGGGCATCGCCGGACTGGCGCCCTGCCTGCGCTGTGAAGATCTCTTCACCACCCGCCTGGATGACGTGGGCTGGGAAGGCGATCTGCAAAGCTACATCATCTCCGTAGTCTCTGTCGGGCGGCAGGTATCCACCCGGCCACAGCTTTACGTGGGCGGCGGTACCCCTGCCATGCCGACCTGGTCCGCAAAATACAACGGCCCGTTGCGCGACGACCAGATCCGGGCAGTTGCGGCATATATCATGAACTTCGAGCCTTACGCGCTGGGCGAAGTGCCAACCCCAGAACCGCTCTTCGGCCTGGTGGACGAATCCGATCCGCTCTCGCGCGGCCGAGCGTACTTCACACAATACGGCTGCACCGGCTGCCACGCCATCTCCGGCTTTAGCCAGGGTGATGTCGGCCCGGTCCTGGATGGGATCGCAACCACTGCCGAAACCAGGATCGATGGGTACACAGCCGAAGAATATATCCACGAATCGATCCTGATGCCCTATGCCTACATTGTAGAAGGCTACGAATCCGGTGTGGACGAGGACGGCAACCCGATCAGCGCCATGCCCAACACCTTCAGCGAAGAGATTCCTGAAGACCAACTCAACGATATCATTGCCTTTTTGATGACGTTGACCGAGGAATAACCCCCATCAAATCCACCACAGCCCCTGCACAGCAAGTTTGCAGGGGCTGTTTTGTTATCTCTTTAATAGCAAAACAGCGCTAAAAAAATTAATTATTTGTAGAAAGGAATAAGAATCCCTTGACAAAACGTTAATTTCACTTAAAATGTTATTAACGTATGGAAACGGTTTCATAAATTTATAGTCCCCTTATTTTGTAGCACGATTGAGATCAAATAAACAAAAGCAACCAGCTCTTCACCTCTCTAGCTGAACTTATTTGCGCCCATTGAACTGTTCTTAATAAAAGATAGCCCACCGGTAAATCAACCACTCTGATTTGTGAATCCAAACCCGATGCGCAATATCAATCAAAAGCCCTCAAATATAGTCCAGATGTACCAGCATATTCGCCCTATGTGGCTGGGTTTGGCCGAACTTTGCCTTGAAATCGCCTGGTTTTCTTAAATAAGAAACTAGGTGTTTTTGTTTAAGTACAAATATACTCTTGATCGAAGCGGCCATTATCCGCTCCCAAGCCAGGATAAAACTGGTTGGATAATGGAATGAAAGGAGGTGGTACACGTTCCGATATCTTTAGAGAAAGTTCTTCCCACTAGCAAGATTACATTAAAAAAACACAAAACCCGATATTTATTCGGAGGAGAATAAATGAAAAAGAGACTCTATGTTCTGTTTGTAGTGTTTATCACGCTCAGCATGGTGCTTGCTGCGTGCGGTGGCGCTACTGAAGAGCCAGCTGGCGAAGAAGCAGCTGGCGAAGAAATGGCCGGTGAAGAAACTGGCGGCGAAGAAATGATGAGCGGCCATGAAGCTCCCATGTTGGCTGAAATGGTTGACGCTGGCGAACTGCCTCCGCTCGAAGAACGTCTGCCAACCGACGTGCAAGTTGTTGAAGTCGTTGACAGCATCGGCGAATACGGCGGCACCTGGTACAATGTCGCGTCCGACCCGGGCTTGGCAACCATCAAGATGGCCTTCTACGATCCCCCAGTGCGCTGGAAGCCAGACTATACCGGCTACGAAGAAGGCCTCGCCAAATCGTTCGAATTCAATGCCGACGGCACCCAGTTGACCTACCACCTGCGCGAAGGCGTCAAGTGGTCCGACGGTGCGCCCTACACCACCGCCGACTGGGACTTCTGGTGGAACGATATGGCAACCAACGAGGACTACAAGGTTATTCAGGTTCCGTGGTGGGCACGCAATTCCGACGGCACGCCCTTCACCATCGAATTCCCCGATGAGTACACCGTGGTTATGACCTGGGACACCGCCCGCTGGATCGCTCCCTACATCCTGGCGCAGGGTTTCTGGGAGTGGGAACCGCTGATGAAACCAGCCCACTTCTTGAAGCAGTTTCACCCAGACTACGATGGCGAAAGCTATGAAGAACTTGAACTGAAAGACAAATGGTGGGAGACCCCCGGCTACCCGACCATCTTTGCCTGGTACTGCCAGGAAGTCACCCCCGGTGAGAAAAACACCTTTGTCCGCAACCCGTACTACTGGAAGACGGATACCGATGGTAATCAACTGCCCTACATTGATTACGTCGAGATCGACATCCAGCCCGACCTGGAAGTGCGCGTGCTGAACCTTTCCCAGGGTAAGTACAATGCTTCCTTCCGCGGCACCGATGATCCCAACAACATCCCCTTCCTGCAAGAGCAATCCGAAGCCAATGGCTACCACCTGCAAGCCGGGTGGATGAACGGTGCCGGTGGCTGGCCCTCCTACATGATCAACCAGGACTATGATGGTGAGGAATGCAAGGGCGAAAAGGAAGAATGCCGCGACCTGCTGCGCGATAAGAATTTCCGCAAGGGTCTCTCCGTGGCAATCGACCGCCAACGTGTGATCGACGTTGTCTGGGACGGCCTTGCCGAACCGACACAGGCGACCATCAGCCCGCAGTCCTGGCACTTTGCCAGCGACGAAGGCCAGGCAATCTACGAAGAGTGGAAGAATGCCGATATCGAATATGATCCTGCTGAAGCCGAAGCTTACTTCGATGCGGCTGGATTTGTGGACTGCGACGATGACGGCTGGCGCGACCTGCCCGAAACCTGCAACCCCTTCACCCTGATCATCGACATGAACGACTGGGGTGGCGAAAACGTCAATGTTGAGACCAACGAACTGGTCAAAGAAATGTGGAACGATGTTGGCGTCGACGTGCTGGTCAACAACCTGATCGGCCAACCCGATGCTGACACCCGCGGCAACTATGGTCTGTACATGATCCGCAACACCCACATCTCCGAGATCGACCTGTGGACGTACCCGGACTGGATCTTCCCGATGCGTGGCGGCGGCGAAGGCTCGCGCGCCTTCCCATTGGAAGGTCTGTACTACTCCTCCGGTGGCGCAGAGGGCATCCAGCCTGAAGACGGCAGCCCGGCCCAGCGCCTGCAAGAACTGTACGACATGGGTTTGGCCGAACCTGATGAGCAAAAACGGCACGAGATCGTTTACGAAGCCATGAAGATCAACATCGAAGAAGGTCCCTTCGTACTCGGTATCTCCGGTGACCAACCCATGCCCGTCGTTGTGGCCGACAACTTCCACAACGTCCCCGAATACGGCGTGCTTGGTCCGTGGGCACCTGCCAGCCCCGGCAATACGCATCCTGAACAATACTGGATCGAACAATAACGTTTCTCTGTAACTATGAGTGGCGGGCGGGTAACCCGCCCGCCACTTTGTATAAACCCGCACATTCTTTTTAATGTTCTAGGAGGAGGAGATAATTTAGCCATTATCTTCCAGCAATCGTAATCTCTTAGTAAGGAGATGATCTATGCTTGCCTATGTTATCCGCCGTTTGGGCTACGCCCTAATCATGGTCGTATTGGTATCTTTTGTAAGTTTCCTGATCATCGAGTTGCCGCCCGGCGACTTTTTAACTCAAAAACTGGCTGAATTGAATGCCCGTGGTGACCGCAGCGCGCAGTTGCGCGTTGATGAGTATCGCGCTCGCTATGGCCTCGATAAACCGCTTCTAGAAAGATACTGGATTTGGGCCTCAAATTTTGTTAAGGGCGATTTTGGGGAATCGTTTGAATATGAACGCCCGGTTAAAGACTTGTTGGGCGAGCGCATCACATTGACATTAATTGTGGCCTTTACCACCCTGGGATTATCCTGGCTGATTGCGATCCCGGTCGGGGTGTACTCGGCCACGCACCAATATTCTTTTCTCGATCAAATTTTCACTACAGTCGCATTTTTAGGATTGGGCACCCCAGGGTTCTTGTTGGCCCTGATCGTTTTGTTCATTGCCGTTGTGCTGCTTGACCAGGATATCGGCGGGCTGTTCTCGCGTGAATTCCAGGAAGCCGAATGGAGCCTGGCACGCGTCTGGGATTTGCTCAAACACCTCTGGATCCCAGCTTTGATCGGCACCCTAGCCGCGGCGCCCTCCTACATCCGCATCCTGCGCGGCAACATGCTCGAAGTCTTAGGACAACCGTTCGTAGAAGCGGCCCGTGCCCGCGGCTTGAAGGAAAACACCGTAGTCTGGCGGCATGCCTTCCGCGTGGCCGTCAACCCGCTGATCGTAATCCTGGGGGCCGAATCACTCCCGGCGATCATTGGAGGCAACGCCCTGGTTGCAATTGTCTTGGGCTTACCAACGATCGGCCCCCTATACGTAGCAGCCCTGCAAGTACAGGATATGTATATGGCCGGTACAGTGCTGGTGTTTATCGTCATGCTTTTGCTGGTCGGCAACATCTTGGCCGACCTGGCCCTGGCATGGGTAGACCCTCGTATCCGCTTAGACTAACCATCAAGTTCCAGTTTTATGTTTCGGAGGAATAATTATGTCTGAAAACGATATGACAAATGGTCAGAAAAAGGAACAGGTTAGTCAGAGCTATTGGAGCCTGGTGTGGTGGAAGTTCAAGAAAAACCGCCTGGCTGTGGTCGGGGGCATCCTCGTCCTCCTGTTCTATTTCGTATGTTTCTTCTTCGCGGAGTTTTTCTCCCCCTATTTGCTGGATACAAAATCAGATTACCTGGCTGCCCGCCCGCAAACGCTCCACTTCATCGATCAAGAGGGCAATTTCCATCTGCGGCCTTTTGTATACGGCTTACGCGAGGAAGTCGATCAAACTCTGCGCAAGCGTTTTTACTACGAAGATCCCTCGGTAAAATTCGATCTTTACTTATTTGTCAAAGCAGAACCCTATAAGTTATTAGGTTTCATCTCCTGGGATCGGCACCTATTTGGCGTCGACCCCGACAACCCCGATGCCTATGCTTATCTATTCGGCACAGACCGGCTGGGCCGCGACCTGTTCTCTCGCATCATTTACGGTGGGCGGCTGTCTTTGTGGATCGGTCTGTTGGGCCAATTCCTGACCATGTTCCTGGGCATCACCTTGGGAGCGATCTCCGGGTATTACGGCGGTGCCACCGACATCATCATTCAACGCCTGGCCGAGTTCGTGGCCGCCTTCCCGGATATCCCGCTGTTCATTGCCCTGGCAGCTGCCATCCCGGTTTGGTGGGAGCCACAAAGCGTATACCTGATGCTTACGCTAATCCTGGTCTTCATCCGCTGGAACGGCCTGGCCCGGCAGGTACGCGGCCTGATACTCTCGCTCCGGGAACGCGAATACGTGCTTGCAGCCAAAAGTTTCGGTGCCAGCGATCGCAGGATCATGTTCAATCACTTGATCCCGGGCACAATGAGCCACGTGATCGTGATCGCCACGCTGATGATCCCGGGCATGATCCTTTCCGAGACCGCTCTCAGTTGGCTGGGTTTGGGCCTGCGTCCCCCACTGACCAGTTGGGGCGTGCTCTTGCAAGAGGTCAGCAACGTGCGCTCTGTCCGCTTCAATCCCTGGCTGTTGATCCCGGTGCCGTTCGTCATCCTGGCAATCCTTTCGTTCAATATGCTCGGTGACGGCCTGCGCGACGCCCTCGATCCCTATGGCGGCAACTAAACCCATCGGTAGGAATAAGGAGAAAACAATGAGTGAACCACTTGTTGAAATCAAAGACTTAAAGGTGCAGTTCGATGTCCGAGATGGAATTGTCAAAGCTGTAGATGGCGCTACCTTTACCATCAATCGCGGCGAGACGCTCGGCGTGATCGGTGAAAGCGGCTGTGGCAAATCGATCACAGCCAAAGCGATCATGCAGATGGTCCCCAAACCCGGAAAAGTCGCCGAAGGAGAAATCCTATATTATTATCGCGACAAGAACACGAAGAGAGACGACCCCAACGTTCAGACTGAGATCATCAAGATCAACGAACTCGATCCTGATGGTGACCGCATCCGTCAGATCCGCGGCGGCGAGATCGGCATGATCTTCCAAGAGCCAATGAGTTCACTAACACCAGTTTACAGTGCCGGTTTCCAGATCGGAGAAGCATTAAACTTACATCGGCTGATCCCGATCAAAAAAGTAGGCGATCAAATGGCCGACGTTATCCAGCAATACCGACACGTTACCAAGGAAGAAAGCCGAGAGATTGCCATTGAGATGCTCCGCAAGGTCGGGCTGCCCAAGCCACAAGAACGTGTGGATAGCTACCCGCACCAACTGAGCGGCGGCCAGCGCCAACGCGTAATGATTGGTATCGCCCTATCCTGCGACCCGGCTATGCTGATTGCCGACGAGCCGACCACGGCGCTGGACGTTTCGATTGAAGCCCAGATCCTCGACCTGATGCGCGATCTCCAGGAGACCGAGAATATGGCGATCATGTTCATCACTCACAACCTGGGCGTGGTCGCTGAAATGGCGAAAGAGATCGTGGTGATGTACATGGGCAAGCAGGTCGAGAAAGCCAGTGCGGTCAATATTTTCTATCACCCCAAACACCCCTACACCAAGGCGCTCTTACAGTCCATTCCCAAGGTCGGTAAACGCAGTTCCAATCGACTGGCGATCATCGAAGGGATGGTGCCGTCACCGTTCGAACTCCCGAGCGGATGCGTCTTCCATACCCGCTGCCCGGACTATATGCCCGGCAAATGCGACCAGATCGTGCCCAAGTGGCAGGAAGTGGAAGACGACCACTATGTAAGATGTCTGCTCTACGAGGAGGTTTAGCATGTCTGAAGCGACAACCATGGAAACCACAAACGTTGGCGGTCCAGAATTGATGCAGGAAGACTCCTCCATCATTATGGAAGTCAAAGGACTGAAGAAATACTTCCCGATCAAAAAAGGCATGATGCGCCGTGAAGTCGGCGCAGTGCGCGCCGTGGACGACGTCAACTTCTACGTCCGCGACGGCGAAACCCTGGGCCTGGTCGGCGAGAGCGGCTGCGGCAAGACCACCGCCGCCCGCACGATCATCGGCTTGTACCCGCCAACCGGCGGAGCCGCCTATTTCCGTACCGACATCCTGTCCCCCGATGATGAAGAAAAGATCATCAACCTGATGGAGTTGAGCAACGAGCAGTACAAACAGGTTCGCCGCGAAATCTCAATGATCTTTCAGGACCCGATCAACTCGCTCAATCCGCGCATGACCGTATTCGACATCATTGCCGAACCGATGGTCATCCACGGCATGGGTGGCCGTAAAGAAGCTGAGGAAACCGTCGCCCGCCTGCTCGACCGGGTTGGACTGCGCGCCTCACACATGCGGCGTTACCCGCACGAATTCTCCGGCGGCCAACGCCAACGCATCGGCATCGCGCGTGCCCTGGCGCTCAACCCGCGCCTGGTTTTCTGCGACGAGCCGGTTTCGGCGTTGGATGTATCCATCCAGGCCCAAACCCTGAACTTGTTGCAAGACCTGCAAAAGGACATGAACCTATCCTTCGTGTTCGTGGCCCACGACTTAAGCGTGGTGCAGCACATCTCAGACCGCGTGGCGGTAATGTACGTCGGCAAGCTGGCCGAAATGGCCGAATCCGATGTTCTTTACAACAACCCGCTGCATCCCTACACCGAAGCCCTGATGTCCTCGGTCCCCAAGCCCGACCCACTCTACCAATCCAAGCGCATCATCATGGAAGGCGATGTGGCCGACCCCTCCAACCCGCCCAGCGGCTGCTATTTCCACCCCCGCTGCCGCTACGCAGAAGATATCTGCCGGACGAAAACGCCGCAACTGCGGGAATTGGGTCCCGATCACTGGGTTTCCTGTCACCGGGCCGAAGAACTCGACCTGCAAGGAGTCTAAGGGGAACCTGACAGACCAGTATCCTAAGGCTCAGGGCACTCCGGCATTTCGGTGCTCCGAGTGCCCCGAGCCTTTCACTTTAATTCAAAATGGATTAGTGATTTGCAAATCCATACCCAAGTGAGCACAGCCCCACCTGGGGCGTAGTATCATGCGCAGCATTAAACTTTCAATACCCAACGGAGTGATTACGTGACTGAATTGAAATGGTGGCAAACAGCAGTTTTCTATCAAATCTACCCGCGCAGTTTTGCAGACGGTAACGGCGACGGCATTGGCGATTTCCCCGGCATGACCGCCCACCTGGATTACCTCCAGAAGCTGGGCGTCGATGCTCTCTGGCTGTCGCCGCACTTCCCTTCCCCGCAAGCCGACTGCGGCTATGATATTTCCGATTACTGTGAGGTTGCCCCCGAATACGGCACCCTGGACGATTTCAAGCAATTCCTGGATGGCGCCCACCAACGCAATATGCGCGTCATTCTCGATCTGGTGTTGAACCACACCTCCGACGAGCATCCCTGGTTCCTAGAATCCAAATCCAGCCGCGACAACCCCAAACGCGATTGGTACATCTGGGAAGATGGTGTGGACGGTGGCCCGCCCAACAACTGGTACTCCGGTTTCGGCGGCTCGGCCTGGGAATACGACGCTGCCACCGGCCAGTATTACTACCACTTCTTCCTAAAAGAGCAGCCCGACCTGAACTGGCGCAACCCGGAAGTCAAGCAGGCCATGTGGGACGCCGTACGCTTCTGGCTGGACATGGGCGTGGACGGTTACCGTCTGGACGCCATCGCCACCTTGTTCGAAGACCCTGGCCTATCCCAGCAAACCGCCACCCGCACGCTGACCGAACTGCGCACGGCCTTCGCGGCTGCCTTCCCGGATGCGCCCTCGGAGACTGAACAATCCGAAGTTGCCGCTGAATACGAGAAGTTGTTCCAATACCAGATCATGCAGCCCGGCGTGCACGAACTGATGCAGGAACTGCGCACAATCATCGCCGAATATCCCGACCGCGTGTTGGTCGGCGAATCGGACGAAATCTCGTTCTACGGGGCCGGCGACAACGAACTACACATGGCCTTTAATTTCCCCTTGATGCGCACCAGCCGAATCACCCCGCAATGGGTGCGCCAGAACCAGGAAGAGCGCCTTTCGGCGCTGCCGCCCGGCAGTTGGCCGTGCAACACGCTCGGCAACCACGACTCGTCACGCGTCTACAGCCGCTATGGGGACGGCGAACACGATGCTGCTCAGGCGCGCCTCTCCCTGGCCTTGATGCTCACTCTCAAAGGCACACCCTTCCTTTATAACGGTGAGGAGATCGGCATGGCCGACTTCGACATGGCAAGCATCGACCTCTTCATGGACAATCTAGGTGTCTGGTTCTACCACGCCGCCATCGACGAAGTCGGCATGTTGCCGGAAGAAGCCCTGCGGCTGGCGAACAACGCTTCGCGCGATAAGAACCGCACCCCGATGCAGTGGGCCAACGCTGCCAACGCCGGTTTCAGTCCGGCCGGTGTAAAAACCTGGCTGCCGGTCAACCCCAACTATGCTGAAGGCGTGAACGTGGCCGAACAGAAAAGCGTACCCGAATCCCTGCTGAATTTCTACCAGGACATGCTGCACATGCGCCGCGAGACTCCGGCCTTGATCTCCGGCGAATACCAGCCCTTGCACACCGAGGCCGAAGATTACCTGGCCTTCCTGCGCACCAGCCCAGAACAGACCTGCCTGGTGGTTTTGAACATGTCCCCCAAGCCGCAAGAAATCAGCTTCGACCTGGAGGGCAAGCAGTCCCGCCTGGTCTTTGCCAGCGAAGAGAAATTCGAGCACCTCGACCTGAGCGAACTGCACCTCGAACCGTTCGAAATCTTCATCGGCGAGTTGGAATAGGGAGCATTGCACAGATGACTTTTGAATTCCAACGCCATCCAGCCAACCCCATCCTGAAGCCCAATCCCTTCAATGATTGGGAGGCGCTCAACGTGTTCAACTGTGGGGTAGTGTATGCCAACGACTTGTTCCACATGTTCTACCGCGCCCAGGGTGTCGATTACGTCAGCAGTATTGGCTACGCGGTCAGCACGGATGGAATCCTCTTCAACCGTTTGAATCAGCCCGTTTTCCCCGGACCGGGACAGGCTCGCCCGGATACCGAGACGCGCGGGGTGGAAGATCCGCGCATCACCTACCTGAAAGACGAGGGGCGCTTCATCATGGCCTACACGGCCTACTCCCCGCTGGGCATCCTGCCCATGTTCGCCGAGAGCACCAATCTGATTTCCTGGAAGCGTATCGGCCCGTTGGTAACCGGGGAAGACAACAAAGACCATGCTCTGTTCCCACGCAAGATCGGCGGGCGTTACGTCAGCTTCCACCGGCGGCCGCCCTCCCTATGGGTGGCGTACAGTGCCGACCTAAAAACCTGGACGGATCACGCTGTGGTGATGGGGCCACGCGCGGAAGGTTGGGACTGCAACCACATTGGCGCGGGTGGCGTGCCCATCGAAACCGAACACGGCTGGCTGGTGATTTACCATGCTTACGATTTCGACCACGTCTACCGCCTGGGGGTGTGCCTGCTCGACCTCGAAGACCCTACCCGGGTCATCAACCGCCCCGAAGGCTTCTGCCTGGAACCCACGGAACCCTGGGAGATTTTTGGTGACGTTCCCAACGTCGTTTTCTCTACCGCAAACCCCATTGTAAATAATCAAGTTTACGTTTATTATGGGGGAGCAGACCGGGTGATCGGTCTGGCAACCTGTAATTTCGATGCTTTATTGGATTATGCCCGCAACGGATAATCTTTAGATCAGGAGAGAGGATTGTATTATGCCCGATGTAAAAGAAACTGTCAGTGTACTCGACCGCACACCACTTTTCCGTGGCCTGAAAAAGAATCAGCTCGAACGTCTGGCACGCAGATTCGTTGAGCGCGAATACGAAGAAGGCAAAGCCATGGTCACGCAAGGACAAGGCGGTGAAGGTTTCTTCATCATCACTTCCGGACACGCTGACGTGATCCGCGAGCGCCTGGACGGCAGCAAAGAAAAGGTGAATGAGTTCAAAACCGGGGATTTCTTCGGCGAACTGGCCTTGCTGGACGATGGTCCGCGCACGGCCTCGGTGATCGCCACCGAAGCCACCACCTGCCTGGTACTGGCGCGCTGGGATTTCTTCGGTGTTTTGAAAGAAGATGTGGATACTGCCATTACGATCCTGCAAGAAATGGCAAAGCGTTTCCGCATGGCCTTGGAAGTACTCTAGGACCAGACATCTTCGAATAGGACAAATATCTCAGGGCAGGTCATACCAATCTCTGGTATGCTCTGCACGTGTTCGATATGTACCGCAAGTGACAGCTTGCGGTACAATGTTTTTTTAGTGAATATAGATTGATGCTTGTGCTCAATTCACCGTTGGCGGAAAACACAGATTTCATCCTGGACGCACTTACGCTAATGAACTAGAATCCTGCCTGGCAAGGAGGAACGGGCCGTTTAGTACCGTTGAATTTAAGCCGAAATGGTCATCGGAATGATGATAAGCATTTCGCCACAAACGGTCAGTTACCTAGGATCCCAAGATATGGAAAATATTTTAACCTGTCCAAACTGCGGTTTCAATAATCCCGCGGAGGCAAAGTTTTGCGCCATGTGCGGTGAGCGGCTACGCGTTGCCTGCCCCAATTGCAGCCACTCCAACCCACCGGAGTATAAGTTCTGCATCAATTGCGGTCTGGCACTGCAAGAAGCTGAACCCGTCCCATCGCAGGAGCGCATGCAAATCGTCAAACGCACGCTCGACCCGGTTGCGCAGTCCATACCTGCCAGCCAGCCTCCCGCCACGCCGGTCAGGCATTTGGAGGGCGAACGGCGTGTGGCAACCGTGATCCTGGCCGATGTGCGCAGTTCGACCGACTTGCTCGAACTGATCGGTACGGAGAATTGGGTCGACACCATGAACGGCATTTTCCAGGTGCTGGAAACC
>JAFGRA010000255.1 GCA_016935415.1 Anaerolineales bacterium
CAAACTCTGCGGATCATATAAGTTCGGCACAATGGTATCCGGTTGGGTGAACCTGGCGATCTGGGTTGACAAGAACCGGGATCTGTAGTCTATCCAGCCAATCTCGGCATTGTTGCGCTGCCCGGTGTAGCCGAAGTCGGTCTCATTGATGGGATCGGTTATGTAATCTTCGTCACGTACACCGCCAAACGGCAAGTAGCGCTGTTCAGATACCAGCCCCCCGCTCGCATCCACCACCGCCGATACCGAACCAAGATGGTCGGTCAGTAGATAATACAGTTCCTCATTGGCCCCACCGGCATCCTTACGCACAGCCCGCTGCCCGGCCAGGCTGTAGTAGCGCGTGATGGTTTTATTGACGCCGGGGTCGGCCAACTCATAAGCATCCCCGCCCAGGAACAGGCGCGTGGTCGTGCTGGTGCCGTTCCAGTATTCCTCCTTCAGCCGGGTACCGTTCCCATCGTAGGTGAAGGTGTCCTCGTAGGTGCCGCCCTACCCGTCCGGGCGTTCGATGTGCTCCACGGCGTGGGGGTGATCTTTCTTTTCTCAACAAGCCATTAAAATATGGGTTCGGTAGGGATCAAACTTCAATTCACCGAACCTACGACCAAACGTTTGTGAGTCAAAAACGCCATCAACGGGTAAAATAGATCCAAGTAAAATTACCGATTGGATTGTGAAATGCCAGTATTCCAACACAAACTCTGGGGATATGCACTAACTTATCCTGACGGCTGGGTACACCAGACTCTGGGTGACGCCGAAGGTTTTGCCGTCATTCCTGAAGGCTTGCAGCAGGATTACGAGGGGCCGCAGTCCGGTCACCTGTTGGTGCGGGCCGAATGGAACTGCGCCCGCCAACCCATCGAACCGAAGTGGAAAGCGCACATCGGCCGGATCGCCAGTTTCATTGGGGCCAAAAAGGTTGGTGCAGCGCCCTGGGCAATAAGTGGGGGGCAGGGTTTCGAGGCTGAACTGGTTCTGCCCAAAAAGAACCTGCTGCGTTTGTGGGCCGGCATCCTCGAATATGATTTTACTGTATTACATTTGATGGTTTCACATCCGAAGGACGAACGCGAGTGGTTCGAGCCGCTGGCTACGCAAATTGTCTCCAGTTTGCAATTCCTGAACGCGGTTGATGGCGTGGAAATGAATGCAGCAGGGATTCCACTGCCGCCAGCCTACACAGCGGTCGATCCGACAACCGTGCTCGACGACATCGCCGACCCCGAAAATTGGACGGCCTACACCGGCGGGAACGGCGTGGATGCTTTGCAAGCCTTCTATTTACGTGAAGCCCCTAATTTTGGCTGGCAGATAGCAGAGTACGTGCCCTTTCCCAGCCCGACAGAACTGGGGTTCGCCCGCCTGCGGCTGGTAAAAGACACCCAGACCGCCATCCTGGGCTTGATGCCGATGGGGGAAGAACAGGTACAGCCAAACAGCCCCGCCAGAATCGTGGTCAAATATACCTAGACCACTGTGCCGCAGAGCAAGGGTCACCCCCATCTTGAACCAACCGCTAAAAGAATCGCTCGATCAACAGGCATCAATCTCAGGTGCTGTCATCATTTTCAAATTGGCTTCATGCGAGAGGAAATGGGTAACCGTCTCAACCGCCTCGCTAACTACGGGGGAAAGCGGTGTATCGAACGCCACACTTCGCGGTTGGATGCCCAACAGGTAAACCTGGCACGCAACCGCCTGCTGTAAGTAGTGCGTCAGCACCGTCAAAGATAAGGTGTGCGTGGACGGCAAATTCCCCTTCACCCGGCTCATATCCAGCAAGCTGATCGTGCCGGGCACAGCCTTCAGGTCGGTGGCATCAACGATCAGCACCAGGTCCGGGGCGAAAGCTTCTAACTTGCCGATGAAGCTCTCCGGGGCGTGGCCGCCGTCCAGGATCATCAGGCAGTCGGATGGTTTCGTCAATTGCAGCAAGCGGCGGATGACCAGCCCCCCAGCGGCATCATCCCCGGCCAATTCGTTGCCTACCCCAAAAATAGCGACGCGCGCCGCGGGCTGCTCGGTGAGCAGGGCTTCAAGTACGCGGCTTACTTCACTCTGCCAGAGCTGCGCGGATGTCATCCTCATCACCATAAACCAGACAATATGAATCGTGATCCAGGGCAGCTAATTCCCAATTGACGTTGGACATATCCAGGCAGTCCTGGCGGCAGCTAAATACACATTGGGCACAGAATGTACAACGGTCGAGGTAGTAACGCAGCACGAACCGTTTCGCTTTGCGGTCGATAACGATCATTTCGAGCGCCTGCGCCGGGCAGTCCATGGCGCACAGGCCGCAGCCCGTACATTTTTCTGCATTCCACTCCAGAGCACCGCGCAGCCGCTCCGGGGTACGGTATTGTTGGGCAGGATAATTCTGCGTGGATGGCTTGAGAAAAGTAGAGGAAAGTACATCGCTAAACATTGAAGTGGTTTTCATACCGGAATCCTTTGAACCAAAATAGTGACGACCCATTGCAGCAGCACCAGTAAAGCGCCATAGCGCCACCACATACCGACGGTCTGGTCAATGCGCAGACGCGTCAACAGAGCTTGTAAGAAGACGACCACAGTCAGCAAGACGAGGGTCTTGATTAAAAAGTCGAACGGGTTGGTCAGGCCGCCGAGATAAAAAGCAGCGATCAGGGTGAAGCCGATAACCATTTCCACAACCTTGCCCAGATGGAAGAGCGCCAGGCCGCGCCCGCTGTATTCGGTCAGCGCGCCGGCCACGATCTCAGTTTCCGCTTCGGGGGCATCGAAGGGCGGCAGTTCCAGCTTACCCATCAAACCGATCAGCGCCACCACGAACCCAACCGGCTGGGTCAGGATCAGCCAGTGCCCTTGGGCATACGCGCTAATCTCCGAAATCTGCCAGCTCTGCGCCACCAACGCCGGGCCGAGCAGCGCAAGCAAGAACGGCGCTTCATAAGAGAAC
>JAFGRA010000256.1 GCA_016935415.1 Anaerolineales bacterium
GAAATCGCCAGTTGGGCATATCCCGGTAGGCGCACATTGCTCACTGGTATGGATTGGTCGTAAAGGCGGGTCTGACTGGCAAGCATCAGGGTGAGCGCATCATCAAGCGTCTGTGTTTGATTCCGTTGAGAACTTAGCACCAACAATCCCACCACACCACACGCCAGAAGCAGCGCGCCGATCAGGCCGAAAACGATGCATGCCATCTGTTTCTTGTTTTTCATGATGCCACCTCCCTACCAATCCGGGTCATAATCAGCCCCAAAAGGTGTGTAACTCGCCGGATCAAAATCATCGACGGCGCTGATTGCAACGTCGAGATCCGAAACACTAACATCCCAATGCATGGTAAAGGCTAGACTTTGCCCGTCCGGGGACCATTTGGGATGAGTAAATTCGTGCTCCCCCTCCATATCTGAAAAATGCCGCAGCGAATCGTCTACAAGGTCATAGATAAAAATCTGCCACAATCCATCGATTTGCGCATGGAAAGCGATATAGCGCCCATCGGGAGAAATCGCCGGACCACCGATTGCCGGTATCCCAAAGTCCAATGGGATCAGTTCTTCATCAAGATCACTATACAGATATAATCCCCACTGACAATCGGGGTAACATTCTCCCGGGTTGGGATCGGCCAGGTCAGTCGAGAGCACAAAGTATTCCAGGTCTTCCCCAAAATACATATCCATGAAACGGATATTATAGACACCACCATTCCATTGCCCTGATTCATATTCAGGTGAATTGAACGCCATCGAGTCTCCCATTATCAGATCCTGCAAGAAGAAATTCCAACGCTTGTTACCATCCCGATTCGAAATATACCCGATGGCGGTATCTTCACCCAGCCAGACTGGACGGAAATTGAACCCCCCGGCCCCATCGAAGGTCACCTGTTCGAGGTTGTTTCCCTCGATATCCATGATATAGATGTCGGTCGCATCGCCCCGCGCCCCTCCAAACGCCACTCGCGTACCATCATTTGAAATCGCGGGTGTAAGGACGTAATCGAAATCATAATCCGCCGTCAGGTTGAGTTCATAAAATTCACCACTCTCCGGATATTGCAGCATCAAATCGGTGTGGCAGCCTGCATCCGTATCTTCACAATCGGGCCAATTGGGGTCATTGGCCTCCGTAACCCAAACCAGCGGCGGGCCGAGTTCCAGTTCCGGCGTTGCGGTTGGTGCTGGCTCAGGTTCCGGCGTTGCAGTGGGCGCTAGTTCAGGCAAGGCGAACGGGTCATCACCGTCATCCGGTATAGCAGGCGCTTCTGCAATCACTTTATCACTTACAAAGGGCAGCGTTTCGAGGTACATCAGCTCGTCGTTTTTCAGGCCAAATGTGATCCGATCCCCAAAGAAAGATTGCCCGCCGGGAACCAGGGCTTCCTCAAGCGGCATCACCATCATCTCGGTCAGTTCCGCCGCCGACAAGACCTGTTCGAGGCTCATATAGGCAGTGAACTGTTCGGGATAATAGGGCATATCGAGCACTTCGCGGTCGATGGCGGCGATATACTCCACGCCCTGATATTCACCGTTCAGGAAGCTGTACTGCATACCCGGCAGCAGGTAAAGCCAGGTTTCAAACCGCGTGACTTTGCCGGTGGATTCATCATCATAGAAGAGCAAGGTGAACCCATCGGGATAACCATTGTCGTCAATCACCTCGCGTTGAGCGGTCGACAACTGGTAATCCGTTGTCCTAGCGTTTACCTGGATGTCCTCAATGATGCGCGGTGTGGCGTTGTAATCCCGCACGGCAATGATCGTAATGATGACAGTAGCGAACAAACAGGCGAAAATGAGAACAGTGACTGAGAGAATGAGCCATCGTGGGAATCTGGATTTCTGCTTCCCCGCTTGAGCTTGCGATACCTGAGATGTCATAAGAGATTCCTTTGTGTGTGAGTTAACGAATTTTGCTCCAAGGAAACCATGTTTATTATACTATTTTTCACAATCATTTGCTTCCCCCAACCCATCAATTCCACCTATTCAGAGATGTAGTTATATTAAAAACTTATCCCCTGTAATTTTATACAGGGGAAGCCTTCAAAACAAATCATCTGTAGCGCGGGTGGGGATCGAACCCACAAGGTGTTGCCACCGGAGGATTTTAAGTCCTCTGCGTCTGCCAGTTCCGCCACCGCGCCATATCAACGATCTGCTTACAATTTTACACAGAGTCTATTTCTGGTCAAGGGAAGAGCGCCGCAAAAGCCACCAGAATGCTCTGGATCAAACTCGAAGCCGGTTCGGGAGTGGGTGTAGCTTCATCAACATTTTCGATGATATTCTGCAAGAATTCCGGGTTTTCGATCACGTAATAAACCCCCAGGATGAACCCCAACACCACCACCCAGATCAACCCAAACGCAAAGAGACGGTTGACCAGGTTGCCGTAGCGTTTCGGGTCGCGCGCATAGGCCGCTTGCGACCATAAGACCGCCACCAGCAACGACCAGATGTAATATTGGAACTGGTTTGTTGACCGGGCGGCCAGCAGCAGCCAACTCATCAAAACGAACGCAACGAACCACAATACAACCACAAGAGATCCTGTTCTTCCGTAAGCTGTTTATATTGTAGCAAACACTGCCGATTTACGCGCAGTCAATTGCGTTTGCAATTGCCCGATTCCACATTTATAGATACAATCTATTCATGAGACTCTCGGACATCACCAAACAAACCAAAAAGGTGTTCGCCGTTGTCGTGATTGCAGCGGGGCTATATCTCTACCTCACTTTTGGGGCGCTCTCGATCGGCATCCGCGACCTGTTCTTCGATTCGATCAAAGCCGTCCTCAGTTTCCTTTTCCCTCAATACTCGATCTCCCCCACCATCCGGGCGATCATTTTCGACGTACTCGTACTCTTTATCGGCGCGGGCGCATTCTGGATATTCTACTTCAGCCAGTTCGTGCTGCCGGTAAAGGAGATTCCCGACCGCATCAGTGCCTTTGTACGTTTGCTCAGCTCGATTGCCAAATCCGGCCCGGCCATCTTCATCCAGGACGGCGAACAAAAACAAGAGGGGTTTGAAAAGCGCGACCGCAAAGGCCCCGGCGTGATCCTGCTCGACACCGCCAGTGCGGCCGTACTCAGCAACCGCGGCGCCTTCACGCGTGCCGTTGGACCCGGCCTGGTATTCACCGAGAAAAACGAAACCATCCAGAGCACCCTGGATTTGCATACGCAGCGTCGCACGCTCGGACCGAAACCGGATGAAAGCCCCTTTGCCCCAAAGGCCGAAGAGGAAAACGAAGAAGATTATGATTACCGGCAGCGGCGGCGTAAACAAACCAGCGGCCTGACCCGCGACGGCATCGAAGTTGTTCCCAATATCTCCGTTACCTTCCGCCTCAGGCCCAGCGGGCGCAAGGAAGATTACGAGAAAACCAACTTTGGTTTCAACCCCGAATCAGTGCGTCTGGCCGTGACCCGCGAAGGCATCGACCCCAAAGCCCCCACCGACGCCGGTTCCTACAAGATCGACTGGGATTGGCTGCCCGTGCACGTCGCCGCCGACATCTGGCGCGAATACCTGCGCAAGTTCACCATGAACGAATTGTTCGAGATCACCAGCCACGAGATCAGCCATACCGGCCCCACCCGCCCCCGCACGATTTTCAGCCTGATCAACTTCCTGACCCGTGAACGCCTAACCAACGACCGCGTCCCCAAATTGAACGAAACCGGCAAGGTGGTCGGCCGTCACAACAGCGAAGAATACGACCTGATGAACGAACACGGCATCGAGGTGCTGGGTGTGAACATCACCAATCCCTTGGTGGAAGAAGAGAAAAAATTGATCGAGCGTTGGAAAGCCACCTGGTTGCAGCGTGCCAAAGCCGAACAAAAGGAGATCGAAAAGAACCACCGCGAGCGCACCGAGCAAGGCCAGAAAGTCGCCTTGCAAGACTTCTCGGTCACGATTGCCGGGCCACTCGATAAAGAACTGCGCGCCGCAGACATCAAAATGAACGGGAAGCCCGATTTGGTACACAGCCTGGAGCTGCTGGCGCTCGGCACCCTGGATTACCTGCGCCAGAACCAACCCCAAGGCCCGGTCATCGACGATCCCAAATCAGATGTGATCGAGATCATCGACTGGCTGCGCAGCCACCGCAACGGCACAGATAAAGGGTAAGCGCGGAAAACAACCATGGACCTGAAACGTCTGCGAGAAACCTCCCCGAAAGAAGCGGTACCGACCTTGCTGGAAGTCCTGCGAGACGACCTCGTCAAATTCATCCACTGGGTCTTCGCTACCACGCGCCTGGGTGGACTGCGCCGCTTGCTGCTCTTCATCTTCCTGAGTGCCCTCACCTGGGCTGTGGCTGCTTACTTTACTACGCCCATTCCAACCGTCGAAGCCCCCAACAATCGCCTGATCGTCTATCCCTTCTACGCCTTGTTCGCGGCCGAAGTCTTCCGGCACGTGATTATCTTCGCCATGGTCTTCTGGCTGTCACTGCAACTGGCTGCCAAATACCTGGACGACGTCTTCGAAATGAACCGCGTCGACGTGGCCGAGAAATACATCATCCAGGCCGCCTTCGCCAGCAAGTACGATGAGATCACCATCAAAGAAGGCCGCATCGCGGCCGAAAACAGCGACTCCCCGGTCGCCCTAATCGGCGGGCCAGGCCGGGTGCGCGTCTACCTGGACAACGCCGCCGTATTCGAAGCCATCGACGGTAAGCCGCGCATTCTCGGCCCTACTCAGAAAGAAGCCGCCATCCTGGATCGTTTTGAGCGGCTGCGTAAAGGCGTACTCCTGCGGGATCACATCGTCACCGAAATGAGCGTAACCGAACGCACCCGCGACGGCATCACCGTCCAGGCCGATGGCGCTCGCACCAAATACAGCATCTTCCGCAATCATCAAAAATCCTCGCTCGAAAGGCCCTACCCCTTCGACCCCAATGCCGTTGAAACCCAGGTGTATAACCAGGTCAAGGCCGCCCGCTTTACCGGCCACTATCCACCCCCCAAGCCCGCCCCAGACAAAAGCGACGAGCCGTTGAAGTTGGGCGAAGGTTTCATCAAAAGCCAACTGGCGCGCTTCATTTCCGAATCGACCTTGAGCGAATTCCTGGCCTTTGCCGATAACAATAAGCAAAAGGATGCCGACTCCGAGATCGAATTCACCCCGCGCGACATCATCACCCAACGCATGTACAACAGCATCGACGAACAGGCCAAAAAGGAGCGCGGCGCTGAGTTGTACTGGGTCGATATCGGCACCTGGGTGCTGCCGGATGAAGCCAGTGAAATCCCGCAGCAGCACCGTGAGGCCTGGGAAATTTCACTGAAGAACCTGGCAAAAGGCAACGAAGAAGCCTACGAAAAGAGCTTCAAGGAAGCCAAATCCAAGGCGCTGGCCGAGTTGATGCAAGAGATCATCCTGCTGTTCCAATTGCACCGCAACACCCAGACTCCTCAAAAATTGATCGATGAACTGGCCCTGACGTATCGACAAAAACTTCATCGTGCAATAGAATTGTACCGAGAGGATGAAGATGAGGAGCAGGCCCCCGAGCGGATTGTCAGAGTTTCCGAGCATATGGACGAAGCCTCCGGAAATTTCCGCTGGTTCAAACCCTGATCATCTCAACAAAAATCAATGTTTGAAGAAGAATATTTCGATGCCGAAGACCCTGTATTGGTAATCGGTGCAGCCGGAATTGATATTGTGGGTCGCCTGCAAAGCGAGATCCTTTCGGGCACCTCCAACCCGGCCGAGATCCGCATGTCATTTGGCGGCAACGCCCGCAACGTGGCCGAGAACCTGGCGCGCCTGGGGCAGTCGGTCAACCTGCTCACTGTGGTCGGTCAGGACCTGATCGGCGAGCAACTGCTCAAACAAACCGCGGAGGCGGGCGTCAGCATCGAACATATCCTGACCATCGACCAGCATCCTACCGGATCGTACCTGGCACTGGTGCGCAAGGGAGAACTCGAATTCGCCCTGGACGATATGCGCATCACCGCTGCCCTCACCCCGGATTACATCCGCGCCAACCAGCAGCTTTTCGAGCAATCCTGCCTGCTTTTTGTGGATGCCAATTTACCGGCCGAAACCCTGGAAACGGTTTTCGAACTGGCAAAAGCCTCCCAATTACCAGTCTGTGCCGACCCTTCTTCTACCTCTCTGGCGCTGAAATTCGAGCCTTATCTCGAAGATATTTTCCTGTTCACCCCCAATCGCTATGAAGCATCCTTGTTCTGCGATGATCCCCAGGGCCAAACCGAAAGCGAACGCGGCCTGGAGTTTGCCAAGTATCTGGTAACGCGCGGCGTGGAATTTGCCATCGTTACCCAAGCTGAGTTTGGCGTCAGCTATGCCACATCCGAAACCAGCGGCCAGATCCGCGCCATCAAGACCGAGATCGTCGACCCGACCGGCGGCGGTGATGCCCTTAGCGCCGCCATCATGTTCGCCATCTTGAACGGCATCTCGACCGACGAAGCTATCCGCCTGGGGGTTTCGGCCGCTTCGCTCACCCTGCGCCACCCTGGCGCTGCCCACCCCGACCTCACCCTGGAAAAACTCTACGATCAACTGGTAATTTAAATATGCCTCAACTCCCTCCCTTTTTTGAAATCGCGCCTGAAATCGGGCACGCCTTGGAAAACTACGCGCCCATCGTTGCCCTGGAAACGACTGTAATCACCCACGGCCTGCCAATCCCCGAAAACATCACCCTCGCCGCGAATATGGAAGCTGAAGTGCGTAAAACCGGCGCCATTCCCGCTACGATTGGTGTATTGGACGGCAAAGTCTGCGTGGGTATGACCGCCGCCCAACTGGAAACGCTCGCCCGCACATCCAATCCGCGCAAACTCAGCGTGCGCGACTTCGGCATGGCGCTAGTCGCTGGCGAAAGCGGCGGCACTACTGTGGCCGGCACCCTGCTGGTTGCCGAGCACGCCGGGATTCGCGTTTTTGCCACCGGCGGCATTGGCGGCGTACATCGCGGTTCTGGCTTCGACATTTCCGCCGATCTGCCGCAACTAGCCAGCAGCCCGGTCGTGGTGGTCTGCGCCGGTGCCAAAGCGATCCTCGACCTGCCCGCCACATTGGAATATTTGGAAACCGTGGGGGTACCGGTGGTTGGCTACGGCACGGACGAATTTCCGGCCTTCTACGCCCGTTCCAGTGGCCTGCCGCTGACCATGTGCGCCGACACACCGCAAGAAGTTGCCCGGATCGCTAAAGCGCATTGGGCGATGGGCAACCGCAGCGCCCTGCTCCTGACCGTCCCCGCGCCCACAGAAAGCGCCCTGCCCTACGCCGAGATTCAGGTTGCCATTGACCAAGCCCTGGCCGAAGCCGAGGCAAAACACATCCAAGGTCAGGCTGTTACCCCGTTCCTGTTGCAGCGCGTCAGCGAGATCAGCGGCGGAGAGAGCTTGCAGGCCAACCTGGCCCTGCTGCTGAACAACGCCCACGTTGCCGCCCAGGTGGCGAAGGCATTGACCGAGTAACTTTCCGCCTCAAATTCAATATACAAAAACGCGCCCCGTTTAGAGGCGCGTAAATCATCCAAAAAATCCCGATAGCAAGCTGTATACTGCTTACTACCTACTCTTCGAACGTCGCTGTCGGCCAGGGCGTTGTAGTGATCGTCGGC
>JAFGRA010000257.1 GCA_016935415.1 Anaerolineales bacterium
AGGCCGTGTGCTTCTTCCTGGGGCGGCAGTTCGTTAGTTACGGCCACGTTGCCCGCCCCGTCGGTGAGCATAATCATCAGCGGCATCACCTCGGGGTGCACCATTTGTTCCCGCCGGATAACTTCGTGGGCCAGCATCAACCCGGCCGAGAGCGGCGTCTTGCCGCCGACGGGGATGTCGGCCAGGGCGCGCTGCGCCAGTTGGGTGGAATTGGTAGGTGGCAGCACCAGTTGGGCACGGTCTTTCTGGAAGACAACTAGGCCGACGCGGTCGCGGCGCTGGTAGGCATCGGTCAATAAGGAAAGGATTGCCCCTTTAGTGGCCTGCATGCGCTCGGCCACGGCCATCGACCAGGAAGCGTCGACTACGAACAGCACCAGGTTGGCTGCCCGGCGGACGCGCACCTTTTCTTGCAGGTCGCTGCGCCGAATGGCAAAAGCCACATCCTTGCGCATTTCGGCGCGCGCTTTTTGGTAAGGGGCTGCGGCGCGGATGGTGGCATCGAAAGCGATGTCGCTGGGTTTGCCGCGCGCCGGGCGCGCCTGGATATAGCGGCCGCGCTTGCGTTCGGTGCGCGTGCGCGAACGCCGGCCGCTCTGGCGGCGCGACATTCTATCCAATGGGTTGTCGATCTTGCGGGGGGTAAAGGGGTCGGCGGCCTGGACTTGCTTGCCGCCGTCCCACCAATATGCATCACCGTGGTCGAATACGTCCTGCTGGCCGGGGTCAACGGCCTGCGGGTCGGCAGACGACTCGGTTATTTGTTTATTTGTTGCTTTTTTTTTTCGCTGGCCTGTTCGCCGCCTTCTTTCGACGAATCGGGCTTGGGATCGCCTTCTGCCTCACCTTCGCCTTGTAGTTCGGAGATGCGGTCGTAAAGCTGTTCGGCGCTGACCTCGGCCTGATGGAATGGGCCGTGCTTGATGCGGTGCGGCAGCGCCAGTTCGGCGGCCAGGGCGATATCCAGGTCGGTGATCTTCTGGCGGCCTTCAAAGGCGGCGTGGGCGCGGGCGGTTTTGAGAATCACCAGGTCGGCACGGTGGCCGTCTACGTTGAGCGAGGCGGTCAGGGCGGCAATCGAAAGCATATCGCGCTGCGAGTAACTCACCTTGTCGACCAACTGACGGGCTTTCATGATCTTGTCGGCCAATTCTTCGTCGCGCTCCAGCCATTCAGTGTGGAAGGCTTCCGGGTCAGTTTCGAACTGGATGTTGCGTTCCATGATCTGGACGCGCTCGCGCGCATCGCGGATGCCGCGAATCTCGACGGAAAGCGCAAAGCGGTCGAGCAATTGCGGGCGTAGGTCACCCTCTTCGGGGTTCATTGTGCCCACCAGGATGAAGCGCGCCGGGTGGCTGAAGGAGATACCTTCACGCTCGACGATATTGACGCCCATGGCGGCCGAGTCCAGCAGCAGATCGACAACGTGGTCGTCCAGCAGGTTGACCTCATCGATGTAAAGCAAACCGCGGTTGGCGGCAGCCAGTACACCGGGTTCGAAATGGCGTTCGCCCTTCTGGATGGCTTTCTCGATGTCCAATGTCCCGACCACACGGTCTTCGGTGGCGCTGACAGGCAGGTCGATAAAGCTGATCGTGCGGTCACCGGTAACCAGTTCGACCCCGACTTCCAACTGTTCCTTGACCCAATCGGACCATGACTCGGGGCTGTTGGGATCGTCGTTGAAGGGGGAATCGCAGAAGACTTCGATCTTCGGCAGCAAGGCGGCCATGGCGCGCGCTGCGGTCGATTTTGCCGTACCGCGCTCTCCACGAATGAGAACGCCCCCGATCCGCTGGTCAATAGCCGTGAGTACCAGGGCGCGTTTCATGCGATTTTGACCGACAATTGCTGTAAATGGATAAATTGCTCGCATGGATTGCCTCATGAATTCCGATTTTTTTACCACCCAATCTTATCACAAAGGTTGCCAACTTGCATTATACACTTTATAATATTGCTATCTTATCAACTGGAGATACACTTTAAATGGATCAGAACGACGCTCTAAACGGGCAAGACACTGCTGCTGAAGAGAATCAGGAGGCAGAAGAGCAAAACGAAATCCCTACCATGGAATCCCTGCTCGAACACTCGGATTTCTCTCTGGATTTACCACGCCAGGGTGAAATTCGCACGGGCATGATCGCCAGCATTTCTGGGGACGAAATTTTGGTCAGCATAGGCGCCAAATCCGAAGGCGTCATTCCCTCAAGGGAATTGGAACAACTATCGAAAGAAGAACGCGCGAGCTTGGAAGTCGGGATGGATATTCCCGTCTTCGTGATCAGCCCTGAGAACCGGCAAGGAACGCTTTTGCTTTCCTATGCCCGCGCGCTCGAAGAAGACGATTGGGATCGCGCCGAGCACCTGATGAAAGAGAAAGAGGCTTTCGAAGGTGAGATCGAGGGCTACAACAAAGGTGGCCTGATCGTGCACATGGGCCGGCTGCGCGGTTTTGTACCGGCGTCTCAGGTCAGCATTTCCCGGCGGACTTCGTACCGCGGGGGCACGCCTGAACAGCGTTGGGGCAAAATGGTCGGTGAGACGATCATCTCTAAGGTGATCGAAGTCGACCGCCAACGCCGTCGCTTGATCCTTTCTGAACGGGCTGCTTCGCATGAATCGCGCGAAACACTCAAAGAGCGTCTGCTCGATGAGTTGGGCGTGGGCGATATCCGCACCGGCCGCGTGACCAGCCTGGCCGAGTTCGGCGCATTCGTCAACATCAATGGCGCGGACGGCCTGGTGCACCTCTCGGAGATTTCCTGGGATCGTATCAATCATCCTGAGGAAGTTCTCAAGGTTGGCGAGGAAGTCAAGGTCAAGGTGATCAGTATCGATCACGATCGCAAGCGCATTGGCCTTTCCATCCGCCAACTCCAAGAAGATCCCTGGTTGGATCGCATTGAGACTTACCGGGTTGGTCAACTGGTAGAAGGTGAGATTACCCGCCTGACCAAGTTCGGCGCTTTTGCCCGCATCGAAGATGATTTGGAAGGTCTGATCCATATTTCTGAATTGAGCGATCATCGTGTGGAGCACCCCAAGGAAGTGGTATCCTCTGGGGAAGAGATTACACTGCGCATCATCAAGATCGACAAAGAACGCCGCCGCATTGGTTTGAGCTTACGCAAGGTAGACTCACTGGCTTACAGCGATCTGGATTGGCAGTTGGCCTTGGCTGACATCGACGAAGATGGAACCGAGGAAGAAGCCGCTGAAGCAGAAATGGTTGCCGAAACCGAAGAGGCAGAAGCTGAAGCAAACGAAGAGCAGCCGGAAGCATCTGAAGCAGAAGTAGTTGCCGAAGCTGTTGAGGCAGAAGGTGCTGGAGCAGAAGCTAAAGCAGAAGCTGAAGCAGAGGAACCGGAAGTCGAAGAAGCTGCTGATGAAGACGCAACTGAACCGGAAGAAGAACCGGAGACCGAAGAAACGGAAGAAAGTTAGTTCCAACCTCGGCTGTTTTGCAGATTGAACGTGAGGCGCACCTTCTTGGTAAGGTGCGCTTTTCGATAAATATAGCCCGAATGAGCTGTTTGCCAATGTTTATGGTACTGCTTAGAAAATCTAAGAGTTTTGTTAGATTGTTCTTCGCGATAGGATAAACTTTGGTAGAATTTAAAAGCAACAATAGTTTATTGGTAGCGAACCATTTGAGCATAGCAATATGCGAAGACTCTGAATGGTGATTTCCTTGGATAAAAGGATATATTGGTTATATGATTTGTAGTAATTAGGAGGCCCATTTTGTCAGGCAAAGATCGACTTACACAGAGAGCGCGACGTGTGCTCAGCCTGGCGCATCAAGAAGCTGAGCGCATGCGTCATAATTATATTGGAACCGAGCATCTACTCTTGGGCCTCATCCGAGAGGAAGGTGGAGTCGCCGCGCGCGTCTTAAGTGAACTGGGGCTGGAGCTTGAGCGTGTTCAGGAAGTTGTCGAGCAGTTGTCGGGCGCGGGAAAGTTCGAGGGGGGACGAATCGAATTGTCGCCTGGCACGCAGCAGGTTTTGGAGCACGCTTTTGAAGAAGCCAGCCGTCTGGGCAACCATTACGTCAGCACCGAGCATCTGCTTTTGGGGCTGGTGCGCTACACCGATGGCATCGCCCTGAACGTACTGCGCAAGCTGGGCGTCACACCCGAGCAGATCCGCCGCCAGACCCGGCGCGTATTGCAAGAAGGCTCCAGCAGTTCCCGGCGCCAGACGCAATCGAGCGGTGAACGCCGCTCCCGCCCGCAGGGTAAGAAGCGGGAAGCCAAGACCCCTATGGTCGACCAGTTAGCCGTCGACCTGACCGGACTTTCGGAAGAGGACAAACTTGATCCGGTGATCGGCCGCCAGATGGAGATCGAACGCGTGATCCAGATTCTGGCCCGCCGCACCAAGAACAACCCGGCCCTGATCGGTGAACCGGGGGTTGGCAAGACCGCCATTGTGGAAGGTCTTTCCCAACGCATCATCGAAGGCGACGTCCCGGCGCCCTTGCTTGGCAAGCGCGTCTTGCAGTTGGACGTTGGCTCGCTGGTTGCCGGTACCATGTACCGCGGCCAGTTTGAGGAACGCCTTAAGAAAGTGATCGACGAATTGAAATCTTCCGGCGCGATCCTGTTCATCGACGAGGTCCATATGCTCGTTGGTGCTGGGGCAGCCGGTTCTTCCGTGGATGCCGCCAATATCCTCAAGCCCGCACTCTCGCGTGGGGAATTGCAGGTGATCGGGGCGACCACGTTGGATGAGTATCGCAAGCACATCGAAAGCGACTCAGCCTTGGAGCGCCGCTTCCAGCCCGTGCTGGTTGAAGAACCCTCCATTGACGAGACCATCGACATCCTGCGCGGTATCGTGGGTGCCTATGAAGAGCACCATCGTTTGAACATTGCCGATGAAGCGCTCGAAGCGGCAGCCCGCCTTTCGGCCCGCTACGTAACCGAACGCTTCCTGCCCGACAAGGCCATCGACCTGATCGATGAATCGGCCTCCCGCGTGCGTATGTACAAAAGCCCGGCCGCAGAGCATGCTAAAGAGATCGTCAGCCAACTGCGTGAGGCGCGCGAGCGCCGCACATTTGCGGAAGAAGAAGGTTTGGAAGAAGATATCGAACAATTCGAATCCCGCGAAGAAGAGTTGGAAGAAGAGCTGGAAAAGCTGCGCACCACCTGGGATCGCGATACCAGCCCCACGGTGACTGTCGAAGATATTGCTGAATTGATCGCAATGTGGACGGGTGTGCCGGTGATGCAGATCGCTCAGGAAGAATCCGAGCGCTTGCTGCAGATGGAAGAGGAACTGCATGCCTCTATCGTCGGCCAGGAAGAAGCCATTGAGGCGATTTCCAAGGCTGTGCGCCGGGCACGCGCCGGTCTGAAAGACCCCCGCCGCCCGGTAGGTTCGTTCATCTTCCTGGGGCCGACTGGTGTCGGCAAGACCGAATTGACCAAGGCGCTGGCTCGCTTCCTGTTTGGCAGTGAAGAAGCTCTCATCCAGTTGGATATGTCCGAGTTCATGGAGCGCCACAGCGTCAGTCGCCTGGTAGGTGCCCCGCCTGGATATGTGGGTTATGAAGAAGCCGGGCAACTTACCGAAGCCCTGCGCCGTCGTCCCTACTCGATCGTGGTCTTTGACGAGATCGAGAAGGCCCATCCTGAAGCGCATAATATGCTGCTGCAAATCATGGAAGAGGGACACCTCTCCGATGCGCGCGGCCGCAAGGTGGATTTCCGCAATGCGATTATCATTATGACCTCCAATGTGGGCGCGGACATGATCATGCGGCAGACCAACGTTGGCTTCAATATCCAGCGTGATGAAGAACTGGAAGAGAAACTGCAATATCAGGAGATGCGCAAGAAGTTGACCGAATCACTGCGCCGGGTATTCCGCCCAGAGTTCATCAACCGGGTCGACTCGGTGATCGTCTTCCGCTCGCTGAGCAAAGAAGACATTCACGAAATCGTGGCTCTGGAACTTGACAAGGTTGCCGAACGGCTTAAGGAACACGAGATCAAACTGGTGCCTACGGAAGCTGCCGTCGACCTGTTGGCCGACCTGGGCTACGAACGCGAATATGGGGCTCGTCCGCTCAAGCGCATTATCCAGCAGAAGATCGAAGACCGGCTTTCCGATGCACTCTTGTCCAGTGAGTTTGAGGATGGGGATACCATCGTCGTGGATGTTGAGGAAACCGATGAACAACCGGAGATCATCCTGCGGCGTGCTGAGAATACGGAAGAGAATTCCCCCGAATTGGCGGCAGCTAGTTAACTTTACTGTTCGCTAAATTTGATAAAAAACAGAGATGCCCTGGAGAAATCCGGGGCATTTTTTTGCTTCAACCTCAGGGATAGGGCGACCGGCTGGTCGTCCGCTCGGGTAATCAAGGGCGCGGCGTTGTGTAGGTGCGCAGAATGCTGCACAATGCTGCGCTTTGGACAGCATATTACTTGTTGACTCAAAAGTAAGGGGATAAAGAGGGTAACAATTACAATTGGAATTAGGTGCTTCTATGCGCTAAATAACTTCGCCTTAGAACAAAAAAGCTATTATAATAGGCAGACGGCGATAATCCGCCAGAACTTGAGGAATAAACATGGCAAAAACCAAAACGCAATTTGTATGCCAGGAATGTGGACGCACCGCCGTGCGCCAGATGGGGCGCTGCCCAGGCTGTGGGACCTGGAATTCAATGGTCGAGGAGATCGTCGAGGTGGCTTCGAAGCAGCGCGCCCCGCGCGGCCTGGGTACTAAATCCGCCCCACAGCGTTTGACCGACATCAGCGGTGGCGCGGATGAGCGCCTGTCGCTCTCGATTGGTGAGTTTGCGCGCGTGCTGGGTGGCGGGGTAGTGCCCGGCTCGATCGTGCTGATCGGTGGTGACCCCGGCATCGGTAAGTCCACCTTGCTGCTGCAAACTGCGGTCGAGATGGCGCGTAATGGCACCGTGTTGTACGTCTCCGGTGAAGAGTCGGAAGGTCAGATCAAGATGCGGGCTACACGCTTGACGAATGCTGCTGAAGGTGAAGCCGCCGCGTTCCCTGATGACCTATTCCTGGTCACCGAAACCAACCTGGAGATCATCCTGGAGCATGTCGAAGAAACTGCTCCACAACTGCTGATCGTCGACTCAATCCAAACTACGTATCTGTCGGCGCTGGAATCTTCGGCCGGTTCGGTCAGCCAGGTGCGCGAGTGTTCCTCGCGCCTGCGCGAGTTGGCGAAATCGAATGGCATTGCCGTATTCCTGATCGGCCACGTTACTAAAGAGGGCGCAATTGCCGGGCCGCGCGTGTTGGAGCACATTGTCGATACCGTGCTGTACCTGGAAGGCGACCGCTTCCAGACCTACCGCTTGCTGCGTTCGGTCAAGAACCGCTTTGGGGCAACCTCGGAAGTGGGCGTATTTGAAATGCAGGAGCGCGGCATGGTGGAGGTCACCAATCCCTCCGAGGCTTTCCTGGCCGAGCGCATGATCAACGCCCCGGGTTCGGCGATTGCCGTGACTATGGAGGGCACACGCCCGCTGCTGGTGGAAATTCAAGGGTTGACTAGTCATACGTCTTTTGGCAACCCCCGCCGGACGCCCAACGGCATCGATTACAATCGTTTGCTGTTGATCGCGGCTGTGCTTACCCGCCGCATGGGTGTGCGCCTTTCCGAGCAGGATGTGTTTGTCAACGTGGTGGGGGGCTTGCGCATCGCTGAACCGGCTGCTGACCTGGCTGTGGCGGCGGCAATTGCCTCTTCGATGAAAGACCTACCAATGCGCGCTGACACGGTGTTGATCGGCGAAGTGGGGCTGTCCGGTGAGTTGCGTATGGTCGGCCAGATGCCGGCGCGTCTGCGTGAAGCCGCCAAACTGGGCTTCAAATCCGCCATCGTACCCAAACGCCTGCGTAAAGGCGAACGCTGGCCGGATGAGATCGAGGTCATCGAGGTGCGCACGCTGCGCAAGGCGTTAGATCAGGCGTTGGTGGATGATAAGTAGTAATCACTGAATCACTGAATGGGTTGATGCAAGAAGATAAACCACAAAGACCCTAAGACACGAAGGAGAAATGTGGAAACCCTTTGTGGTAAAGAATCATTGAAACGCTGAATGGAAATGTTTGATACTGAGAAGGATTTTTTCAGTGCCTTCATCTCCTTCAGCATTTCAGTGATTATTTCTTGACTTTACAATCAGTTAGGTGTAAAGTGGTCTCCACTTTGATTTTTGAGGTCTGTGGAATGACCACACTTACACTGCAGCAGCGCACCAACTTTCGGCTTTTGTATCACGATGTTTTCTGGTGGGGGTTATTGGGGGGCAGTAGTCTTGCATTCATCCCGGTATATATTGCCCGCCTGGAAGGCACTAGTTTCCAGGTCAGCCTGCTCACCGCCGGTCCGGCGGTGCTGGCTTTGTTCTTGTCGCTGCCGGTCGGGCGCTGGCTGGAGAACCAGGATTGGACGCGTACCACCTTCTGGACGGCATTCTGGGGCCGCATCGGTTATCTTCTACTGATCCCCATGCCCTGGCTGTTTTCGGACCAGGGCCAGGTCTGGTTTATCATTCTCCTTACGTTAGTGATGTCCGTGCCGATCACAATCCTTACGGTCAGTTTCAATGCCATGTTCGCTGCCGCGGTCCCACCGGAATGGCGGCCGCACGTGGTCGGCCGCCGCGCCGCTTTGCTGGCGGTGAGCATCAGCGTGACTTCATTGATTTGCGGCCAGATCCTCGACCGGGTGGTTTTCCCGCTCAATTACCAGATCGTATTCCTGATCGGCGTGATTGGCGGCGGGTTGAGCACTTTTGCGCTGGGACGCATGCAATCAACTGCCCCAGAATCTATCAGAATTAATTCTGCCCGGGCTGGCCGTCCGTTAAATGACAGCGCCCATTTGGGACAATATAATGTCGGCGATGCTGTCCGGCGCACATTCGGTTTGCGTTACCTGACGCGCACGGAAGGTAAATCATTGCTGCGCCTGGATTTGCTGCGCGGGCCGTACGGGCCGTTCATGGCGGCATTCTTCCTGTTCTTTACCTTCCTGTATTTGCCGATCCCGCTATTCCCACTGTTCTACGTTGAAGACCTCAACCTGACCGATGGCATCATCAGCATCGCGGGGGCATTGACTCAATTGACGATCTTCCTGGTTTCGTTGAGACTGACCCGCATCAGCAATTGGCTGGGCAACCGCAAATTGATGGCTGCCGGTGCTATGCTCTACGGCGTTTTCCCCTTCTTGATGGCCCTGGCGAAAGGTGCACCGATGTTCCTGGTGGCCTCACTGATCGGAGGTGGTATCTGGGGACTGGTGAATGGCGGCATGATCAATCGCCTGATGGAGCGCGTGCCTGAAGATGATCGCCCGGCGCATATGGCCTTATATAACCTTGGTTCGCAATTGGGCATCTTGCTGGGTTCGTTGGCCGGGCCGCTGGTGGGTGACCTGTTGGGGTTGCGTACCGCCTTGCTCGTGAGCGCTGCCCTACGCTTGCTGGCCGGGATTCTGTTCAACTTGTGGGATAAAGATACGCCAGTTACCTCAATTTCAGCTGAAGCCTCGTTTAGCTCGGACTAGTAGTTTTGGGGGAATAGATTTTGAACTGCCTCCCTTTATAATAATGAAACAAAGGAGCAGTGTCTATGGTATCAGGTGAACTTATGGAACTTGAACAGGAAGATCAGGGCTTACAACAACACGCCTATCTGATCATCAATCAACAGGTTTATCCTTTGGACCGCATCGTTACCAACCTGGGACGCCGCCGGGAAAATGATATTGTGATCAAAGAACCTGAGGTTTCCCGCCAACATGCCCAGATCCGGTACGAGAACGGGCGCTTCGTGTTGTATGACAACGATTCCACCGGCGGTACTTTTGTCAACGGCCAGCAGGTCGATCGCAGTATACTCTATACCGGTGATGTCATTCGCATGGCGGACGTGCTGATTACCTTTGTTGATGGTGGTTCAGATTTTGGTGAGCAACTGAAAAAAGAAACCGGCGATCTGTAATTATTGCGCCGTGTGAGGGATGCTCACGTTTTACGAAATCGATTCGCGCGCACGAATCGATTTCGGCTTTTAACCCCACATAAGAATTATTCTACAATGCCATTATCCAAATTCCCCAGCAGTGAGATAAAATAGCCCTGATGAATACGCCTAGCTTTTACGTGCGCGAAATTCCTGTGTACGGTGACCTGATCTTATCCCCGATGGACGGCTTTTCCGATCTGCCGTTCCGGGCGCTGACGCGCCGCCTGGGTTCAGCAATGAGCTATACCGAATTTGTCAATGCTATCGACGTGATACAGGGACATCCCAACCTGCACCAGCGGCTGACCTACCAGGAAGAGGAACGCCCGGTGGTTTATCAGATATTCGATGATGATCCGGACCGGTTGGTGCGGGCGGCATTGATGCTGCGTGAACACAGCCCCGACATCATCGATGTCAATATGGGCTGTTCGGACCGGCAGGTGGCCGGGCGCGGGGCGGGGGCTGGATTGCTGCGCACCCCAATCAAGATTGCGCGCATCTTCCGTAAGCTGACCCAGGCCCTGGATATCCCCGTGACCGGCAAGATCCGCCTAGGTTGGGACGACGACTGCCGCAATTACCTGCTGATCGCCCGTATTATTGAGGAAAACGGCGGCCAACTCGTTGCCATCCATGGGCGTACCAAAAAGCAGGGTTATGGTGGTAAGGCCAATTGGGATGCGATTGCGGAGGTCAAGCAGGCGGTTTCTATCCCGGTGATCGGCAACGGGGATGTGCGCACGGTGGCCGACATCGAGCGCATGAAGGCTTACACCAATTGCAATGGGGTGATGATCGCCCGGGCGGCGATTGGCAACCCGTGGATCTTTGCCCGCCGAGACCGGGAAGCGGTCAGCGACGCGCAAGTGCGCGCCACCATGCTGGAGCACTTGGATCGTATGCTGGCGTTCTATGGTGCGGAGCGCGGCCTGATCCTGTTCCGCAAGCATGCCACGCGTTACATCAGTCCCTATCGCCTGACCAAGGCCCAGCGCCAGCAACTGCTGACCTGCGAGACCAAGCCGGATTTTATGGTTTTGTTCGATCGGATCGTGTTGGAGCGCCAGACAGTGTAGTCAGCGCGTTTCCTCTTCGTGCGCCATGATCCAGGTTTTAAGCGCTATGATCCACTGCGGGTGGGTGTTCATACAGGGAATCAGGCGGAATTCTTTTCCCCCGGCCGCGAGAAAATCTGCTTTTCCCCTAATCCCAATTTCCTCTAAAGTTTCCAGGCAATCGGTCACGAAGGCGGGCGTGATCACCAGCAGCTTCTTCACACCGCTTTGCGCCAGCCGGATGAATTCCTCGGCTGTAAAGGGCTGCATCCAGGTATCGCGCCCCAGGCGGGATTGAAACGCAAACGAATATTTTTCGGGCGGGACACCGGCGCGCTCGGTAAGTGTATGCGTAGTATACAGTACCTGGTGACGGTAGCAGGTCTGGCGAGCCGGGGAGGCGACCGAACAGCAATCTGCCGTTTGCATACAATGCGCACCGGTCGGGTCGCTTTTCTTGAGATGGCGCACGGGTAGGCCGTGATAACTGAAAAGCAGGTGGTCGAAATCCCAATCCAGGTAATCTGCTGCACTGGCAAACAATGCATCCATATAAAGCGGTTCTTCGTAGAAGGGGGGCTGTACGATTAGCCGGATGTCTGGCCCTAATTTTCCCAAGATATGTCGAGTTTCTTCCACACAGGTTTCATAGGTAGACATGGCGTAGTGCGGGTACATCGGCACGAGATAGACGGTGTCGATGCCCTGGCTGAGCAGGCACCGCAAACCATTTTCAAGCGAAGGATTCCCGTAGCGCATGCCGATCTCGACCGGCATGTTCAATTCTTCCCGCAGCAGGTCTTTGACCTGATCGGTGATCACAATCAGGGGCGAGCCGGTGTCCCACCAGATCGCCTGGTAGGCTTCTGCGGAACGCGCCGGGCGGGAGGGCAGGATGAAGCCGCTGACGATCAGGCGGCGCAGCGGTGCCGGGTAATCCAGCACGCGCCCATCCATCAGAAATTCATCGAGATATTTGCGTACAGCAGGGGTGGTAGGGGTGTCCGGCGAACCAATATTGACCAATAAGACGCTGGTCCGATAAGCAGGGGTCATGAATGCATCCTCTATGAGATTAACTACCCAACTGTATCGCTATCCTAAAAGGATGACAACCCAAGTTTACGTATATTTGAATAATTGGCTGAGAGAAAATAGATTTTATGCTGCGATTAGGTCAGGGTCAATTTCTATGTAAAATTATGCAAATCTAACAAAGAATCTACCAAAACCTACATTGCGCCTTTTATTACAATTTGGTAAATTTAGACCTGGTTTGATGTATTACCGGCTCCTTCCATTTATTATCAGGAGACAATATGCTGCGCAAACGCATTCAACTGGGCCTGATCCACGTTGCCCTGGCGATGACCTTACTCCCCATCAACAGCACCCTTAACCGGGTGATGATCAAAGAATTGGCAATTTCGGCCACGGTGGTTGCCTTGTTGGCCTCGCTGCCGTATTTCTTTTCCCCCATTCAAGTCGCGATTGGTTCGTTTTCCGACCGCAACCCGATCTTTGGTTGGCGGCGCACCCCATATATTCTGTTGGGGTTGTTATTATGTGTGGTCGGCGTGCTGGTCGCCCCGCAAGTCGCCTTCCTGCTGGCCGATAATTTCTGGGCCGGGATTGGCGTGGGCGCGTTGGCTTTTGGAGCCTGGGGCATGGGCTACAATTTTGCCTCGGTTTCCTACTTCTCGCTGGCTTCCGAGATTTCCGGCGAAAAAGGCCGTTCCCGCACGATTGCGATCATGTTCTTCATGATGATCGTCAGCATTATCCTGACCTCGTATGGCCTGAGCCATCTGCTGGAGAGCTATACCCAGGCGATATTGGTGCGGGCGTTCTGGATCGTGGGGTTGGCGGCGCTGGGCTTGGGCCTGATTGGATTGATCAAATTGGAGCCACGTAATCGCACCGGAACCGCCCCCGAATCGGACAGCTATTCCTGGCAGGAAATGTTCGCGGCATTGACCGGGAACTCGCAGGCCAAGACCTTTTTTATCTACCTGACCATCCTGCTGATCGCCATCCTGGGACAGGATATCTTGCTGGAACCGTATGGTGCGGAAGTCTTCCACCTGCCAGTGGAAGTGACCACCCGCATTACCAGTATCTGGGGAACCTTCTTCCTGATCTCTTTGCTGGCTGGCGGTTTGCTCGAAGGTCGGGTCAACAAACTCTTACAGGCCCGGATTGGAGCCTGGGCTGGTGTAGCCGCTTTTGGCCTGATCGTGCTCAGCGGCCTGCTCACCAACCAGGGCATCTTTTACCTGGGCGTTTCCTTGCTGGGGTTGGCAACCGGCCTGTCGACTGTATCCAACCTGTCTCTGATGCTCGACATGACCGTGGCAGGCAGCGTGGGCTTGTTCATCGGGGTCTGGGGCATGTCCAACGCCATCTCACGCCTGTTGGGCAATCTGTTGAGTGGCGTGGTGCGTGATGCTGTCACCCAGGTAGCCAGCGCAACCACTGGATATATCGTCGTTTTCGTAATTGAAATCATCCTGATCTTGATCTCGCTGTATCTGCTGCGGCGGGTGGACGTGAGCCTGTTCAAGCAAGAAGCCGATCAACACATGACCTACGTCGAACGGGCCGCCCTGGCCAATGAAGTTGGATAATGTGTAAATCGCAAAGCGATTTGCCCCAGTACGTGAGTGAGGAGTGCTATGTCTGGAAACTGGTTGAGTCTGAGTGAAGCCGCCGATGTTTTAGGAGTGCATCCCAGCACGGTCCGTAATTGGGCCGATCAGGGCCGCTTGCCCGTGCATCGTACACAGGGTGGACACCGGCGTTTCAAGCGCAGTGAGTTGGAAGTTTGGACGCATTCGGAACGCTCTGGGGCAGAGGAAGAGGCCACGGTGGTCGTGCAGAGTGCGCTCGGTTATACGCGTATGCGCATCAGCGACGGCCAGTTGGAGGCCGAAGACTGGTACCAGAAATTGGATACTGCCGCCCGCGATACCTACCGGCGCAGCGGGCGCGACCTCTTGCAAGGATTGATTACCTTTATTTCCTCCGATCAGGATGCGGGCAGGGCGCAGGCGCATGCCCTGGGATACGATTATGCCACCATCGGCCGCCGCCAAAATCTGACCCCGGTCGAGGCAACCCAGGCGTTCCTGTTTTTCCGCAACGCCATGCTGGAATCGATGATGAATGTGTATGAGGCTTCGGCCGTGCATTCGCCGCACGCCTGGGGGGATATGCTGCGCAAGATTCACGGCTTTACCGACCACGTACTGCTTAGTTTGCTGAAAACCTACCAGGCTTTTGAAAGGGGGAGCAACGGCAATGCAGCGGCGGAGTAAACGCTTTACCCCCACCAGGCTTTCAGAGAAGTTGGTGCCGCTGCTGCTGGTTTTATTGGGCATCGGGTTGTTAGCTGTGCTGGTCATTATCGGCTTTGCGATCGTAAGTAATCTACCCGCAGGATAAACCGCGTGAACTACATCTCATTGACGACTACACTGATTGCGTTGCTCTTCGCGGGGAGTGTCTTTGAACGCTACCGGCAGCGCGGCGGCGCGCATCTACTGTTCTGGTCGCTTGGGGCGCTGCTCTACGGCCTCGGCTCATTCTCTGAAACCCTGCTCAGTGTGGGTTTCAATGCCGTTGCGCTCAAGACGTGGTATCTGGCCGGGGCGATGCTGACCGCGCCCTGGCTGGGGCAGGGTACGATCTTCTTATTGGTGCGCAAACGCAACCTGGCTTCGATCCTGGCGACAGTTTTACTAGTGGTGTCGTTGTTTGCCATTGATTCGCTGCGGGTAGCGCCGATCACGGCGGCAGCCGAGACTTTTTCGCCGCTTGCCCCGGTCTCCGAGCAGTACGGTGAAATCCTGATCCGCAATGGCATCGTCATTACCTTGACCATTTTGTTGAACCTGTACGGCACGCTGGCGTTGGCCGGTGGGGCGCTGTATTCGGCGTATCTTTTCTGGCGCAAACGCGTGCTCGCCAACCGGCTGTACGGCAATATCTTGATCGCGGCGGGCGCGTTATTGCCTGCCAGCGGCGGGAGTTTCGTGTTGGCCGGTTTCGTGGATTGGCATTCGCTAAGCCTGCTGCTGGGCGTGATCCTGCTTTACCTGGGTTACATCCAGGCTGCCAAAACGCCCGATAAATCGGTGTAGGGGCGTACTGCGTATGCCCTAGGCGTATGCAATGCGCCACTATGGTAGTGGAGTATACGTATGCACGTTTGCAAATTACAGTACACATGGTGGATAGAAGCCATCATTAATTTAGAGTATAATGTGACAAAATTTGTAAGCAATATTGATATTTGCACAGAGACGTAAGATGTCCGCACAAATTGTCAAGCACAAATTCCCTCCCTTTTGGGATGCCTGCCTGATTTTTCATAATCAGGTAATTCCTCTCGATCGTGCTGTGATCAACCTGGGGCGCAATGACGGCAACGACCTGGTCTTCGAGACTCCGTTGGTTTCCCGCCGCCACGCCCAAATCCGCCTGGAAGACGGCGAATTCGTGTTGTACGATATGCGCTCGCGCTGGGGAACGCGCGTCAACAACCAACTGGTGCAGCGCGTGGTGCTGCACGCCGGGGATGAAATCTGGCTGGCGAGTGTCCCTTTGCGCTTCGAGCGCCAGTGTGTGGTTGAATAACCCTTTTGGTTAAAAGTACAACGCCCGATGTTTAGAAACATCGGGCGTTTTTTCTTTTTTTATGCGTCAGGCCGTCAGCCGTCAGCTGTTTGCGTTCCGGCGGCGAACGACCAATTTGGTCAATTCAGCGGCTATGGAAGGAATCAACAGCAGGGGGAGTACGTACTGCCAGTGTTCCCAGCCCAGTGGCTCGGTTTCGAAAACGCCTTGCAGGAAGGGGATATAGATCACGGCCAGCAGCAGTAAGGCAGACGCGAGTACGGCCCAGTTCATCACCTTGTTCGAGAAGAAACCCAATTTGAAAATGCTGTAGCGCTCGGAGCGGGCGGTGAAGGCGCGCAGCAATTCCGAGAACGAGAGTGTGGTAAAGGCCATCGTGGCGGCCAGGGTATTGAATTGGCCGTGGGGGAGGGGGTGCATCCAACGTCCCAGCATGTACGCGCCCAGGGTAACGGCGGTAATGGCGATGGTCTGTACGGTAATCCCCAGCCGCATCGAGCGGTTGATGATCGGTTCGTCGGCCGGGCGGGGGGGCTGATCCATCACGTCGGGATCGCCTTTTTCCATGCCCAGTGCCAGCGCCGGGGCGCCGTCGGTGATCAGGTTGAGCCACAGCAGTTGCAGCGGGTTGAGCGGCGCTTCTAAGCGGAATAAGGTTGCCAGGAAAATCACACCGATTTCGGCCAGGTTACAAGACAGCAAGTAATAGACGAACTTGCGGATGTTGCTGTAGATCACGCGGCCCTGTTCTACAGCGGAAACGATGCTGCGGTAGTTGTCATCGGTCAACACCATGTCGGCAGTTTCTTTGGCAACATCTGTACCGGTAATGCCCATCGCTACGCCAATGTCGGCCTGCTTGAGTGCCGGGGCGTCGTTGACGCCGTCACCGGTCATGGCAACGACTTCACCACGCTCACGCAGCGCCTGCACGATGCGCACCTTGTGTTCGGGCGAAACGCGGGCGAACACGTCGATGTGCTCGATTTCTTCCCGCAGGTCGGCGTCGCTGAGTTTGTTCAAGTCTGCGCCGGTAAGTACCTTGTGGCCGGGTTCGTACAGTCCAATGTCTTCAGCAATTGCACGCGCGGTTTCGGGATAGTCGCCGGTGATCATCACCGTGCGGATGCCGGCGTTGCGGGCGGTAACCAGCGCCGGGCGGACTTCGGCGCGCGGTGGGTCGATCATGCCGAACAAACCGACGAAGGTCAGGTCACTTTCGGCCATGTCAGCGTTGATGTTTTCGGGCAGGTCTTCGACCACTTTGAAGGCCACCGCCAGCACACGCAGTGCCTGCTGGGCCATCTTGTCATTAGCTGCCAGAATGCTGGCGCGCACTTCATCATTCAATGGGAGGGGGGTATCGTCCATGCCCTGGTATTGGCTACATAGTTCCAGGACGATGTCCGGGGCGCCTTTGACGGTGACGGCGTGGATTTGCTTTTTAGAGTCACTGCCGTGGAAGGGCGAGAGGTCTTCGTCGCGCGGGTCTTCCAGGGCGTGAATGGTGGTCATGCGCTTGCGTTCAGAGTCAAAGGGGATTTCTTGTTTGCGGGGGAAAGCGCCCTCTAGTTGTTCGTATTGGTTATCGGCCTTGGCTGCTGCTACCACGATGGCGCCCTCGGTCGGGTCACCGATGATGCGGTAAACGGGATTGCCATCTTCATCCTGGCGTTCTTCGAGGTCGGCGTCGTTGTTCAGCGCACCAACCCACAAGGCAGTCAGCAAAGCCTTATAGTTGTTGAGGTTGATAGTTTCACCGCCAACCTGGAACTCACCGCGCGGGTTATAACCGCTGCCGGTCAGGTAGAAGACTTGGTTATCGACCCACATCTGGGTGACGGTCATTTCGTTCTGGGTGAGCGTACCGGTCTTGTCGGAACAGATG
>JAFGRA010000258.1 GCA_016935415.1 Anaerolineales bacterium
CCGCCTTCCAGCTTGACGGCGTCCATCCCGGCTTCTTGCAAGAAGCGTCCGGCGTTGGCAACCGCGACGTTGATATCAGCCTGGTAGGACATGAAGGGCATATCGCCGACCAGCAGGGGATATTTGGCACCGCGCGCCACCGCCTTACAGTGGTGCAGCATATCTTCCATCGTCACCGGCAGGGTGTTCTCGTAGCCCAACACGACCATGCCAAGCGAGTCGCCTACCAAGATCGAATCGATCCCGGCGTACTCAACCGCCAGAGCGGTGGGATAGTCGTAGGCCGTCACCATGCTAATCGGTTCACCGCGCTGCTTTTTCAGGCCGAAGCTGCGCGTGGTGACTTTGTTGCGCGGTTTGGTTTGGGTAGAGGCGTTCAGGGGGATTGTGGACAAGGTACCCTCCTTTCAAAGGTAGAGTCCGGCGGATGAGGGGTGAGGCTGGCTTTGAGGAGAGGTTAAGATACCCTCATCTACTAAGGCAAATGCGCGTGGGGTTTCATTTCGAAAGCAAGGCTGCTGCGCATTTGCCAGTTGCTAAGTTAGTTGTTTTGTACTGCGCCGTCCCGGTCGGGTCTGATCCAGGCGGCAGGGGTATTATGCCGTAAATCGGGAGAAAAGTAAAGCGCGCTAGTTAGGGTGTACCTTGGGATCGGGAATATGATATGATGTTTTTACTACGGAGGTCGTGCAATGGATACACAGCCTTATAAACGCTTGGCCGAACACCTGGATGCCTTACCCCAAGGGTTTCCCTCAACTGAAGATGGCGCCGAACTGCGCCTGCTGCAGAAAATATTCACGCCCGAGCAGGCCGAACTGGCCGCCCAATTGCGCGTGACCCTGGAAACACCCGCCGAACTGGCCGAACGCCTGGGGCGCGACAAAAGGGAACTGCGCAACACGCTCAAAGAGATGGCGCGCAACGGACTGATCCGCATTGGCAAGGCCGAATCCGGGTTGGGATTTGGGGCGCTGCCCTTCGTGGTAGGAATTTACGAATTCCAGCTTGGCCGGATTGACGCCGAAATGGCCCAGCTTTTCGAGGATTACTACCAGGCTGCTTTTGGCAGCGCGTTGAGCATGCAGCCACAGGTGCATCGTGTGCTGCCGGTGAACGAGACCGTCCGCAATGACATGGAAGTACGCCCGCACGAAAGCGCGGCTGAGATCGTGCGCAGCGCCCAGGCCTGGGGCGTGCAAGATTGCATCTGCCGCGTGCAGAAAGAATTGATCGACGATCCTTGCAGTCACCCCAAAGATGTGTGCATGGTCTTGAGCAACCAACCCGGTATCTTTGACCACAGCGATCAGGTCCAGGCCCAAACTCTGGATGAAGCCCTGGCGACATTGCAACGCGCTGCTGATGCCGGATTGGTGCATTCGGTCAGCAACAGCAAGGATGTGTGGTACGTCTGCAACTGCTGCACGTGCTCGTGCGGGATTCTGCGCGGCATGGCTGAACTTGGCATGGCAAACGTGGTGGCGCGCTCGGCCTTTGTCAACCAGGTTGATGAAGCGTTATGTGTCGGCTGCGGCACCTGTCTGGATTACTGCCAGTTCGCTGCCCTCACCCTGATCGACGTATGTGAAGTCAACAGTATGCGCTGTGTGGGTTGTGGAGTATGCGTCCCGATCTGCCCGGAGGACGCAATGACCCTCGTACGCCGCCCAGAAGACGAAATCCTGGCTGTGCCGGAGACCGAAACCGACTGGATGCAATTACGCGCCGAATCCCGCGGCCTGGATTTGGGCGAGGTGATGTGAGTTTTTTAGTAGATGGTAAACATATAGAAAAGTGGCGACCAATTGGTCACCACTTTTTGAATTAAATAAGCTTGTTGTTGCGGCGACTTTAGTCACCGAGCAACAATAAATTCAATTGCACCTATTTCTTTTCCATCAAATACAGCTTGCGCTCGGTGCCCTCGACCGGCTCAACAGCACGGATATTAAATACCTCACCGAATAATTTCTCAAACCCCTCGAAGCTGTAATCCGGGAAAATATCCTCACGCGTAGCCAGCAGGCGCTGCACCTGTGAGTCGCTCTTGGGCACAAATTCGATGATCAGCCAGCGCCCCAAGTCGGCGAAGAACTGCGCCAATACCGGCAGCGGCACGTTGTTGGAAATCGCCAGGTGATGGATCAAGGCTAACGCCAGGAGGGCATCTGCCGGGGCACGCTCAAAGAGCGACTCGCGCTCCTGATTGTGCCAGCCAATCGCCGGGCTGGGGTTGGTCAGGTCGAGCACCAACGGCAGCAAGTTGGCATCCTTGTTCTTTTTTAGGGTGCGGTAATTCTGCTCCACCGCAGCCGGATCGATGTCGAACGACAGCGTGGGGATACCTTTCTGGCTGGCAATCCGGCTGAACACACCGGTATTACCGCCCAGATCCCATACGCTCTGTGGAGCAATCTGGGCGATGTACTGCGCTACCAGAGCCTGCTTGTGCTGCATGGCAGCATCGCTGTAATTGGTGTCTTGATAATACTCGCCCCATTCGGTGCCGGCCGGTTTCCAGGTCAGCTTGCGCACAGCCCCTTCCAGGGTTTCGATCAGGCCCAGCAGCTGGGTTTTATTGATCGAACGCGCGTATTGCGCCTTATCGACGGTTTTATCGGCGTAGCGCTGCTGTGTGCGGGCGTGCAGGTGAATGTGGGTTTGCAGGCCGAGGTTGAAGCGTGTGCGTTTGGGCAACAGATTGCTTGCCAAATCGAGAGGAATGCCGTCGATGTAAACGCGCAGCAACTGGCTCAAGCGTATGTCGGTATGCGCCATCAAGGCCAAGGGGGCCAGGAAATGCTGGCAAAACTGGCGGTAAGCCGTCCAGGGTTGGCCTTCGGGGTAAACCTCGAAAGAGAGCGTATCAATCAGCACCGGCCTGCCATCCCGAAACTGGATGTTGTAGGCGCTGCTGTCTTTTAACGATTGGCCATTTGCCAACGCCAGTTTCTGGATCTTGAGCGTGAGCAGGGCGGCATCCTTGAGCTGGCTGAAAGACCACTCGTAGGGATATGAAATGAAAGCAACCATTTCCGGCTGGATGACCTTGAAGGCCAATTCCGGCGCAGGTGGCGCGAGCTCGACTTCCTCATGCGGGATCAGCCAGCGCTTCTTAACCAGTTTGGCATACAGCCCGCTGGCAAAAAGCTGCTCGTAATTTTCTTGATAGACCTGGTTGACCTGGCGATAGAGCGCCCCATCTTGCTGGAACAGGAAACCGCTGGGATCGCGGAAAGACGCCGCCAGACGCGAATTAATTGAAATCATCATTCTGATGATCGTCATCTCCATCGTCTTCGTTCAAAAAGTCGTCTTCGTCGTTGTCGCCCTTGGATTTGCGAAACAGATTGAAGAACTTCATGATGTAACCGCGGAAGACGATCAGGATACCGGCCAGACTGGCTATCAGAATTTGCAGGATAAAGCTGCCCGAACCCGGGTCGAGATAGGGAGTTCCCTTCACCGGAGCCGAGAGCATCAGTAACAGGCTAAAGATGTTTTCCATAATACCTCTCGCTATTCAATTGTTTTTTGGCGCTCGCTAGATTGCCAATTTATTGAAGTAATTATACCTTTTCTGTGTAAGTCCGCTACCTTTGCAATCCCTGGCAAGGATATTTTTTGACTAACAATATTGCAAATCATTAGACCTTCGTATTCACCACCCACGCGCTGGAACGTCAAATATATCCAGGATCATTTTATAACTCGTACCCCATGCGTTCCAGGTATGGCCCAAAAGCCTGGGCACAAGCTTCCAACTGCGCTGCGGTCAACGCGGTGCGGAAGCGTTCTGGCTGGCCTTTGTGGAAATGCAAGCCCTTCTGGCCGGGTTCGTTCTGGCCGGGGCGATATTTGTCGGCCACGGCGACCACGGCAGGGAGTTGGGCGTCGATGTCCAGAAAATCGGCTAGGTGCTGCATTTCGAGATCATAATCACCCAGCAAGTCTTCGTAGCGCACGTGCAGCACATTCTCTTCTGCCATCCAGGCTTCCCAAATATCAACGTATTCCAGCATGAACTCGATCGCTGTATCGATGTCGGTCAGGTGGCCGAAGGCATTTACGCGCCCATCCTTTAGGCCGCGCTGGCCGTACTCATAGGCTGAGAGCAGCGCAGCGCGCGGGTCACGGTAAATGTAGGTCGTGCGCATGCGGCCGTTTTCGATCAACCGCAGGGCGTACGGCTTTGGTCCGGCATGGGCTTTGATCACAAAGGTATTGCCCAGCAGGGAAGGCACCAGCACAGGCAGCAGGCGCTTAGTGGTCAGCGCGCCGATGTTGCAGTTGACTTCCGTAAGCACCGGCCCGAGCAGAAAGCGCCGCCGGATCTCGCGGGCATTCTGCCCGCCAGCCGCGACCACCAAGTCGTGGACCAGATTGTAATGCCAACCGGAACCGGCGCGCGGCATCCCCACAGATAGAACGATCAACGCGTTGCTCCCAGATGATGGCAACCAGGCCAGATTGTGTTGGATGAATGGTAAATCATTCCCATTTTGCTATATGATTCTATTATCTTTTTAACTTTTATTCTATAATATAGTTACAATACATGCGAGTAAATGCCCAAAAGATTTTGTAGAAGAAAAACATTCAAGGGCATTTACCAACTGACCATTTAGCGTAGGTGAAAATATTATAGGCGAAATGGTCATCATTTCGGCATAGGCGGTCAGAACCCAAATAAAGCAGACCGCATCATACCATATAGTCATAAGATAAGGAGTAGGTCGATGCAAAAATTTTTGAGTTTTACGTTAGGTGCCCTGATGGGTGCATTGGTGGGGGCAACGGTGGCAATTCTACTTGCTCCATCGTCTGGTGAGGAAATGCGCGGTCAAATCCGCGAGCGCACCTACAGCCTGCGAGATGAATTGACCGAGGCGGCCCAGTCCAAACGGATTGAGCTGGAGAAGCAACTGCAAGCCATGCGCCAGCCCAAGAAAGCTGTCCCGGCCGAAACAGCCAAAGGCTAATTCAAACCCCATTAAACCAGATTCGCCCGGTGAACGTTCGCCGGGCGAAATCATTTAACCTGACTTCAGCAGTAGATCAGCGTTTTTGTTGCAATGATTTGACGCCCCAGACAACCAGGAAAATAGCCGTACAGGTCAGCACGATAGCCGCGCCGGATGCGATGCTGATGTAATAAGATAGATACAGGCCGATCACCCCAGACAATGCTCCAATCAGCGCCGCCAGCGTCATCATCACTGGCAGGCGCTTGGTCAGCAGATAGGCCGTAGCGGCGGGGGTCACCAACATAGCAACCATCAATGCTACACCGACGGTTTGCAGTGAGACCACGATTGTCACCGCGATCAACACCAACTGCACGCCTTCGAGGAGACCGGTGGGCAAACGCAGCGTAGTCGCCAGTACCGGGTCGAAGGACAGCACCAGGAACTCTTTATAGAACATAAAGATCACGGCCACGATCACCAACCCCAGGATGCCGGTCAGCCATAAGTCGGAAACGCTCACCCCCAGTACATCGCCAAACAGGAAATGCGCCAGGTCGACGGCATAGCTGCGGATGCTGGAGATCAACGCCACGCCAAGGGCAAACATACCCGCGAAGAGGATGCCGATAGCAGTGTCTTCCTTGATGTTGGCGCTGCGGCTGAGTGCGCCAATACCCAACGAGGTAACGATGGCCGTGCCCAGCCCCC
>JAFGRA010000259.1 GCA_016935415.1 Anaerolineales bacterium
CTACATCATCGTTTACCTGCTTACTAACCTGGCTGCCTTCGGCATTGTCATTATCGCCTCCAAGACGCTTGGCTCCGATGAACTGGAAGCCTATAACGGCCTCAGCCGCCGCAACCCGGGATTGGCGGTGTTGATGTTGATCGCTTTCCTCTCCCTGGCGGGTATTCCCCCGATGGGTGGTTTCATCGCCAAGGTGCTGGTATTCGCCGCCGCCGTGCAGGCCGATTTGGTCTGGCTGGCTTTTGTGGGGATCATCAACGCCATCATTGGTCTTTACTACTACCTGATCGTACTCAAGCGCGTCTACCTGTATCGCTCCGAAGGTGATGAAGAACCGATGAATCTCCCGGCTACGCAGGCCGTTGCCCTGGCCGTTTTGATCATCGGTATTTTGATGATGGGTGTGATCGTTGCCCCGTGGTTCGATTTGACCACTTCTTCGGCCCTCGGCCTATTTTAGACCAATATGGTAAAATTTATTGCCATCAATACATGATTGTGTTACAATTCACCAATGAACGCTAGCGGTACGCCCCCCGAAGACCGGCGCGCCAGACAAAAGACCTTCAATTTGGTCCTGGCTGGTGTTGTCAGCCAGGTTGGTCTGGTCACCGTTGTGATCATACTGGTAGCTCTATTTGGGGGGCTGTGGCTGGATAGTCAATTTGGCACCCGCCCGATCATCACGGTGACTTTGATGGTTCTGAGCATGCCGGTCACCTTGGGGCTGATGCTGTTCATTGTTCGCCGAGCGACTGCTCAACTTAAGCCTGTAACAGATATAAATAAAAATACTGAAGAAAGTCAATCTTCTCAGGAGGATGTAGATCGTGGAACAAACGACTGAAAAACAGCGTTGGGGTATCCATCGTCTCCTTTTTGTGTTGATAGTGGTTGGCAACATCATTGGTGCAATGCTCATAAAACCCATTTTGCCCCACATCCAACTCCCCGCTGAGCCGATTAGCGGTAAACTGTTCACCTTCCTCAATCAGGATTTCCATCTGACCAACACCCTGCTGGCGACCGGGATTGCTTATATTTTTATCCTGCTGGTCGCTTTTTTTATCCGCAGGCAATTGAAGCAAGGCAAAATGGTGCTGGACGGTTTTTCCGGCGTGTTTGCAGCCTTGCTCGAAATGCTTTACAGCCTGACCGAAACTACGGCCGGGAAGTACGCCAAGCGCATTTTCCCCTGGTTTGCGACCATTTTCCTGATCGTGCTGGTCGCCAACTGGATGGAATTGTTCCCCGGTGTGGACAGTATCGGCATCTTGCATCATGATGATCATGGCTATCCGATACAAGAAGGAGAATTTCTTGGTATTCGGTTTGCAACTCTCGTTGAATCTGATGGTGCTCATGGAGCAGCAGGTGAACATGAGGCCGAACTTTATGGCTTGTATCCCTTCATTCGCGCCGCCGCCACTGACCTGAACTTCACTGTTGGCCTGGCGCTGATCTCGGTTTCCGTCACCCAGATCTTTGGATTGATCGTGTTGGGCAGCCGGTATTTGGTTAAATATGTCAACGTTAGTGGTTTGTGGAAGTCCTTTAAAAAGCCGGGCTTTGGCAATCCACTTGATTTTATCCTGGCCTTGGTCAATTTTGCAGTCGGCCTGCTCGAAGTCGTCTCGGAAACCTCGAAGATCATCTCGTTCGCCTTCCGTTTGTTTGGCGTGATCTTCGCCGGGCAGGTGTTACTGTTCGTGATCGGGACGCTGGTGCCTTACTTCGTACAAGCCCCCTTCTATTTATTGGAGCTTTTCTTTGGCGCTCTGCAGGCCTTCGTGTTCGGAATGCTCACCATGGTCTTTATGGTTGGCGCCACTCACGCCCACGGCGACCACGCCGAAGAACATCACTAATTTGCAGCAATTCCCGCCGGGATTTCCCCGGAATCAAAATAATCGTAAAACTAAAAAAACTTTTTACACCAAATGGAGGTTGAAAGAACATGGACTTTGATGCAGCCCGAATGATTGGAGCCGGACTGGCAATGTTGGGGACGATCGGAGCCGGATTAGGGATCGGTATCCTCGGCAGTGGTGCCGTCCAGGGTATCGCCCGCAACCCTGATGCGGCCGGTGATGTACAAACCAACATGATCCTGGGCATCGCCTTCGCTGAAGCCGTGGCGATCTACTGTCTGGTTGTCGCCCTGCTGCTGATCTTCGTTGCCTAACCCGCCTGATAGACGGTATAGGAGGTTCCATTGGAAGCATTAGGACTTAACTTAGGATATTTACTCGTCCAGATCGGCAGTTTCCTGATCGTGCTTTTGGTACTGCACGCCTGGGTGTACAAACCCTTGATCGCCATGCTCGAGAAACGCCGGACAGACATTGCCCAGGGCCTGGAAGATGCCCGCATCGCCGCCGAAGCGCGCGAGCATGCTGAACAAGAGGCTGAAAAGGTGCTGGCTGATGCGCGTGCCAAGGCCGCCACTGCCGCCGCCGAGATCGCCACCCGTGCTGAGGAGCAATCCCACCAGATCATCGCTGAAGCTGAGCAGCACGCCACCAAGATCAGAGAAACCGCCCGCATGGAAGCCGAACAGGAGCGCAATCGCGTGCTCGGTGAGGTGCGCGGCCAGATCGCCTCGCTGGCAATGGCGGCCACGCAGAAGTTGATCGGCGAAGCCCTGGATGAGAAGCGCCAGCGCACCTTGATCGACCAGTTCTTCTCCGGCGTGAAGGCCGGCAAGGTCGCCGTGTTGGAAGGCGTGCACGTCAGCGGCGAGAATGCCGTAGTCACCAGCGCCGTCCCGCTGACCGACCAGGAACAGGAAACCGTCAAGACCGACGTGGTTTCCAAGCTGGGCAAGGATGCCCAGGTGTCTTTCAAGGTCGACCCCCGCATCCTTGGCGGCCTGCGCGTGCAGGTCGGCGGTAAGGTGTTGGACGGATCGGTCTCCGGTAACCTGGAGAGCATGCGCCAGAACTTGAATTAGGCGCGCTAATCTAAATATTATTCGTTGTAAAGCACAATGAAACGTCTACGGATTCCCTGTAGGCGTTTTGTTTTTAAGGGGAGCGCTTAGGCACTAAGGCAATGAGTGATCGGTGAATGCGGGCAATGAGTAGGGGCGACCCGCTGGTCGCCCAAGGGAGAAGATGGCTCAAACCTCCCGGTTGCCAGCGCCCGCCCTTTGCTTTATACTTCTGTCTGCACAAACCCTTTTCAAGGACTCAGCATGCCCCCACGAACCGTTCCCCTTCCCGACCTCTTCCAAACCGTCGCCCCACTTATGCCGGTTCCTCCCGTCACCGTCAGCGGGATTGCAATCGATTCACGTCTGGTTAAGCCGGGTGATTTGTTTGTGGCGCTGGTCGGGGGGATCGACCGCCACGACTTCATCGCTGATGTGATCGCGCGTGGTGGTCTGGCGGTGGTGGGCACGCGTTCTGCCATTGACCAGGATATCCCCTATGTGCAGGTCGCCGACGACCGCACCGCCCTGGCGCAGATTTCGGCTGCCTTCTACGGCTACCCGGCCCGCCAACTCACCATGTTGGGGGTGACCGGCACTGATGGCAAGACCACCACCGCCAACTTGCTCTACAAAATCCTGGGGGCGGCGGGATTGCAGGTGGGCATGATCTCGACCGTCAATGCGGTGATTGGTGGCGAGGTGTTGGACACCGGATTCCATGTGACCACGCCGGAAGCGATGGACGTGCAGCATTACCTGCGGCAAATGGTGGACGCCGGTC
>JAFGRA010000260.1 GCA_016935415.1 Anaerolineales bacterium
ATGATGTAGTACACCACGCTGGTCACACCCAGTGTAGAAGCCGCGGCCACACCGATCAGCATATAACCGGCGTGAGCAATCGAGGAATAGGCCAGCAGGCGTTTAATATTGGTCTGCTTGAGGGCGATGTAGTTGCCCATCGTCATGGTCAACGCCGCACCCACCGAAACCACGAAACTCCAATCAGCCACCACGCCGGGGAAAGCGGCCAGCAGCACGCGCAGCAGCACGGCAAAGCCCGCGCCCTTCGAAGCAGTGGACAGAAAAGCGGTGATCGGGGTGGGGGCGCCTTCGTACACATCCGGTGCCCAGAAGTGGAAGGGAGCCATCGAAACCTTGAAGGCAAACCCGACCAGGATCAGCAGGATGCTGCCAATCAGTGGGAGGGCGGGCATATCGGCAAAAGCCTCCGCCAATTTGTACAGGTTGGTGGTGCCGGAGAAGCCGTACAGCAAGCTAAATCCGTACACCATGATCGCCGTGGTCATCGAGCCGAACAGCAGGTATTTGATGCCCGATTCGGTCGATTTGTCGTCGCTAGTCAGGAAACCGGAGAGCACGTACAACGGGATCGAGGTGGTTTCAATCGACAGAAACAGCATGATTAGGTCGCCGGCGGAAGACATCAGCGTCATCCCCATCAACGAGATCAGCATCAGCACGTAATACTCGCCGCGCTTGCCGAATTCTTCGTAATCCATCGAGAACAACACCACGATCAGACCGCCGAAGATGAAGACCATCTTGAAGACAAAACCAATCAGGTCGTGGCGCAGCATACCACCCCACTCGGAGGCCGCTTCGCTGCCCGGCATACCGAACAGCAGCGAGAAGACCAGCGTCAGGACCAAACCCAGCGCGGTCAGCCAGGGCAAAATGCCCTTGCGCTCATCGGAGATCAGCAGGTCAACCGCCAGCACGATGACGGCCAGCAGCAGCAAACAAACTTCAGGCAAGATTGCCTGGAACATCTCAGCAGTAATGGTGCCCACTTATGCACCTCCCACTAAAGTCAGAACGTGATTGACGCCGGATTCGACCATCGGTACGATCACATTGGGGAATAAACCAATCCCGACCATCACCAGCACCAGCAGGCCGATGGCGAGTTTTTCGGACAGGGTAATGTCGTGAATATGCCCTTCCAGATTTTCCGGCAATTTACCGAAGAAGACTTTACCGATAATACGGATGATATACGATGCCGTGATCACAATCGAGATCGCGGCGATGATGGCTACAATTGGGTGGGTTTTCCAGACACCCATAAAGATCGGGAACTCGGCGATGAAGCCCGAGAAACCGGGCATGCCCATCGAAACCAGACCACCAACGATGAACCCGAAGGTAGCCACCGGCATGTATTTGCCAATGCCGCCCAATTCCGGGATCTGGCGGGTGTGTGCCTGGTCGTAGACCATGCCGACGACAGCAAAGAAGAGTGCCGTCATCACCCCGTGCGAGACCATCTGCACGCCCGAACCGAGCATACCTTCCGGGGTCAGCGTAGCAAAGCCCATCACGACCAGCCCCATGTGCGAGACCGACGAGAAACCAATAACATATTTGAAGTCTTTCTGCACCATGGCGATGTAAGCACCATAGACCACGTTGACCAGGGTCAAGAAGATCATCCAGGGCAGGTGGGTCTGTGCGCCTTGCGGCAGCAGCATGATGCCCACGCGCAGGGCGGCGAACGCACCCAGCTTCATCAGTACGCCGGCGTGGAACATGGACACCGCCGTTGGCGCAGCCACGTGGCCGTCCGGGCTCCAGTTATGGAAGGGGAACATACCACCGAGTACGGCGAAGCCGACGAACACGAACGGGAACCAGAAGTTCTGGAATTGCTCGGAGAACCCTGCACCTTCCAGCGCCAGCATATCGAACGTGCCCAGCCCGGAAGCGAAGTACATTGCCAGCGCCCCAACCAGGGCAACCACCGAACCGATGAACAGGTACAGGGTCAGCTTCATGGCGGCGTACTCGCGGGTTTGCTTCCAGCCCCAGATGGCAATCAGCAGGTACATCGGGAAGACGGCGATTTCGTAGAAGAAGAACAACTGGAACATGTCCAGGGAAACGAAAACACCGAACACACCGGTCGCCAGGATGAAGAGGAAAGCGAAAAATTCACGCGGCCGGTCGTCGATGCGCTGTGAAATGATTACGCCGGTGAACATCACCAGCCCGGTCAGCAACACCAGGGGAGCCGTGATCCCATCCACCCCCACGTGATAGGAAATGCCCAGTTGCGGCAACCACGCCACCTTATCAATGAACTGGTAGCGTTCCGCGCTGCCTGCGTCGAAGCTGAAATACGTGATCGCACTGAGCAGGAAGGTTACGAACCCAAACCCCAGCGCCACGTTGTAGACCAGCTTATGCCGGTTCGGCAAGAAGAACAAAATAATGCCGCCCAGCATGGGCAAGAAAACAATCAATGTCAGAATTGGAAAATCAAGTTGCATTCTACACCTCTAACTGCTGCCAAACAGCAGTGGAAGATGAACAAGTTCATAATGAATTATTAAATCGGTATCACTAACCGAACAAAGCGATCATTGCTTTGTTGATCACGTCCAAAAGCCACATCGGCCACACGCCCAACCAGAGCATCATCACCATCAAGGGAGCGATCACGGCCAGCTCGCGGCCATTCATCTCGGTCAGGTGGCCCTTCCAGGATTCGTTGAGCGGGCCATGCAGCGTCTTGGCGATCCCTTTGAGGATGTACGCACCGGTGAACAACAGGCCGAGCATGCTCAAGGCAGTGAAGCCTGTGAAGATCGGCCAGGAACCGCGCACCACCAGGAACTCGGACACGAAGCCGTTCAAACCCGGCAGGCCGAGCGAAGCCATCGAGGAAAAGATCAGGATAGCGCCGTAGACCGGCACGAGCGGGAACAGGCCGCCAAACTCATCCAGGTTGCGGGTGTGCGTGCGTTCGTAGATCACACCGACCAGGAAGAACATCGCTGCCGCAGAAAGGCCGTGGTTGAACATCTGCAAGACCGCGCCGTTGAGGGCGATGGTGGCCGAGGCCGTGCCTTGGGCGTAAGCCGCGGCGGCAATACCCAGCACCACGAAGCCCATATGGTTGACGGAAGAATACGCCACCAGGCGTTTGAAGTCTTTCTGGCCGAAAGCCGCGAACGCGCCGAAGATGATTGCCAGCGTACCCAACAGGGCCAACACCGGCGCACCGGTTCGAGCCTCTTCAGGATAGAGCGGCAACACCAGGCGCAGGAAGCCATAGGCACCCAGCTTGAGCAGCACCCCGGCCAGGATCATCGAACCGGCGGTGGGCGCTTCGGTGTGGGCATCGGGCAGCCAGGTGTGGAAAGGCCACACCGGCACCTTGATCGCAAACGCGATCGCGAACGCCCAGAAGGCAATTGTCTTGATTGTGTCCAGAGGTAGGTCGAGCGGCACATTGGACAATTCACCACTCAAGTTGGGCCAGGTCTGGAACAGGGTCACCAGGTCGAATGTCCCTGATACCACACCAATCATCTGGATTGCCAGCAGCAAGCCCAGCGAACCGGCCATGGTATAGACCATGAACTTGAAGGAAGCGTAGGTGCGGGCCGGGACTTTCATACCGTTCCACAACTCGCGTTCGCCCTTCTCGCTGCCCCACTGGTTGATCAGGAAATACATCGGAACCAGGCCGACTTCCCAGAACACGAAGAAGAGCAGCAGGTCAAGGGACAAGAACACGCCCAGCATGCCGGTTTCCAGGAAAAGGAACAACGCCATGTACGCGCCAACGTTCTTCTGGATGTTGTAAGAAGCCAGGATCGCCAGCGGGGTGAGGAAGGTGGTCAGCAAGACCATGGTCAGCGAAAGGCCGTCAATGCCCAGATGGAAACTGGAATTGAACGCCGGGTACCAGTCAGCCTGTACCACGTACTTGAAGCCGTCCACCTCGGTGGCAGCATCGAAGCCAAACCAGGCCACCAGCGTCAGCGCCAGCGGAACCAGGCTGGCGACGAAAGCTACCCAGCGCGCGGCCTGCTTGTTCTCACGCAGGAAGAATAAGATAAGTAACCCGACTACGGCCGGGATGAACAAGATCAGGGTAAGCATATATTGATCCATTGGCTAACTCCCAATTATTGGAACAGCACAAGGAAGAAGTAGAACAGACCGCCCACCACCAACATGGCGGCAACCAGCATGTACTGCTGCACTTTTCCGGTCTGTAATTTACGCAATTGACCGCCAAACCATTGAGAGATTGTAGCGGCGAAGTCGCCCGAACCGTTGACAACCGGCTCATCGAAGTAATTACGGAGAATGCCACCAAGCGCATACGAAATCCGGGCTGCCAGATGCAAAATCCCGTCAATCACAGTGCGATCCAGGAACAGGTAAGTGAACTTCTCCGCCAACCACTTGGAAGGCCGGATAAAGGCTACATCGTAAATCTCGTCGATGTTGTACTTGTTCTGGAAGATAGCATACAGTGGCCCAAGTGGTTTCTTGAGCGGGTCTTCGGCTCCGGCCGGGATGTCTTTATAGACCAGCCAGCCCAGGCCGAGGCCGCCCAGTGCCACGACCAGCGAGGTCAACAGCGGCCAGATGTTGAAGGGTAGCGCCTCAGGATGGCCGAGCATACTGCCCACGAATTCATGGAACCAGTTCGGCAGTTTACCGCCAATCGCCGGGAAGTGTTCAGGAATACCGACCCACCCACCGCCGATGGCAAAGACGGCCAGCAGCACTAACGGGATCGTCATCCAGGGCACCGATTCGTGGGCGTGTTCGGATTCTTCCGTGCGGGGCTTGCCCAGGAAGGTCAACGTGATCTGGCGCATGGTGTAGAAAGCAGTCAGGAAAGCGGCCAGGGCCAGCGTACCAAACACCAGCCAGTGCTCGTGCGCAAAAGCATCCGCCAAAATTTCGTCCTTTGACCAGAAACCGGCAGTCAGCACCGGGAAGCCGGACAGCGCCAGGCCGCCTGCCAGGAACGTCCAGAAGGTGATCGGCATCTTCTTGCGCAGACCGCCCATGTTGAACATATCCTGCGGGTCGACATCGTGGTCGCCGGTATGTAGCACACCATGCTCCATGCCGTGGATCACCGAGCCGGAACCGAGGAAGAGCAGCGCCTTGAAGAAAGCATGCGTGATCAGGTGGAAGACCGCCGCCACGTATGCGCCGATGCCCAGCGCCGCCACCATATAACCCAGCTGGGAAATGGTGGAGTAGGCCAGCACGCGTTTGACGTCGTTCTGCGCCAATGCAATCGTGGCCGCGAACAGGGCCGTGAACGCCCCGATAAAAGCCATTGCCATCATCGGCGGGGTCAGGCCGTGGCCCTCGCTTGCCGAGGCGGAAAGCAGCGGGAACATGCGAATGACCATATACACACCGGCCGAAACCATTGTGGCGGCGTGGATCATGGCCGAAACCGGGGTCGGGCCTTCCATGGCGTCCGGCAGCCAGACGTGCAGCGGGAACTGCGCTGACTTGCCGACCGTGCCCAGGAAGAGCAAAATGCCGATCAACCCGGCTGCAGATAAACCGAAGTAACCCGAAGGTTGGGTCGCCAGGGCGTGCAGTTTATCGGGGGTAAAAATCTCGGTGAAAGTCAGCGTGCCGGTGGCGGTGTACAGGTAGGCAATGCCCAGGAGCATGAATACATCACCGATACGGGTAGTGATGAACGCCTTGATCCCGGCATCGCGCGCCGATTTCTTACCGTACCAAAAACCAATCAGCAAGTACGAACACAGGCCCATAACCTCCCAACCAATGAACAGGGTCAGCAGGTTGTTGGAGACCACCAGTGTGAACATGCCGAAGGCAAACAACCCAATGAAGGCGAAGAAGGTCCCGTACATCGGTTCGACCGAGGGCACGGTGTGTTTGTGGCCGTGTTCTTCTACGGTTGCGCCGTGGGGTGGCAGGCCGGGCATATCGTGATCGCCCTTGGGTTGGCCAAAGTTGTGGTAGCCAACACTGTAGATGAAGATCATAAAGACCGTCCAGGCCACGAAGAACAAGCTTACCGCGCCCAGCGGGTCGATCAACACGCCAATGCTGAAAAAGCCACTCCCAACCGGCAGCCAGTTCAACGGCGATTCAAAAGGATGCTCGGCCAGGTGTTCGGCGCCGATGGCGTTGAAGAACACGATCATGCTCAGCACGAAGCTGGTCCCGGCTGCTACCAGAGCAATCGCCGTACTGACGGCGTGATTGCGGCGGGTAAACAGCAGGATCAGGAAAAAGGCCAGCAGCGGCGGTAGGGGGATCAACCAAATCAACAAAGGATTCATTTCCATAAATGCTTACCTACCATTTCATCATATCGAATTCGTCGGCCGCGACCGTGTCCTTGCGGCGGTAAATGGACAGCACCAGCGCCAGACCAACGGCGACTTCAGCGGCAGCCACAGCCAGCACCACCAGGACGAAGATCATCCCGGCCACGCTTTCCGGCGAGTTGTAACGCCAGAAAGCGACCAGATTGATGTTGACGGCATTGAGCATCAACTCGATACCCATCAAGATGGCGATGGCGTTCCTGCGGGCCAACACACCAAACAGGCCGACGCCGAACAAACAAGCTGCAAAAATCAGGTACCAGGAAAGTGGGATCATTGCATCAGCCTCCCATCTTTTTCTGTTGGCCTTGGTAAGCCACAATAATGGAACCAACCAAAGCACCGGTCAGCAGCAGTGAAACCACCAGGAAGGGGATCATGTAACCATCGACGGCCACGAGCAGCTCGCCCATCTCGGCGACGGTGTTGCGTCCGGCCAGGCTTTCCAGTTCAGTGGTATTGACGTTTGGAATTTGGGTCAGTACGGCCACAAGCCCGGCCATGACTGCCAGCGAGACCAGCACCGCCCAACCCGCAACGTTATTGAAACCTTTATCAGCAATCACGTTGCGGGTGAGCATGATGGCGAAGATCATCAGGATGGCGATGGCGCCGATGTACACCAGCACCTGGACGACAGCCAGGAAGCCGGCTTCCATCACGCCAAACAACACCGCAACCCCAAACAAAGCCAGGATCAGGAAAAAGGCGGAATGGATCAGGTTGCGGCGCGTGACCACCATCACTCCTGCAAACAAGGTGACCGCGGCAACACTGAGAAAAACAATTTGGATTGGGGTCATAGATTTGCTCCTATCGAAGAATGCAATCTCTATTTTTTTTATTACCGGCAGGCCTAGCCCGCAGTCTCCTCAGTAGCTGCGGGCTGTGCCGGGGGCTGTGGTGGGCGGGCCACCGGGCGCTCTGGGAAGGTGTGCAGTTCTTTCTGCCTTCCACGCGAGAACCTGCGCAAGAACAGGAACGTAATCCCGGCCACAACCGCATTCAACACCAGCATAGCACCGATGCGCACGGGCAAACCCATACCTTCCACCGCTTTGTCGACCACCGCGGTGCCCATCAATAAAACCAGGATCAGCGGGGTGAGGAACTTCCAGTTGAAGTCCAGCAAATGGTCGATGCGCAGGCGAGGGAATGAATTGCGGATCCACAAGACCACGAAATACACAAGGAAAGACTTGACCATCAAATAGAGGAAGCCCAGCAACGGGATTTGCTCTGCCCCCGGGCCGCGCCAGCCGCCCAAGAACATGATCACCGTGATCACACCGATCACAAAGGCGTGCAGGTATTCCCCGGCGAAGAACATGGCGAATTTCATACCGGAATATTCAATCACGTACCCGGCCACGATCTCGGAATCGGCTTCGAGCAGGTCGAAGGGCGCACGGCCGATCTCGGCCAGCGAACTGATGAAGAAGATCAGGAACGGCAGCGGGGCCAGTACAACAAACCAGATGCCGCCCTGGCTAAAACCCTGCGCTTCTACGATGCCCTGCGTGCTCATCGTGCGCGCCAGCAAAACCACGATCAGCAAGGACATCAGCAAGGGCACTTCATAGGAAACCAGCTGCGCTACGGCGCGGAAAGCGCCCAACAGCGAGTACTTGTTGTTGGAAGCCCAGCCGCCCATGATGATCGCCAGCAGGCCGAACGAACCGGCCGCGGTGATGTACAGCGCACCCACGTTGAGGTCGGCGCCAATCCAGGCGCTGGAATAGGGTACCACCGCCCAGATCAAGATCACCGAGCCAAACGCCAGGATGGGGGCAATGTTATAAGGAACCTTGTCGGCATTGGTCGGCGTGATCATTTCTTTGATGATCAATTTGATCAAGTCGGGGAAAGTTTGCAATAAGCCGTAGGGGCCTGCCCGGTTGGGACCGAGGCGGTCCTGGATGCGAGCCGAAATCTTGCGCTCTGCCCAGATCAGCCAGATCAAGAGCACAACACCGACCATGGCAACCGCAAAGCCTGCAAGCAGGGTAATGATGACAGTGACCAGATCATCGCCGAGATTCCAGGATAAAAGCAATTCCTGCAACCACTCGCCGATGAACCCAATGGGATCGGGCCAAAAACTCATTATCTCACTCCTATAAAAAATTTAATCGCTTGGGACAGACGCAATGAGCGGGAAGGATGCTGCAACCTCTCCCAGGCAAAACAAAAGGCCGAAGAGCGTACTCGTCAGCCTTCTTTATTCACTTTCTTACGACCACTCGAGGGCCCCTTTGCGCCAGGCAAAGAATAACCCCTCCATCAATAAGATGATGAAGATTACCCCGGCAATCACCGCCAACATTTCATAACTGGCAAAAGCCGTGGCCCAAGGATACAGAAAAACCATCTCAACATCGAATACCAGGAACAGCAAGGCATAAATGTAATACTGCACCTTGAACTGAACCCACGTATCCCCAACGGTTTCTACCCCGCATTCATAGGTTTCTTCCTTGAGTTTATTCGGTTTTTTTGGGGAAAAGACCGAAGCCATGATAATGGCTGCGACCGGGAAAAATACGGAAATAAAGATATACAATCCTACGAAGAGCCAGTTCTCCTGCATAGAATCTCCTAAATAAGTCGAGAAAGCATATGTTGAACCCAGCACTGCTCCCGATAGTAAAATTATTAATGTTAGCCCAAATACACCCTAAATATGTCCAAAATGGACAAATCCGATTTTACCACAGAATGAATCGATTGTGCACCGGGACACATCTTTATTAAAGAATAATGTGATTTGGTACCCCTGACTAGACCATAAAGTACAGGCAAGGTAAACTTTTACTTATTCAAGCAGATTAGGAAAGCTTATGGGTAGATCTCCAAAGCAACAAATCTTCGCAAACGGCCGCACGCGCGATTGGATGGCGGCAGGACTACTCCTGGTGACGATTTTGCTCTCATCCGGGCGTTTAATGGCGACCGACTGGACCGAAGAACTGGGACGCGTGCATTTCATCACCGGTCTGGCCGTTATCGCCGGGATGGCGATCGGTTACAGCCGCTTCTCCCCGTTCTGGAGCATGTTCTTCGCCACCGCCTACGGCCTGTTCGCCATTCCCTGGCAGATGGGCTTGATCTTAGGCGCAGACATCATGTGGAAAGAACGCCTGTTGAGCATTGCCGGGCGGCTGAACGTGTCCTTGTGGCAATTCTTCAGCCGCGAAAACGTGACCGACCCACTGCTGTTCCTGACCCTGATGGCGATGCTCTACTGGGTGCTGGGCGCTTCGGCAGGCTACCGCCTGATGCGGGGACAGAAGACCTGGCGGGCGATCTTACCGGCCGGGGTCGCCCTGCTGGTGATCCACGGCTACGATCCGCTGGTACTCAAACGCTCGTGGTACCTGGCCTTCTACCTGCTTTTCGGCCTGATGCTGGTTTCCCGCATGTACTACCTGGAACGTCGCGCGGAATGGGAGA
>JAFGRA010000261.1 GCA_016935415.1 Anaerolineales bacterium
GGCAACGACCTGGGCGGAAACATCTCGCGGGCGGGCTACGTCGCAGATCACACTGCCGGGGCGCAGATGCTCGGGTTCGATGATCGCACCCAAGGCACTGGTGACGGTCAGGATCAGTTGAGCCTCTTTGAGCGCCTCCATATCCGTGCTCAAGCACACTTCCGCCGGGACGTCGCCCAGTTCGGTGCGCAATGCCTCTAAAGCTCCCGGACGCCTGCCGATCAGGTGCAGGCGACTGACCTTGTCGGCCAGCAGATGAGCGCACACACGCCCAATGGCGCCGTTAGCGCCAACCACCGCCGCGCTGGCATTCAGCATGTCAATGTCCATTAACCGGGCCGCTTCCTCGATGGCTTGCACGGCAATTGCTACCGTGTACGAGTCACCGGTGGTGACCGGCACATCCAACTTGGCAGCCACGGTAACGCCAGCATCGCCCACCACGGAGGTAAACGCACCCAGGCCGAGCATGTCGGCGCCCAGTTTTTCAGCCATGCGGCCCGTCTGGATCAACTTGCCGTACACCGTACGTTCCGGCAGTTCAAGCATACGCGCCGGGGTGTACGGACAGGCCACAAACCACCCTTTCACTTGCTTACCGGTCGCCTCGGAGGTAATGCCTTCGATCTCCGAGATATACACCGGCGGGAAAAAGGTGGAGAAGAAATTAATTTGTTTTTCGTTCAGCACCTTCCCTAAAAAAGGGAACTTGCGGCTTACATCTTTTTTAGGGTTGATGGGATGAATAATAAATGCAAAACTATCCACTAATTACCAGGTCTCACTTTCCGTTGTTCCGTGCCGGGGGTAGAACTGCTTATGCAGTTCTGCGCCGCGCAGGTTGTGATGATCGCTTTCTTCGAAAGAAACGTTGCGGTTGATCTGCCAACGCTCTTCGGAAGCGACCAGGATCACATCCGACTCGATGGTGCGGGCCGGAGAGATCACCAGGCCTGCGCCCAGACGGCAGTTATGACCTACGCAACCTCCCAATACCGGTTTATGGGTACTTTGCAGGTTGCCGTCACCATCCAACGCCCGGATCGGCAACGGAATCAGATTGTAATCGGTAAAAGTGGAACCTGCACCAATAAAGGTATTGCGTCCAACCACACACATTTGTAAGCACGTATTTTGCGCCACCATGGCGTTGTCCATAATTGTAGTCATGAAGAGCGCCGCCCGGAATGGGAAGAAAGCCCCATCCCCAAGCACCGAGAGCTGCATCTGGCAGCCCTGCGAAACATTGACGTTATCGCCGATAATACAGTTGTCGATCACCGCGCCGGCCCCGATGAAGCAGTTGTCGCCAATCGAGGTTGGGCCGGTGATCACCGCGCTGGGGTCGATAGAGCAGTTCTTGCCGATCTTGACGGCAGCCGAACTGGTCAACAGTTGGCGGCCTTCGTACAAGGCCGTGCCCAGCAGCCTGAGCTTGAAGCCCAGGTTATTGTTGACTTGATATTCGAAGCGCGCCCCACGTGCGAACAGCCCGAAAACCACGTCGATCATGTGGATGTGCACCCACGAGTCGATTGCCATGCAGGCCCGCAGCGGCACCTGGTAGACCAGGTCGCCCTGCTCGGTCGCCATGTAGGTGGGCACGTGATAATAACCGACCTCAGTAGCTTGCAGGTCGATGATCAGCGGTTCGGTTTCGGTAGCATAACCGGCGGGATAATACCACAGGTCGGCCAGGTAAACGCCCCCGGCCGGGGTGTAGGAAGTCGACAGCGGCAAGGCATGTTCCCGGAAAGCGGGATCGGCCGGTGAGAATGCTGCCCGGCAGGCTTTTCCTAACGCCTTGGCTTCTTTGATAAAAGCGGCAATGTAGAATTCGTCGAAGAACAGGTTATCGCGATAGACCAGGCACGGCCCTTCCAGGGTTTGCAACTGGAACCCCTCGAACTCGTGCGGGATTTCCGTCTCACTCTCAATGTACGGCGCAAGCACGTCGCGCTGATATAACCATAGGGGGGAATTCAGGATGCGCAGGTCGCGGGCGCGTTCATTGAAGGGGGGGATATGCCGGGGGTCTTGGAGGATAACCTTGCGAAGTTTTTCGCCCTGGGGCATGTGCGCTCACTCTCATCAGTACGTTTTTTGATACACATCAATCTTACAAAGAAACGTTGCGGTTTCCGTGCCAACTGGGATCGATTCTACCACTGCGGGCTTGCCGCCGCTCACCCAGTACATGGCTTCTCGCAAGAAACCAACCAGCAAACTTTCAAGCTGGCCGCTGTCCAATCCAGCTGCTTCGGCTGCGTCGCAACGGCTGACCTGCCATAGGAAGCGTCCATCTGCTTCGACGACCTGGACCCTGCCAGGGTAAACCTGATTGGCAGGTTCGGCCAGGGCTTTCACCAGGAAAGCGCTGCGTCGTTTTAAAGGCAGCAACCTGAACGCCAGGTCGGTCAGCCCCAGCTCCGGTCCAAATTCGCGCAGGCCGTATTTGAAACCGGCCCCACCAATCCGCAGGATCAGGCCGCGGCCGGGGCGCGCGCCGTATTCAACTTCTATCGCGTTGAGTATACCGCTCAAAGCCACACTAGAAAATTTTAATTTCAGGTTATTTCCCTGATATTCTTTAATATGGGGATTCTGGCCGGTGGTCTGGACAACTCGCTCAAATTCGGAGCGGCCAAGGATTTCTTGCGTGCTCGCCATCAAAACACGCCCCAGCTTTTCGGCGGGAGTGTCTTCCGGGTGTGTTTGGGTCATGTCTGCGGGGTCTCGGTGTTCAGGAAGTCCGCCAGGGTTTCCATGAACCACTGTGGCTCGTCGAGCATGGGGAAATGGCCGGATTGCTTGGGGCGCTCGATGCGGGCGTCCGGCTTACCGGCCTGCAGGTCTTTCCACTGCTTCGGGCTGACGATCACGTCCTTTTGCCCATAAATACCCATGGCGGGCATCTTCAACTCTGAAACCCGCTCGCGCAGGTCGGTCTTGCGCAGGGAAGCGATGCTGAGCAGGAAGGATTCCAGTGTGGTTTCGGAGATGTCGGCCCCAATCATTTCCGGCCAGGTTGGTTCGCGCGTGATCAACGGCGAGAACAGGCGGAGACCACCCATCAAAGCCCAGGGCATATTGTAAACCAGGTAAGCGATCGGGCGGTAACCGGCCAGGATCAGCGGCAGTGCCAACGACATACCATTGACCGGCGAGCCGATCACGACCGCCTTTTCGACGCGTTCCGGGTAACGCAGGGCAAACGACAAAGTCACCGTGCCACCCATGCTATGTCCCACTAACGGCGCGCGCATAATCCCCATCTGCTCCATGAATTGATCGACCAGGCTGACAAAATCGACGACGTCGTAGGTGTCGCGCTTTTTTCCCGATTCACCAAAGCCCCAAAAATCGAGGGCGTAGGTGCGGTAGCGGCTGCTCAGGAAATTCATCGTATCCTGCCACAGCCCCCAGGAACCCAGCCAGCCATGTAATAGGATTACAGGACGGCCGCGTCCATGGACTTCATAGTGCACGATGCCCTGGTCAGTGGTTAAAGATGACACGGCTAGATTCTTTGTGTGGAGTTAATTAGGTTAATCGCCAGATTCCAACTCAGTCAGGATTTCGGTGAGCAGTACGAGCAGGTTCTCCTTGACCGACTCTTTATCCACCGAAACACATGGCATGAGTTTTACATCCGGGTCGAGCCGCAGCGCGATGCGCATGTCTTCGACCTCCCACGCGTCCGGCAGGTCTTGCTTGTTGGCCGAGACGATATAGGGCGTGGGCGCATAGGCGCGGAAGGTTTCCAGGATGGAACGCGCTTCGCGGAAGGTTTCCGGCCGGGTGCTGTCGACCATGACGATGAAACCGAGCATCCCCTCGGAGAGGATTTCCCACATGAAGTCGAAGCGCTTCTGTCCGGGCGTGCCGAAGAGGTAGAGCACGAGTGAGTCGTCGACCGTGATGCGGCCGAAGTCCATCGCGACGGTGGTGGCTTCCTTGACTCTTTCGGCTTCGCTCGAAATCTTGCGCTCCGTGGAGACAACGTCGATTTCACTGACGGTTTGGATGAACTCCGTTTTGCCAGCATTGAAAGGGCCTGTAACTACCATTTTGACTGTTTGCATAGCGCGCTATCCTATGATTCAATGATTTATAGGGATCGAATGCGTCCGATAATTCGATTGACGAGGTTCTTCTGTTCTTGTTTGCTCTTGCCCGGCATGGCAGCTTGCAGCCCCGGCAGGGCGCGGGCGGCGCCATCTGGGCGGGTGAGTTCGACCAGCCCGGCCTGCAGCAAACCGTAGACGATGCGGCGAATCTCCAGGTCGCTCATCTTGGTGGCCTTGGCGATCTGCTTGATGGTATTCTTGGGGCTGATGTAGGAGGCCACGCGCCACTCTTCCACGCTCAGGTTGACGCTCTTGAGGTTGACGCCGGTGCCGTCGGTGAACTTGAGGGCGATGTCCAGGTTGGGGATTTCGTCCTGGAGCTGCTCCCATTCGCGCAGGCGGCGTGAGCCTTCCATGATGATGTTTTCAAGGTCCATGCGCACCGGGATCTTATCTTCCGGCACACTCTGGTCAGCTTCGAAATGGAAGAAGCCTTCCACCCAGGTGAAGAGCTGTTGGATGACTTCGATGAAGTGCGATTGCAGGCTGGCGAGGATGTCTTCTTGGGTAACGTAACCCGAGTTGATCAGCAGGAGACCAAGCTCTTTATCGTTCATCTGGGCGGCGCGCGTTTTCAGCGTGCCATACTGCGAGCTGGAGATCACGTTGGCGTTGTGCAGAATCGCACCGAGACTGCCGTCGTGCTGTCCCAGTTCTGCGTAGGCCAGCTTCCCTTCCCGGAACGTCACCGTGGCAACTTCGTTGGGGCCTTCGATCACCAAGGCGCCGGTCTTGTTGGCCAGTTTCACCAGGTTCAGGAGTTGAGTAATTGTAAAATCTCTGAGGTTTCCCTTTAATGCCATTGCGCTCTCAATCGCCTCGAGGAGGTTCGTTCACCCAAGCTTGGGGTGACTGTGAAAATTATACATGTAAGCCGGGTGAGCGTCAAATCATAATACCTGAGAACTTCGCTATGCTAAGTTCTCTAAGAGAATGGTCATGCTGACAACTGATTTCTCTACGCTCTAAAAAGTGGGTCTAACGGCCACGCGGTTACGCATATATAGTAATCTACAATCCCCCCTCCCCTGCATTACAATTCTGCAAGATTCGCATTGCTTAAGCATTCCGTTAAGTGCCGCAATGCCCGCCC
>JAFGRA010000262.1 GCA_016935415.1 Anaerolineales bacterium
ATATAGGTCAAGGATATTTGTTTTCATAGCACTCTCCTTGTCCACAATTTTAGTCCGTTTTGCACTCTAAGTGCGTAACATGAGTTATTAAGTAGGGACAGGTTCCTAAATCTGTCCCTACAAACTAAAGCACAAATAGCGTACAAACGACGTACAAGCGCGTTTGATAGAAATAGATGGTAATTGAATGCTAAAGTCGCCGAAAGCACGCGACGCAAGAACTTAGCCGGAGGTTAAAGTGGATGCCAACGAAGTCTTGAACCAGGTCGCGACCGAAGTATCGACCTGCCTGAAGTGCGATTTACACCACTCACGCAAGAACGCCGTCCCGGGAGCCGGCCCGGCCAATGCCGAGATCATGTTCATCGGCGAAGGGCCGGGGTTCCATGAAAATGAACAAGGCCTGCCTTTCGTAGGGGCAGCCGGGCGTTTCCTGGACGAACTGCTGGCCGGGATCGGGATGCAACGCAACCAGGTTTTCATCACAAACGTGGTAAAATGCCGTCCGCCAGGAAATCGCGACCCCCAGAATGAAGAGTTGGCAGCCTGCGATGGTTATCTCGAGCGCCAGATCCAGGCCATCAACCCGAAAGTGATCGTCACCCTGGGACGCTTTTCGATGGCAAAGTTCTTACCGAATGCAAAGATCAGCCATGTGCACGGCCAGCCGGTACGCGTCAAAGGCCGTCTGATCGTGCCCATGTACCACCCCGCTGCCGCATTGCACCAACCATCCTTACGCAGCACTGTAGAAGGCGACTTCAACCGCCTGCCGGAGTTGATTGCCGAAGCCGGTGAAGCGCCAGAATTAGTTGAGCAGGAACAACCAGATGATAATTCGAATGAGGAGCCAAAACAATTGAGCCTTTTTTAGGACGGTTCTAGTTTTAGCAAAAAGATGAAAACAAACTTAGAAACTCTCAAACAAAAATTTCGCCAACGCGAAGCCCGCATTGCCGTGCTCGGCATGGGCTATGTTGGCCTGCCGCTGGCAGCCGTTCTGGGTGAAGCCGGATTTAGCGTAACCGGCATCGACCCCATCGCAGAGAAGGTCGACCTTCTCAACCAGGGCAAGAGCTACGTGGACGATGTGCCCACCGAGCAAGTTGCCCGCTTACTGGCCGAAGGTAAGTTAACTGCCACCACCGACTACTCGGTACTGAGCGAGATCGACGCGGTCAGCATTTGCGTGCCAACCCCCTTGCGCAAGACTGGCGACCCGGACCTTTCCTATATCCTGTCTGCAACCGAAGACCTGGCCAAGTACGTGCACGCCGGGATGGTCATCGTGATGGAATCGACCACCTACCCCGGCACCACCCGCGAGATGGTGCTGCCTATGCTGGAAGAGCACAGCGGGCTGAAAGCCGGTGAAGATTTCTTCCTGGCCTTCTCCCCGGAACGCGTCGACCCCGGCCGTGAAGACTGGACCACCGTAAACACTCCCAAGGTGATCGGCGGCGTAACTGAAGCTTGCACCGAAATTACCTCTTTCTGGTACGCGCAGGCCATGAAGACCGTCGTCCCGGTTTCCTCCGCCGAGGTGGCCGAGATGGCCAAGCTGCTCGAGAATACTTTCCGCATGGTCAATATTGGCCTGGTGAACGAAATGGCGATCATGTGCGAACGCCTGGGCGTGGATGTGTGGGAAGTGATCGACGCCGCCGCTACCAAGCCCTTCGGCTTCATGAAGTTCACCCCCGGCCCCGGCCTAGGTGGGCACTGCATCCCTATCGACCCGCTCTACCTCTCCTGGAAACTCAAGGCGCTGAACTACACGGCGCGCTTCATCGAACTGGCCTCCGAGATCAACACCAACATGCCGCGCTACGTGGTCACCCGCGCCGCCGAAGCCCTGAGCGACAAGCTCGCCAAAGCGATCAAAGGCAGCAATTTCCTGGTGCTCGGTGCGGCCTACAAGCCCGACATCGACGATGTGCGCGAATCACCGGCCCTCGACGTGATCGGTCTGCTGGCGCAGCGCGGTGCCGAAGTTAGCTATCACGATCCCTATATCCCCCACATCGCCCACGACGACTGGACGATGGACAGCGTGGCCGATCTGGCCGCCGCCGTAAAAGCCGCCGATTGCGTAGTCATCATCACCAACCACACGGCCTACGATTACGACGCCTTGCTGGAAGATGCCAAACTGGTGCTGGATACGCGCAACGCCCTTGGAGACAAAGGGGCCAAACACCCGAAAGTTGTCAGGCTATAATGGCCCGGTACCTGCTCACCGGTGCTGCTGGATTTATCGCCGCGCGCGTGGCGGAAATTCTGATTGAAGATGGAAACACAGTTGTAGGCGTCGATAACATGAACGACGCCTACGATGTTCGTATGAAGGAATATCGCCTGGACAAACTGCGCCAGCACGAGACATTCTCCTTCCAAAAAATCGACATTTCCGACCGGGAAGCCGTGGCCGCCTTGAGTGAAAAAGTCCAGGATTTTGACGGCGTCATCAACCTGGCAGCGCGCGCCGGTGTGCGCGCCAGCGTGGAGAATCCCTGGGTATACGTGGACACCAACCTGGTGGGCACGCTCAACCTGCTGGAACTCTGCCACACCGCCGGGATTCCCAAATTCGTTTTAGCCTCCACCTCCAGCATTTACGGCGCTGACGCGCCCTTGCCCACCTCCGAAAGCGCCGACAGCAGCCACCCCTTGCAGCCCTACGCGGCCAGCAAGAAGGGTGCCGAAGCCATGGCGCACGCCTACCATTACCTCTACAACATCGACGTGACCGTGGTGCGCTACTTCACCGTGTACGGTCCGGCGGGCCGCCCCGACATGAGCATGTTCCGCTTCTGCAAGTGGATCTATGAAGGTGAACGCCTCAAGCTCTTCGGCGACGGCGAACAGACGCGCGGCTTCACCTACGTGGACGACATTGCACGCGGCACGATCCAGGCCCTCAAACCGCTCGGTTTCGAGGTCATCAATCTGGGTGGCCACCAGGTGATCAGCATGAACGCCCTGATCGCCCTGATGGAAGCCGAGATCGGCAAAGCAGCGCTCGTCGACCGCTTGCCGCCGGTGCGCGCCGATATGCGCTCCAACCAGGCCGATGTCGAAAAAGCCGGGCGCTTGTTGGGTTGGGAACCGCAAGTCTCCCTGGAAGAAGGCATCCGCCGCCTGGTGGTCTGGTACGTAACCGAACGCGACTGGGCCAAAGACATCCAGACCGGATAACCTATGCTCGAAGCCACACTGGCCCGCGCCCGCGCCCTTTTCCACCGCTTATTCCAAACTGAGATCATCCGCCGGATCATCAAGAATTCCAGCTACCTGCTCAGCGCCACCGGCGTTACCATGGTATTGGGCATGGTGCAGGGTATTTTCGTACTACGCATGATCGGCCCGGAGGGCAACGGCCTGCTGGGGGCAATTGCCGGGTTCACCAATGCCGCCAACCAACTGGCTTCTTTCCGCATCTACGAAATGGTCGTGCGCTACGTGCGCCTGTACGAGGAACGCGGCGAACAGCTTAAGGCTGCGGCCGTGTACAAGATGGCGGGCATATTCGAATTTTCCGGTGCGATCATCGCCTTCCTGCTGGTCTGGCTGTTAGCACCCTGGGGAGCAAACTTTTTTGGCAAAGATGCCGGCACGGCACCATTCTGGGTATTGTATGGAGCGGTGGCGCTGATCACTTTCCTGTTCGAAAGCTCGCGCGGTTTGTTGCAAGTCTTCGACCGTTTCCAGGCGTTGGCAATTGCCAACGTGGTGCAGAGCGTGGCAACCCTGATCCTGGCCGTATACTGGTATTTCAACGGTGGCGGCTTTATGGAAGTGCTGCTGCTCTACATTGCCGGTAAATTAGTATGGGCCTTGGGTGTAACCAGCGCCGCGATCTGGACGGCGGGGCAGCAGTGGGGCCGCGATTGGTGGCGCACGCCACTTGGTGTTTTGCGTGAAGATCGCCGCAGCCTGATGACCTTCGCTTTCAGCACCAACATCAGCAACACAATCAGCCTGGTGACCAAGGACAGCGAAAACCTGTGGGTGGCCGCCTTCTTGGGCACAGAAGCTGCCGGTTACTATAAATTCGCCCTTTCCATCGTCGGCATCCTCAAATTGCCGGTTACCCCCCTAGCGCAAACCACCTATCCGGAACTCTCCCGCGATGTGGTCAAAGAAAAGTGGGACAGCGTGCTGGACACCATCAAACGCAGTTCCCGGCTAGCAGCCGCTTACAGCCTGCCGTTGATCGTTTTACTGGCGATCTTCGGGCGCTGGGTGATTAGCGTTGTTTACGGCCCAGAATGGTTACCGGCCTTCCCCTTGCTCTTGATCTTGATGGTCGGGCACGTGTGGGATAACATCTTCTTCTGGAACCGGGTCGGGCTGCTGGCGCTCAACCGCCCGATCTTCCCCACCACGGTCAACTTCGCCGCCATGCTAATCAAGATTCCATTGATCTTCCTGCTGGTGGACCAGTTCCAGGCTTACACTTTTGCCGCCCTACTGTCTGGATATTACATCTTCACCAGCGGCATATCAGCCGGGCGCGTGCTGCTAGACGTACGCAGGCATCTGACCACTGAAGGAGTTCCATGAGAATCGCTCTGATCGCCCCGACCAGCATTCCCGCCCGTACCGCCAACAGCATACAGGTAATGAAGATGGCCCAGGCCCTGGCTTCCCTGGGTCATTTTGTGTATTTGGTCGCCCCCGGCACATCTCCCGGCGCGCCCTGGGAATACCTTGCTCCCCATTACGGCTTACCTACCGACCAGCCGGAAACGCTGGAGATCGGCTGGCTGCCGCGTTCCAAATTCTGGCGCGGCTACGATTATGCCCGCAAAGCCGTGCAGCGTGCTAAAGACTGGAACGCCGACCTGATCTATACCCGTCTGCCGCAAGCCGCCGCGCTTGCCAGTTCACAACATTTGACAACCATCTTCGAGATACACGACCTGCCCACCGGCAGGATGGGGCCTTTCCTGTTCCGGCGCTTCCTGAGCGGCAAAGGGGCGCGCCGCCTGGTGGCAATCACCCAGGCCCTGGCGGATGATCTCGCCGGGCAATTTGATGCGCCACGGGAAGCGCCCTTTACATTGATCGCCCCCGATGGCGTCGACCTGGAACGCTTTGCCGACCTGCCCGCACCAGCCCAGGCACGCCGTGATTTGAAGCTGGCCGACCGGTTCACGGCCGGATACACCGGCCACCTGTACCCCGGGCGCGGCGTCGAACTGTTACTGGACGTGGCTGCGCAATTGCCGGAGGTGCGCTTCTTATTGGTGGGTGGCGAACCCGCCGACGTGCAGCGCGTGCAGGCCCAGGTCGAGGATGCGAAAATGCGCAACTTGACCCTGACTGGCTTCATCCGTAACGCCGAACTGCCGCGCTACCAGGCTGCCTGCGACCTGCTTTTGATGCCCTATCAGGCTCGCGTATCTGCCTCATCCGGTGGGGACATCTCCCGCTACCTCAGCCCAATGAAATTATTCGAGTACCTGGCCTGTGGGCGGGCGATCTTGTCCAGCGACCTGCCCGTGCTGCAAGAGGTATTGAACGCCGACAATGCTATGATTCTCCCGGCCGCCGACGCCAGCGCTTGGGCACAGGCTATCCAACAACTCCAGGCCGAACCCGTAACCCGCGAAAAAATAGCCCTTAACGCCCGCCAGACCGCGCAAAAGCACAGTTGGAAAGCGCGCGCTGAACACATCCTGGATAGCTTGTAAGCAATTCCGCATCAACGTTATAATTTCTTACTTACGCTTGTATGTAAATGCCCGATTGACTTTGCAATAGAGAATTACTTACGAGGGCATTTATCAAAGGAGAACAATATGCCCACCGCATTGATTACGGGGATCACCGGTCAGGACGGTTCATATCTGGCCGAACTGCTGCTTGAAAAAGGCTACCGCGTGGTCGGAATGGTGCGCCGTTCCAGCACAGTGACCTTCGAACGCATCGACCACATCCAGGACGATGTCACTATCGTGCATGGCGATCTCCATGACCAAAGTTCGCTGGTGGACATTATTGAAAAGTTCCACCCCGATGAAGTCTACAACCTGGCGGCGCAATCCTTCGTACCGGTCTCCTGGAGTCAGCCAGTCTTGACCGGGGAAGTGACCGGCCTGGGCGTAACCCGTTTGTTGGAAGCCATTCGCCTGGTGAAACCAGAGGCGCGCTTCTACCAGGCTTCGTCCAGCGAGATGTTCGGCAAGGTACTCGAAGTTCCCCAGAAAGAGACCACACCCTTCCACCCGCGCAGCCCATACGGCGTCGCCAAAGTATATGCCCATTGGATCACGATCAATTACCGCGAATCCTACGATCTGTACGCCTGCTCCGGCATTTTGTTCAATCACGAAAGCCCGCGCCGCGGCCGCGAATTCGTCACCCGCAAGATCACCACCGGGGCAGCACGCATCAAGCTGGGATTGACCGACGAACTACGTCTAGGCAATCTGGAGTCCCGCCGCGATTGGGGTTTCGCCAAAGATTATGTCGAAGCCATGTGGCTGATGCTCCAGCAAGAGAAGCCCGACGATTACGTGGTCGGCACCGGGGTGACCCATTCGGTGCGCGAATTCTGCGAAGCTGCCTTTGGGGGTTTGAACCTGGATTACAATGATTACGTCGTCCAGGACGAGCGTTTCTATCGCCCGGCCGAGGTGGATTTATTGGTATCCGATCCCAGCAAGGCCAAGCAGAACCTGAACTGGGAGCCGCGCGTGCAGTTCGAAGAATTGGTGCAGATGATGGTGGAAGCCGACATCGCCCGCCTGGGCCGGGAATTGATCTAAGTCTAAGTGTATTTTTTTCCCTCACCCCCTAAGCATTAGTGGGAAGAGCGATTGTTTAGCCCTCTCCCAGTGGGAGAGGGCAGCCAGCCTCCTGGCTGGCGGGTGAGGGGATAAAATGGTCTACTATATTTGCGGGCCTTCATTTCAAAAATTAATCATTCACAGGCCGCGGCGTGGTAGAATCTGCGATTGGTTGAAGAGGATAGCTATGAATAAAGAATACGTAATCGAACAAGAAGTCCCCCATATGACTGCGAAGGCCACCGTGGAAGTCTCGGTGGTCATCCCAATCTATAACGAAGAGCAGACCGTCCCCCTCCTGCACGAAGCCCTGCATGCCGCGCTAGACGATCACAGCTGCACCTGGGAAGTGATCTTTGTAGACGATGGCAGCCGCGACGGCAGCCTGGATGCGCTCGAAGCGCTTGCGGCAGACGATCCCGAACACACCCGCGTGGTGGCCTTGCGCCGCAATTTCGGCCAGACCGCCGCCATCTCAGCCGGTATTGATTACTCTACGGGAGAGATCATCGTGCTGATGGACGGCGACATGCAGAACGACCCGGCCGATATCCCCATGCTGCTCGACAAACTCAATGAAGGCTACGACGTGGTCAGCGGCTGGCGCATAAACCGCCAGGATACCTTCATCACCCGCACATTGCCCTCTCGCATCGCCAACGGCCTGATCTCACGCGTGACCGGCGTGCACTTGCACGACTACGGCTGCTCCCTCAAAGCCTACCGCCGCGAAGTCTTGCGCGGTTTCCGCCTGTACGGCGAAATGCACCGCTTCATTCCGGCTTATGCCGGTTATGTTGGTGCCAAGATCGTCGAAGTGCCGGTGCGCCACCACCCCCGCAAACATGGCAAGACCAATTACGGCCTGGAACGCACTGTCAAGGTGATCCTGGACCTGTTCACGGTCAAATTCCTAAGTGGCTTTTCCAACAAACCGATTTACTTATTCGGTACCCCGGGGATTATGTTCATGGGCCTCGGCTCGGTTGGTCTGTTTTATTTGCTGCTGCGCAAATTGATCTTCCTGGGCGGCATCGCAGACTCGCCGATCTTTCTGATCAGCGTGATGCTGTTCCTGATGGGTTTCCAATCGATCCTGATGGGTTTGATCGCCGAAATGGTAGCGCGCACCTATCACGAATCGCAATCCAAACCGATCTATAACGTTCGTTACGTGGTGCGGGGGGATCAGGAATAGCCGTGGAACCGCAGCAAACCGAAAAACGTTCTCCAAATTGGAATATGATCATCCGCGTAGGCGGCACCATCCTGGCGCTGGGTTTGATGGTGTACCTATTGTCCCAACAAGATTGGGATGAGATTCGCGAGGCCGTCGGGAACATCGAAATCTGGCGTTTCGTGGCGGCTGTCTTCCTGATCTTTTGCTCGCGCTTCTTTTATATCGCCCGCTGGCACATGCTGCTGCGCTCTTCCGACATTCCGGTTTCATTTGGCGAAAGCACGCGCCTGACCTTTGCCGGGCTGTTCGCCTCCAACTTCTTACCAACTACCGTTGGCGGTGACGTGGTGCGCCTGGCCGGGTGTGTACAAAAGGGCTTCGACGGCGTATTCTCAGCTGCCTCGCTGTTGATGGATCGCCTGGTGGGCATGGCCGGGATGGCCTTGATCCTCCCCTTTGGAATCGTCCCCTTGCTCGGCAGCGAAACAACATTGCAAACCTGGCAGCCCGAAATACGATTCGTGGCTGCGCTCCCTGCTGTGCTTGGAAAATGGGTCAAAACCGCACAGGAAAAGGCACTCGAACTGCTCCGGCACATCTGGGAGGCGGTGATCCTCTGGAAAGACCAACCCCAGGGCGTGCTGGCGGCCTTTTCCTTCACCTGTATGCACATGGTTTCCATCGTACTGTGCTTCTACCTGCTGCTGGCCGGCATGGGCGAAGAAATCTCGCCTTTCCTGGTTGCCGGGTTATGGAGCGTGGTATATTTCGTTACCTTGCTACCAATCTCCATCAATGGTCTGGGTGTGCAGGAAGCCTCATTCTACTCGTTGTTCGTCAATCTGGGGGGTGTTTCTCCCGAAAGCGCCTTGACGTTGGCTTTCGTCTATCGCTTAATCATGATGTTTGCCAGCTTACCGGGTGCGCTGTTCGTGTCGAGCCTGCTGCCAAACGCTCGCAAGCGCGCCACAAAAGCTCCCGCATCCGAAGAAGAAAGTATGTAAGCGTATGGGAACTTCCAGGGCGCAGGGCAAAGCCATCCCACCCACAGCACCAGACCATCTCACCACCCGCCTGTTGCTAGGGCGGGTTTTGCTGGCTTTTACCCTGATCTTATTGATCGGCGCGTTGGTGCAATTCATCCAGCAGGCGATCGAAGAAGAGGTGCTCTTCGTCACCCGCAGCCGCACCGCCTTTATCATCGCCGGGGGAATCTTCGGCCTGGGGCTGCTGGCCGCGCTGGTCGCCTCCTGGACGCCGTTAGCCGGGCGCGTTTTCAATTGGCTGGATAGATTCCAAACACTGTTGAAGCGCGGGCGATTGGTAGGTTGGGTGATATTTGTGGGCCTGATTGGCGTATTCCCCTACCTGGCGCGCAGCTATTACGGCCGCTACCTGACCAACATTTTTCCGCGCTTCTTCGCCTTCTGGATCGTAGTGGTGGTGGGGGCACTGCTGCTGGTCGCACTGCTGGACTGGAAGCACTGGACCTATCCCCTCGTCACTTCGCTGCTGGTCTTCGGGTTGGGCTATCACCTTTCCGGTTTTATCGCCGATATTTCCACCTACCCGTTATCGCTGGGTTGGTCCGAAACCAGCCGCTATTATTACGCTTCGACGTTTTTCGCCGAGCGCATTTACGGCTTCAAATTCGAGCTGCCACACAACAATCCGACCCGCTACCTGCTCCAAGGTGTGCCCTTCCTATTCGGCAATCCGCCCTTGTGGGTACACCGTTTGTGGCAGGCGCTGTTGAGCATCGGTTTTACACTACTGACCGCCTATCTGGTAATGCGCCGCTTGCCTATTCCCAGTAAACAACTCAAGTGGATGTTCGTGTTCTGGGCGGCGTTGTTCATGTTCCAGGCCCCGATCTTCAACCAAATGCTGTCCGTGGCCGTGATCGTGTTGTGGGCCTTCAACAGCGACAAATTCTGGCGTTCGCTGCTGGTCGTGCTGGTCGCTTCCGCCTGGGCCGGATTGACCCGCATCAATTGGATACCGATGCCAGCCTTCATCGCTATTACCTTCTACCTCATGGAGCGCCCCATCAAAGGCAAGCGCTTCATGGACTGGGTCAATTATTTATGGCAGCCGGCTGTTTATGCCGTTGTAGGCGGGCTGGCCGGGCTGGCAACCCAGGAATGGTACACAACCATCTCCGGGCACGATCCTGAAGTGCTAGGTGCTTTCTTCGATTCCGACCTGCTCTGGTACCGCCTGCTGCCGAACACCTCTTACCCGCTCGGCATCCTGACCGGGACGCTGCTGGTCAGCGCACCTTTATTGATCTACCTGTTCGTGATGCTGCGCCCGGTGCGCGCCTGGCATTGGCTGCGCCTGCTGGGGCTAACCGCCATGATGGCGGTGCTGTGCGCCGGGGGGCTGGTGATCAGCGCCAAGATCGGCGGCGGCACCAACCTGCACAACCTGGACGGCTACATGCTGATCCTGTTGTTGATTGCAGCCGCCTTGTTCATGCGTACTTTTTTGCGCCAAGATGGAACCCCCTCCGAGCGCAAACCGCATTGGAGCTTGATGGGGCTGATCGTGCTGGTGCCGGTCGTATTTGCAATCAGTTCCGGCGGGCCGTTCGAGTCACATGACTTCGAGGAAGCTGAGCGCGCCCTGACCGAGATCAACCATTACATCCGCGAGGATGTGCCCGCAAACGCCGAAGTGTTGTTCATTTCCCAGCGCCATCTGATCACCTTCCATATGATCGAAGACGTCAAACTGGTAACCGATTATGAAAAGCTATTCCTGATGGAAATGGTGATGGCTTACAACGATCCCTATTTGCTCAAGCTGGAGAACGATCTCAACAACCAGCGTTTCGCCCTGATCGTCACCGACCCGCTGTTTTTGCGTACGAAGGAACCGGTTGTGGACGCGCTGGCAGAAGAGAATAACCTATACGTCACCCAGGTCACCCGGCCGATGCTGTGTAATTACGAGGTGGAAGAATATTATCCCGAACTCCAGGTGCAATTGTTGATTCCGCTGGCCGAACCCAAGTGCGAATAGCGTAATCCTTGCTTGACGCATACCCTTTTCTATGTAAGAATTTTACAGCCAGACTTTGATAAGGAGAAAGAAAAAGAAATGTCGCTTTCTATCGTCATTCCCGCATACAACGAAGAAGGCAGTTTGCAAGAGCTTCACGCAAAGCTGGTGGAGAGTCTTACGGAAATCGGCCAGGAATACGAGATCATCTTCGTAGACGATGGCAGTTCCGATGGCACCTTTTCAGCTTTAGAGAAACTGCACACCACCGATCCAAACGTCAAGGTGATCCGCTTCCGGCGTAATTTTGGCAAGGCGGCCGCGCTGACCGCCGGATTCCGGGCCGCGCAGGGTGAGATCATCGTCACTATGGATGCCGACCTGCAAGACGACCCGGTCGAGATCCCGCGCTTCCTGGAAAAACTGGACGAGGGCTACGACCTGGTAACCGGTTGGAAATACCCGCGCCTCGATCCGCTCAGCAAGACGCTGCCCTCGCGCCTGGCAAACGGCACCGTGCGCATGGCAGCCGGCCTGGACATCCACGACATGAACTGCGGCTTCAAGGCCATGCGCCGCACAGTCACCGAAGAGATCACTTTATACGGTGAACTGCATCGTTACATTCCTGTATTGGCAAACTGGCGTGGCTTCCGGCTGGCGGAAATCAAGGTCAAGCATCACCCGCGGCCCTACGGCAAATCGAAATACGGCCTTGAACGCCTGGCGCGCGGTCTGTTTGACTTCATGACCGTCTTCTTCCTGTCACGCTTTAACCGCCGCCCGCTGCACTTCTTCGGTATGTTCGGCCTGCTGGCCTTCCTAGCCGGTTTCGCCATCGACGCTTACCTGGCATACATTCGCCTGGTGCTGGGTATCTTCATCGGCCACCGCCCCTTGCTGACCCTGGGTACATTGCTGATTACCATCGGGGTGCAGTTCTTCTCGTTTGGGCTGCTGGCTGAGATGTTCACCTACGGCGCGATGTCCAAGGAACGCGACTATTCCATCCGCGAAACCCTGGAATAATTGCCACCCGCAACGGAGATAGGATTAATGGTTCAAGAAGAAACAAAATCTACCCAGGAGCAAACCAGCAAAGAACTGCCGGAATTCATCCTGGATACGCAAAACTCGATCCCCTACGACGGGCGCTTCCTGCAACCCGGCGAGTTAGTGGACAATCCCAACCCGAATATGTCCCTACTGGATGCCATCAACACGCGCCGCACGGCGCGCTCGTACCGCAAAGAGCCGGTCGACGATGAGACCTTCGGCTGGCTGATCAGCAATGCCATGCACGCCCCCACCGCCTGCAATGAGCAACAATGGAAAGTGATCCTGATCGACGATCCCAAGGTCATCGAAGACCTGTACGAACGCGGCTCGGCTTCCTTCCTGCAGCACATCCAGCAATGTTTCCTGCTGTGCTACAACAAGGAAAGCGACAACCTGGAATGGGGTGACCATATCCAAAGTGGAGCGGCCTTCATTACCACTTTCCAATTACTGGCCCATTCGCTCGGCATTGGCAGTTGCTGGGTGGGGCATCTGCCCAACAAATCCGAGATGCGCCGCATCTTCAATATCCACCACTATTACGAGCCAATTGCCCTGGTTACCTTTGGCTACTACCGCAGCAAGGTCGGCATGCTGCCGCGTAAGCACGACCCGGAACGCGTCATCATGCGCAACCACTTCGACCAGACCGGCCTGGTCTTCCAGGACCGGCGGCGTACCTTATTCCGCACGATTGCCCGTTGGGGCTACTACAAAGTACCGGCTTTCCTGCGCCGCAAACTCAAGCCCTATCTCAAGCGCTTTGAAAAGAAATTCTACTACGAGGTTTACGATTAACCGGCGGGCAGCGTTCCGGTTTGTACCTCGTTTAATACCACATGAATAATTCATTCGCAGAAATTTTCTCCCTAGATGTCTTGCTGGGCATGCTGGATAGCTACTATCCGCGCCTGCTCACCCAAATCGACCGTGACCCCGACTCGCCGACCTACGGGTCATGCGACCGCGCCTTTTGGATGTACCGCCTGCACGATTTCGATTCGGGCGTCTTGCAGCAAGCCGGGCTGACCTTCGCGGCACTGGCCACGCTGGCCGAATCAGCCGACCTATCGCGCTGTCGCTATCTGAGCGCCGATAAAAAGCCCTACTGGGAAGAACTGGCACGCGCCATCAACCGCCGCACGTTGGCAGATTTCGGGCGCGGCGGCATGGTGGACGAATATTACCCCGGCGAGCAATCCTTCCCGGCCACGGTATTTGCCGGTTATGCCACGTTAAGGGCCGCGCTGATGTTGGGGCAAACGGAAGTACTGCAAAGCTCAGCCCTACGCAAGACCGCCGAAACCTTATTAGCCCGCATACCCTCCCCGACCGCCAACCAGGACGCGGCCGGAGCCGCGTTCCTGGCGCTCTACAGCCACGCCCTAAACTGGGAGCCGCAGCGCGCCCAGGCCACCGTCAAGCAGCTCGTCACCCGCCCGGAACAGGGCGGTAATTTCTTCGAGTACGGTGGGGCCGACCTGGGCTATGCCACCGTCACGCTCAATTACCTGGGCTACCTTCAGGCCGACGGCGGCTTTTCGACCGCAGATCAACTGCTAGCGCTGGGCGACCTGATCGCTGCTTTCATTACGCCTTCCGGCAACCTGGGCGGCGAATTCGCCTCGCGCAGCACGACCTATTTCCTACCTTTCGGCTTCTTGCAGGCCGCCCGGCTCAACCCGGCACTGGCGGCGCGCTTTGCCCACCTCGATTTGCAGAGCGCCTACGCCCGCCTGGACGACCGCTACCTGATGCACTACTGCCTGCCGGCCCTGGCACGCGCGGCCCTCGACCTGGCGCAGTGCGGCGCACCAGAATTGGAGCCTGCCTCAACACCGCCTGGTTGGCTGATCCGAAATTTCCCCGACGTTCACCTGGTTGCCTGCCATAAGCCCAACAGCGTGTTCTTGGCCGGGTTGAA
>JAFGRA010000263.1 GCA_016935415.1 Anaerolineales bacterium
GAGCCACCGCCCAAACCCAACGCTCTCTCGGCCACAACCGTGTCAAAGCTGCCACCGTAAACATTGGTGCTGACGTTGTAGACCTCACCCAATTCGACCCCCGCGGCTCCGGCCAGAGCCTGCGCCCGCTCATTGGCGTTCTGCATGGCGGCGTCCACAGCCTCGGCATAGCTGGCCTCGCGGTCGGCCACATCGAACTGGATACCGTACACATTGTTGGCCCCGGCATCGACGGCCGCGCCCAGGATGGCGCCCAGGTTGTCCAACTCACGCACGGTGATGCGCACGGTGTTCTGCACGCTGTACACCTTTTCGCCGGTCGGTTGGCCTTGCAGGTCGTAGTTATCGCGCGGGTAAATGCTGAAATCGGTGGTGGCGATGTCTTCATCGGCAATGCCCAGGTCCTTGAGGGCCGCGATCAACTGCTGGGTCTGGGTATTGTTCAGGTTCACTACCTCAGTAGCATCTGCCGCCTCGGTCATGACACCCAACGAAATGCGGACGATGTCCGGATCGAGGGTTACCGTGCCAGCACCACTGACGGATAAGGTGCGCGGCTGCTCACTTGACACATTTGCTCCTTGCACTGCGGCCGGTGCGCAAGCACCAAGCACCAGGGCAGCTAAAGCGATCATGATTACCAATATTTTGTTACGCATTTTGTTACTCTCCTAATTTTGGTTACGCGTGTTTCCTACGCGTGTATACATACACTCTTATAACGCATATCGTGACATTAAAGTTCCCGAAATCAGCTTGCGAGTGTATGAATTTGCCTTTACAATAATCAAAACAAATGTTCTTATGATTGGGGTAGCCTATGCCGGTTGATTATTTACAACTCAAGACCAAGATCGAACAGATTGGAAAAGAGGAACCTGACCGCCTTCAGGAAATCGCCGAACTCAGCAAGACGGTCCAGAACTATTTCCAGGGTTATGCCAACGAACTCGACATGCTGCGAGAGAAAGTGGCCGCTACCGCCCAGGTCGACCCTTTTATTCGCTGTGCCAAACCCGCCAGCGAACCGCTAAACCATCGCGGCCCTTTGCCGCCCATCCCAACAGAAGCCACCATCCTGGCCGCAGACGGCTCACAGATCACCCCAGACCGCCACGCCCAAGTTTACTTCTTCCTGATCAACGTTGGCTCGATTGAGATGTGTACCGGCTCGGCCGCGTCGCCGGTGACCGACGTAGTGACCGAGTTGTATTACGGGCAGGAAATCTTCGACATCGGCACAATCTCCGATTCCTACGTGGCCCAGAAACGCGACCAGCGCGAACGCGAGCGCCTCTCCGAACTGGTGGCCGAAAAAAGCGGCCTGGTATTAACCATCACTGATGGCCCGCTCGAAATTTGGGGCGGCAAAGGCCAGGACAGCGAAGAAAATCGCAGTTTCCAGGAAATTCTTGAATCCCATAAGCAGGCCCTACGGGCGCTCAAAGCCAGCGGGGCGATCACTGCCGGGTATGTCGATAAACCGCGTGCCGACCTGGTCGTGCAGTTGCTGGAACTGTCCCAGGTCCAGGATAATGAACTGGCCGATGTGCGCAAGCAGCGCCCCTTCCGGGGCGTCACCGACGCGGCCCTGTTCCGCAAGCTGCTCAAGCCCGGAGAACGTTCGGCCGTGTTCGCCATCCAGTCTACATCTTCGACGGATTACACCGATGACCTGGCGCTGCATTTCTTCTACTTGAATGTTGGGCGCGCCGGGCGGCCTTCGCTGGCACGCGTCGAGATTCCGCAATGGGTAGCAAGCAACTCGCAGATGCTGGACGACCTGCACGCCGTGCTGGTGGATCAATGTAAAATAATGGGCGGGCGGCCGTATCCTTATTTGCTGCACCGCTCACACGAAATCGCCCTGGTGACCTACGAAGAAAAAGACCAGATCATCAACATGATCCTGGCAGAGCTCGACAAACAGGACATCGAAGTTGGCGATATATCCGAGAAGCAAGCTGCCAAGAACTTAGGTGGCAGAAGGAGGTTCAGCCTTGGCAAACGAAGCTATTGAGATCGGCCGTTTACTGCGCTCCGGGATCACCGGGTTTGTGGTCGGCTGCCGCATTTCCGAACTCGAAGCCCCCAGTTTTGGCTCCCTGGTGGTGGCCCCGCTGGGTGAATATCAAATCTACGGCATCATCCACGACATGCATGTCGATGACGACGGGCTGGTGCGCCAATTGGTGACTTCGGAGACCGTCAAGCCCGAAGTGATCGAGGACAACCGCGTCAACCGCAATGTGCCCATGGAAATGAGCGTGATGACGGTTGGTTACCAGGCCGGGGACAAAATCTGGCATTTGTTACCGCCGCGCGCCCCGCTCAGCCTGGATACGATCCGGCAGTGCACGGACAACGAAATCTTCGCTTTCACCGGCGCAGGCCGCTTTGGCTATTTCCGCCACATCCTGCGCAATTCCGACCTGCCGATCAGCGAGATTTTGGCCGCCCACGTACAACAAGCCCAGGCTGTACATGCCAGCAAAGGCAAAGCCACCTGGGGCAACGCCGCCGCCAAAGAATTGATCACGCTGCTGCGCGACGATTACCCAACCCTGATGAGTGTACTTAGCGCCCTGGGCGACGCCCTGCCGGAATAGAGGTGAGTGATGACGGATAATTTCGAATTGGAAAACGAAGACCAAAAACCGGTTGGCTATATTGTCGGCGGCGGGCTGCGCGAGAGCCTGCGTGTGCGCCTGACCATTCCGGCCCAGGAAGTGCAGGAAGGCGCATTCCTGGTGACCGAAAGCGGCGACTGGCTGTTCTATGGCCTGGTGACCGACCTGCAACTCGGCGCTACCGACCCGCGCTTTGCCGACGAGCAGAGCGAAGACCGCCTGCCGCCCCAACTCTCCCGCCTGTTGCACGGCCAGACGCTGTACACCAACCTGGAAATGCTGCCCGCCCTAATGCTGGAACGCGGCCCCGAACCGGACACGCCAGAATACAAGCAATGGATTGCGCGCATCGACGCCGGGCTGGAAGACCAACCGCGCCCCCTCCCGGTCAAGACTGTGCCGCCCCACCATGCCAACGTACGCCTGGCCGGGCCGGGCGACATCGCCGAAATTTTTGGTGAGGTCGATAAAAAGGGTAATTTCGTGATCGGCTACACGCGTGAGCAAGGCCACCCCGTGGTGATCGACCTGGAGAAATTCGTGCAGCGCTCGTCGGGCGTGTTCGGTGCCACCGGCACGGGCAAGTCTTTCCTGACCCGCATCGTACTGGCCGGGCTGATCCATTACGACGCCGCCTCCGTGCTGGTGTTCGATATGCACAACGAATACGGCTTCGACGATACCGCCTCTGATACCGGCCAACGCGTGATCGGTCTGGAAACCAAGTTCCGCCATAAAGTGCGCGTGGTCGGCCTAGGCGCAGGCGCTCAAATCCGCGGGTTTCCCCCGGCCTTCAACCTCGAGATCGCCATGAAGGACATCCAGCCCGAGGACATCGAACTATTGACGCGTGAACTCAACCTCAAAGAGACCACGCCCACCACGTTAGAAGCATTGGTCGCTACCTTTGGCCGCGACAACTGGTTCAAGGAATTCCGCAATATGAAACTCGGCGCAATGATGACGGATGATGAGGGCAAAAAATTCCCCGCCCCGGACAGCGTGGCCGCCTGGGCCGATGAAGCCGGGGTCAACCGTATGGCCGCCGAGGGCCTGCACTCCAAGCTGGGGCGCGTCTTCCGCCTGCCCTACGTGGTCGAGAAACCGGCCGCCGATTCGGTCGGCGAGGTCATCAAGGCGCTCGAAGCCGGGCAGCACATAGTGCTCTCCTTCGGCCAGCACGAAAGCGACCTGGACTACCTGCTGGTCAGCAACCTGCTCACCCGCCGCATCCGCGCCGCCTGGGAAGAAACCACCAATAATTTCCGCTCCAAGGGCACCCAGGAGCCGCGCCCGCTGGTGATCGTGGTCGAAGAGGCCCACAAGCTGCTCAACCGCGCTATGGCTACGCAGACCACCTTCAGCACCATCGCCCGTGAACTGCGCAAGTATTACGTCACCCTGCTGATCATCGACCAGCGCCCCTCCCAAATCTACGACGAGGTCATGTCGCAGTTGGGCACACGCATTTCCGGCTGGCTGGGCGACGACGACGACATCCGCGCCGTGCTCTCCGGGTTGGCCGGGCGCGACGCGTTGCGCGGCATGCTTGCCCGCTTGCAGCCCAAGGAAGAAGTACTGCTGCTGGGCTGGGGCGTGCCCATGCCGCTGCCCGTGCATTCCCGCCGCTACGACGACCAGTTCTGGAAGGAACTGCTGGGGGAAGACGGCGGCCGTAAGGATGAAGACCAACTTAAACGCGAGTTAGGATTCTAAAATGACCACTACCCCGCTTTCCAAAGCCGTATCCGATTTTACCGCTTTCGCCCTCAGTCTCTCCGAGACTGACCTGAACCGGGATTGGGACTGGCACGGCTACGAGGAGGGCGTGCGCTTTGCCTGCTTCCGCGTCTACGAAGAACTGCGCACCCTGGCCGTGCAATTGCAGTCCGAACGCGTTGCCAAAGGTGACCCCGTTACGGCCGCCCAGCACATCCTGGCCCAATTCCACCTTGCCTTCCGCGACCTGCAGGCTGTGCTGCTGCGCGTTTCCGATGCCGACCTCGACCGTGAACCGGCACCCGAAGAATGGCCGCTGCGCAAAATCCTGGGGCACATCCTGCAGTCAATCGCCTATTTCCACGTGCACGTCGAGCGTGCCCTGGAGCGTTCCCGCGCCGGGCTAGACCAACTCGTCGACTTCACAGATGAAGAATGGGAACAAGTCTTCAACCCGATCAAAGCCGACGTCGAGCAAGCCCTGGCAAGCAAGCAGGTCGCGGGGATGTGGGCCAATTTCGAGCAATTCGAACAGCGCGTGCTGGCCGGGTGCGCCGATATCCGCGCCGCAGAACTGGATATGCCGGTGATCCTGTGGGAAGAGGTCAACTTCCCAATGCGCTTCCGCCTGCACCGCTTCGACTCGCACATGCGCCAGCACACCATCCAGGCCGAGAAAACCCTGACCGCCCTGCTTGGCCCGCCGCCCGAAACGCAGCGCCTGCTGCGCCTGATCTACCAGTCCCTGGCCGAAGTCGAAGGCGTGCTAATCGGCAGCCCCGATACCGGCCTGGAACTACGCGCTGCCACCGCAAAGCAGATCGCCGGATATTTGGGTGAAGTCAAGCAAGTGATGGAGGGCTAAAAATGACCGCTATGCTGACCACCTACGAAGATTTTATCGCCCGCGTCGAAACGCTGGGCTTCATGCCGCTTTCCGAGGTCTTGCCCGGGTTGCCCTCGCTGGGCGCGGAGACTCCCGAAAACCTGTGGCACACCGGCCTCGACACCGACCCCTGGCGCTGGAAAGACCGCGCCGCCGCAGAAAAACGGCTGGCGTACGGCTGTATTCTGGGCGGGCATAAGGGCTTTGTCACCCAGCGCATGTACCCCATTTTCTACGCCGCCTACCATCCCGCCCAGCCCATGCCCGAACGCTGGGCGGGGGGCACACTCAACCAAAGCGCCTGGCAGGTCTGGCAGCTTTTTGAAGAAGCAGGCACGCTCACCATCAGCGCGGTGCGCCAAACGCTGGGCGTGACCCGCAAAAAAGGCGGCAGCGCCGTCGATCGGGCGATCGAGCAGTTGCAGCGCGAGTATTACCTCACCATCGACGGCAGTGAACGCAAAATCAGCGCCAAGGGCGAACCCTACGGCTGGCCCGTCAACCGCTACAGCCGGGTACTGGATTGGGCCCCGGCGGGCTGGCAGGACGACGCCAAAGATTGGACGGCCGCCGAAGCCCAGGCCGCAATCCTGGATGACGGCGTCGCCATGTCAAAAGGTGTGGATCGCCAGGTTTTGGCAAAGAAATTTGGTTTGGGGTAACGCGATCTATATTTTTGGTATTTGCTGTTGAGTGAGACAATCGAGAATTATAAGGAAAACGATAATGAAGAAAAATATTCGCATTGGTTTGTTGCTTGGTGTAATTGCGGGGATACTCGATGTAATCCCCATGGTATTACAAGGTCTAACCTGGGATGCCAATATTTCTGCTTTTTTCCTTTGGGTCGTTTCGGGGTTTATGCTGGCGACTTCTAATTTACAACTCAATTCGGTGCTGAAAGGTATAGTGATTGCATTCCTTTGTCTCTTACCCAGTGTATTTATTATTGGATGGTACGACCCGATTTCTTTGGTTCCAATCGGTGTAATGACACTAATCCTTGGCGCATTGCTTGGTTTTAGTTATGGCAAGTTGACATCATCAAAAGCTTAGGATAAATCTTTGTTTTACCCAAAGCAGAAACATGAAAGCATTTTTTGAATTCATCCTTGAGCATATCCACCGCCCAGAAAATTTGCTGCTTGGCAGTCTAGTCATACTGTTCGGTTGGCAGTTCATCCGCGGCGGGAAATATGTGATCGCAAGAGGTTATTTTTTTCCTTCAGTGATCAGAAAAGGACGAACAGAGAGTGTTCCCCAAGAAAAAGTAGCCGGAGAACCGGCCCAAAAAGAAGGACGCGGATTCATCATTGCAGGAGTTCTTGCAATAATGTTTGGGATTTTTATCATGTTGGCGGCATTTGTCAGCTAAAGCGTAAAGTAAAACGTAGCCCCCGCGTTCGGCTTGGCTTGCGCCCAAACGCGCCCGCCATGCCGCTGGACAATGCGCTGCACGATCGCCAACCCTACTCCCGTACCTTCGAAGGCCTCGGTGTGCAGGCGCTGGAACACCCCAAACAATTTATCCGCATACTGCATATCGAAACCGATGCCGTTATCTTTCACAAAGAAGATTTGCTCCTCACCGGCAAATTCACAACCGATCTCGACCTGGGGGTCTTGCTGCCCAGATGTAAACTTGAAGGCGTTCGCAAGCAAATTCATCCACACCTGCTTGAGCAGCATCGGGTCCCCCTGGCAATCCGGCAGTTCCCCAATTTCAATCCCAACCTTGCCTGCTTCCCAATCGCTTTTCAAAGCATCCAGCACCTCGCGAACCAGCTCGTTTGAATTAATCGGTTGTTTATTGATCGGCTGGCGGCTCAACCTTGAGAAAGTCAGCAAATCATCGATCAACTGTCCCATCTGCCGCGTGTTGGTTTGGATATTTCCCAACATACGCCCCACTTCATCGGGAAGCTGGGGGGCATAATCACTCATCAAAATATGGGAGTAGCCGTTGATGGCCCGCAGTGGGGCGCGCAGGTCATGGGAAACGGAATAAGAAAAAGATTCTAACTCTTCATTTGCCGCAGCCAACTGGGCGGTGCGTTCAAGCACGCGCTGCTCCAATTCCTCATTCAACTGCTTAATTTCATCTTCTGCCCGTTTACGTTCGGTAATATCGTGGGATGTCCACAACACATAACGGCATATGCCGGCATCATCCAATACCGGCACCAGAGTCACATCCAAATACACCCGGCCTAACGCAAAATCAATGTTCTCTTCATAGCGCACCGGCTTGCAAGTTTCTACAGCCTGGCGATAGTATTGCACTGAATATTCCACGATAGCTTCATCGAATCCGAAAACATTCGCTATGAACGCTTCAAGCGATTTGCCGACAACATCCGCTCTAGAAATATCAACACCATATTGTCGGGCTGAATCGAGGTAGCTCTGGTTGATAGCGATCAATTGAAATCCGCCATCGGGTTCAACACCAAACAAGAGTTGATGATTGGTATTATGATTAAAGATCACCGATAGGCGGCGTTCGCTGTCTTGCAAGGCTTTTTCGGCCCGCATCCGCTCGGTGATATCCAGATGCTGGATGATGGCATTCGTAACCCGGCCTTGCTCATCCTTCACCCCTGAAATATTCGTATACAGAACAACGGAGGTTTTTTCTTCTAGATCAATCCCATCCAGCCGGGAACTATCGTAATCCAAAAAAAATCTTGCCGTTTTGCCTTCTTCAAATACCTGTTGGATCAGTGGTAATACCCCTTGTTCTTCAACCAAATTGTCCCGAAATAGATTGTATTTCCCCACCACCTCCTCATCCGTGATCTGCAACAAGTCACGGCAGGCCTGATTTTGTCGAATAAGTGTGCCCTTATCATCTGAAATCCACATCGAGTAAGGACTGTGCTCAATGATACTGTCGAGGAAAGCCTCCGAACGCCGCCGCGCCTCATCGGCTTGCTTGCGCTTGGTGATGTCTCTGATCACGGTCAAAATGCTGGTTGGCTTGAGGTCATCATCGCGCAGAAATGAGGCCGCAACTTCATGCCAAAAAGCAGAACCATCTTTGCGATGCCCCTCAACTTGCACTAATATTGTCCGCTCCGGATCGGCTTTTCCACTTCGCTCCAATGCCGTTTGATCTGCCAATACCTTCTGGATTCGTTGCCTGGATTCGGGTGTTAGGGTTTCGTCAAATGACTGCTGCATGGTTTCCTGCGGTGTATAGCCGCTCAATCTTATAATTGAAGGACTGATGTAAATTGGTTGAAGGTTCAGATCATATACCGCGATCGTGTCGGCAGTGTTTTCAGCGATCAGGCGATAGCGCTCTTCGCTTTCCTGTAAATTGCGATACGTCAGCAGGCTGGTAAGGCCATCCGCTAACCTGCGCCCAATTTGTTCGAAAAGCTTCTCTTCCTCAGATGTCCAGATTCGTTGATGTGAACATTGATGAATCCCGAATTGCCAGGGCTTGCCAATCTTTGGATGGAGCGCCATCCCCATAAAAGATTTGATCTGAAAACGTTCTTCCGCGTCATCACCTAGCAAATTCGGGAGTCCTGGCCCGAATTTCACGGGACCCTCAGCGGCTAACAAGGCGCTAAACGTCCTGGCCGAATTCGCGTCCATCGGCACCTCATCTAATCCCTGTGTAAGAATACCCGGGTATTCTGGGCGGGTGCGCTCCATCGGCGCTACCCAGGATGAAGCATCAGGATCACATGGATACATTAGAAAAGCACGATCGCATTCAAAAATCAACAAGACAATGTCAAGCACATCGCTCATCATCTGTTCAAGATCGTTCGTCCCTTGAATAGCCCGGTTGACCCGATCCATGCTTTCAAAGAATCGCAAATTGGTCGACCGTTCCTGCACATTTTGCGCCCCTACCATGCGGTCTTTAGCGGCGATCTCGCGAACGGTGCAGACCGTAAACTGGCCCTCCTCCAATGCTACTGGCTTCAGCATAATTTCAACCGGGAACTCGCTGCCGTCCGCGCGTTGGGCGCGCAAGGGCTGCTCATTTCCGATGGTGCGCGCCTGCGGGGTTGTGAGAATTTCTTGTATGGATGCTCGCTCTGTAGCGAATATTAAGGAATAAAGAGACCGCCCTTGTAGTTCACCAGATCGACATCCAAATAAGCCATAGGCTGGCGTGTTTGCCAGCACAATATCCCCCTCCCGATTAACAACCAGGGCAGCATCTGGAATGGTTTCCAGAAACTGACTGTACGCTGAATTCGAAAACTGCATAAAGATTACACCTTGCAACTAAATCAACAGACCGCTGGAGTATTGCGAACACATCCTGGATCAGCAGGTAGTCAAGATGAATTTCAATAATTTTTCAATATTTGTGAAATGATAGTCTGCGCGCCTGACTGGTGTAAGCAGTGGAATTGCTGCATTTTCTTTACATTCATTATATATCAGATTATGGATCTGCCGCATGATAAACTTCAATGCTTACCAGATTGTAAAAACACCTAAAGTGCTATCCTTATGCATCTCAAGCCACTTCGCTGTTGAATGCTGAATTCAGGAAAGTATATAATTAGATCGATTCACGATTTGAAGCTATTCCCTTAATTATCCCGGAGGTGCAGTATGCGCCCAATCGATATGCAAACCTGGCCGCGCCGCGAACATTTCAAGGTGTTCAAAAACATGGGCTATCCCCACTTCAGCCTGTGCGCCAACATGGAAATCAGCGCCTTTCAGCCTTACGTCAAAGCGCAGGGAATTTCGTTCACCGTGGCGATGATGTACCTGATCGCCAAGACCGCCAACGCCATCCCCGAGTTCCGCTATCGCATCCACGGCGAGCAGGTCGTCGAGCATGAAGTCGTACACCCCTCCACCACGATCCTGACCAACACCGAGCTTTTCACCTTTTGCTCCATTCCCTACAATGCAGACTTCCCGGCATTTGCGGCCAAAGCCGCCGAGGTGATTGCGCATGTAAAAGAACACCCCACCCTGGAAGACGAACCCGGCCAGGACAACCTGCTGTTCATGACCGCCATCCCGTGGGTATCGTTCACCAGCCTGATGCACCCCATCGACCTCAATCCCGCCGATTCGGTGCCGCGCTTTGCGTGGGGCAAGTTCTTTACAGATGCGGAGAAAATCAAGCTGCCGCTCAGTGTACAGGGCCACCACGCCGTGATGGATGGCATCCACTTGGGCCGGTTTTACCAGCTCATCCAGGCAGACCTTGATCAGCCTGAGATTATGCTGGGAAATGTATGAGCGGCATATGCCCGATCAGTATATAATGCATTGGGATTTAGCCAAGAAGCTCGGTTTGGGGTGAAACGCGGCCAAAGAAAAACATTAGTTATAAATTGATGTTGTATAATTTTATAAATTGACAACGTTTTTGAGGTTTTTACATGCCACAGATAGAATCAAGAATTTATCTAGGAGATTGCAAAGAAGTATTAAAAACACTTGATGACAACTCTGTAGATTTAATTTTTACATCTCCCCCGTACGCGGATAGTCGAAAAAATTCATATGGCGGAATACACCCCAATAATTATGTTGATTGGTTCTTGCCTATTAGCAAAGAACTTTTACGAGTATTGAAACCAACCGGCACCTTTGTTCTCAATATAAAAGAAAGAGTAGTAAAAGGGGAACGACATACTTATGTAATTGAGCTTATTTTAGAGATGAGAAAACAAGGCTGGCTGTGGACAGAAGAATTTATGTGGCACAAAAAGAACAGCTATCCTGGGAAGTGGCCAAATCGTTTTAGAGATTCATGGGAACGATTATTACAATTTAACAAACAAAGAAAATTTGCCATGTACCAAGATGAGGTAATGGTTCCAATTGGCGACTGGGCTGATAGCAGATTAAAAAACTTGAGCAAAACAGATAAAAACCGAGATGAATCCAAAGTTGGTAGTGGGTTTGGGAAAAACGTGTCAAATTGGGTTGGCCGAGACAAAGTATATCCGACAAATGTATTGCACATGGCTACGGAAACGGGTAATAAAAATCATAGCGCCGTATTTCCCGAATCATTACCTGAATGGTTTATAAAATTATTTACAAAAGAAAACGATTGGGTACTCGATCCTTTTCTTGGTTCAGGTACAACAATGAAAGTAGCCCAACGAATGAATAGAAATTCTATAGGAATTGAAATTCTTGGAGAGTATTACGAATTAGCAAAAACACAGCTAGATGACAAGCAGTTGGTCCTCTTTGAAGAAAAAGGTACATATGAAACCCCTAAATCTGAATGATGTAACAAGCTATGTTGAAGAACATATCGGTGTCTTCCATACAAAAAGATTAGAAAAGTTAAGCAGTCTGAAATTAGATAGGGTTCTTAAACGTAAAAACCCTTACCTTTTTAAAGCTAAAAATATTCTAACAGCTCAAGATTTAGTAAAATCGCTCTTGGATGCATATCTTTCTTCTCAAGAAGAAACTATCTTCGGAGAATTTTTAGAAAACTTGGCTATATTTGTCAACGCTCAAGTATATGGTGGCGCAAAATCCGCAGCACTTGGAATCGATCTACTCTTTGAAAAAGATGAAACCATTTATATTGTTGCAATAAAATCTGGCCCAAACTGGGGTAATTCTGACCAGAAAAATAGGATGCTGCAAAATTTTAAAGCGGCAACTCGAACCCTTAAAACTAACAATGCAAGAGCCATCGTTCAACCTATAAATGGTTGTTGTTATGGAATTGATAACAAACCAGATAAAGGTGATTATCAAAAACTTTGCGGTCAACGATTTTGGGAGTTTATTTCCGGGAACGTAGATTTATATACAGATATCATAGAACCATTAGGACATAAGGCAAAAGAAAAGAACGATGAGTTTATGGAAGGTTACGCAAAAATACTAAATATGTTCACTTTAGAATTTATGAATGATTTTTGCGACGATGGAATAATAAACTGGAATAAATTAGTCAAATATAATTCAGGGAAAAAATAAAATTTCACCTTTATTAGGTGGGAAAACTATTGTAATTGCACTCCATAAATAAGCAAGAGACAACCATATTTATCTGCATTATGCCCAAAGTAGAAACATGAAAGCATTTTTCGAATCCATCCTTGAACATATTCACACGCCCAGGAAATTTACTGCTTGGCAGTCTAGTCATACTGGTCGGTTGGTATCAACATTCCATTTTTAGTATCAATTGAAAGTGGAAAATCAGGCTTGTTTGAGTGCATATTGATAAGGAGGCAGACCGCCCATTGCCTCATGAGGCTCAATAGGGAATGAACCTAGAAACGTTTGGCCGCAGGTTCGATCCCAGTTGGGCCTTATCCCTCACTCCCCCATGCCACATAACCCTCATTCTCCACCCCCAACCGGAGCAGCATACGCCCCACGATCTGGTCGATCATTTCATTGATGGATTGCGGCCGGGCATAGAAGGCCGGGACGGGCGGGAAGATGATCGCCCCGGAACTCGCCGCCAGGTCGAGCAGGCGCGTGTGGCCGCGGTGCAGGGGCGCTTCGCGCACCGCCAGCAGCAGCGGGCGGCCTTCCTTCAGGCACACATCGGCGGCGCGCACCAGCAAGTTGTGATTGAAAGCGTTGGCAATCGCCGAGAGCGTCTTGCTCGAGCAGGGCGCGACCAGCATGCCATCCGTACTGAACGAACCGGAGGCAATCGCCGCCCCGATGTCGTCGCTGTCGTAGCACACGTCCGCCAGTGCCTTGACCGCTGCTACCGTCCAATCGGTTTCCTCCAAGATGGTGCGCTCGGCGGCGGGGGTGATGACCAGATACGTTTCAACCCCGGCGGCTTTGAGCATTTCCAGGGCACGCATGCCCAGGATCGCCCCGCTGGCTCCACTGAGGCCGACGATGATGCGTTTGGGTCTTTGCGCGGCGCTCATTTGTGCACCAACCCGGTCTCCAGGAAGCCTTCGAGCTGTGGGGCCAGCCAGTCGAGGTGCTCTTTGAGATGTTTGCGCTGGAAGCGGGCGACGTAATTGGCGACCCACAAGGTGCGCCCGGCCCGGAAGATATCGATCTGGTTGGGATAAGCTTCCGGCCAAGTACGCAGGCTTTCGTACCCGGCGCGCAGGGCGGCTTGCAGCGGCTCGAAATCATCCGGCTCGACATCGCTCATCAAGTCTTGCAAGGCCATCGCCAGGTCCTGCACGGCGTAGCCCCAGACCGTATCTTCGAAATCGAGTGGGTGCAGTTTACCGCGGTAAACCTTGATATTGCCGTGCCACAGATCATGGTGGATTACCTGCAAACCGCCTGGGGCGGCGTACAGTTCAGCATACGCGGCCGCCACCCGCGCGCGGGTGCATTCCAGGATAGCGCGTGTGTGGGGCGTGAAGGCGTCGGCGTTTTCCGCCAGAAAGAGCACATCTTCCTCATCACGCGCCAGCACCTTGTCCATCTTGCGCGTTGTAAAATCCGGTGGCGGGGTGAAGTTGGCGGTATGGGCGTGCAGACGGGCGAACAATACCCCCATCTTGTACAGATTTTCGGGCGTCAATCTTTTTTCGAGCGGCACACCCGGCAGCCAGCTTTGCAGCACGCAGCGCCGGGAGCCGGGCACGCCCTCGACGGCAGCCTCCACGATAAAATCCCCATTGCGGGCGGCCTGGGGTTGGGGCACACCGATGTCGGTATCGCAATTGAGGGCTTGCAGCCAGGCCGCTTCGGCGCGCAGGTCTTCATCCGTGCGCCAGCCCGGGCCGCAGATGCGCAGCACGTAGGAGTCTTTCGTGGGTGTAAAAACGCGGAAGAGCAGATTGGTGTACCAACCCACCAGGCGCAGGTCGGTGTAAGCCATGTCGAACTGCTGCAAGGCATTGTGGGCCAGTTTACGCAAACGGCGGATTTTGCCACGCCAGGTCAACTGCTCGAAGTCCTGCACGTCAATCGGCCGCCTGCATTTGCTCGACTGCCTGGGGCGCGCCATGCAGGAAGATCAAGGTGGCGATGCCGCCCAGCAGCAAGATCAGCCCACCCATCAGGTAGGGGTAGGTCAGGTTCACATCGAACAATGCCCCAGCGGCCAGCGGCCCGACCACGCGTCCCAGGCTCATAAAGGCGTTGTTCCAGCCCATGGCCTCACCTTGCTCGATGGTGGCGCGTTTCGAAGTCAGCGAAGAAACCGCCGGGCGGATCATCGAATTGCTCAAAATGAAGAAACCCACCGTCAGCAATAAGACCGGTAGATTAAAAGCCGCGAGCATCAACACGAAAGCCAGCGCACTGAGCAGGGTGGTCACCTTGATGACGGTTGCCTCGCCCCAGCGTTTGGTCAGCGGGCCGGTCAGCGCCCCTTGCACAATCGCCCCGATCAGGCCGATGAACATCAAGATATAGCCGACTTCGCGCGTGCCATAGCCAAAGCGGTGCAGGGCAAACAGGCCAAAGATACTTTCGAAGCTGGTCAAGCCAAAGCTGACCAGGAAAGCCAGCAGCAGCAAGAAACCAATCGGGCCAAAGACGGCGGCGCGCATACCGCTAAATTGGGAGGCGAAACGGATCTGCCCGCCTTTGATGAGTTTTTCCGAGGGCAGCGATTCGGGAAGGGTCAGCATAATCAAGATTAGCGCCAGGAAGGATAACCCGGCCGCAATGAAGAACGGTGTGGAGAGCGAGTCCTTGCCCAGCCAGCCGCCCAGCCCCGGACCGATCACCATACCCACCCCCATTGCCGCCCCGATGATACCCATGCCGCCGCCGCGTTCCTCATCGCTGGTGCTGTCGCTGATGAACGCCATCGCGGTCGGCAGCGTGGCCGAGGAAAGGATTCCGGCCAAGGCCCGGGCGACAAATAACATGGTGAAATTGGTCGCCAGGCCGAACATGATCTGGATGATGGCGTTACCGAACACACCGATCAGCAGCACCGGTTTGCGCCCGATGCGGTCGGAGACCTGCCCCCAGATCGGAGCGCAGATGAACTGCGCCGCGGCGTAGACTGCCATCAATGCCCCTAGCGCGCTGGCGCTGGCATTGAACGCTTCGATCAGGAAGGGCAGGATCGGGATCATCATCCCAAAGCCCATCATGACCACGACCAGCGAGAAGAACAGCAAACCGATGTTAGAACGCCTGGATTTCATCGTATGCCTTTTTTGAAAAGTGGATTGTTTGTGCCGCCCTATGATAACAGGGGTTATCGGGGGATTCAAGCAACGCACTTGATCCTTGCCCCACGCTACTTACAATCCCTTAATATCTGCGGGGTAAATGCTGGTAAAATTGGGGCATTCTGTCCGAATAATGGGAAGAGCTGCGCTCTTTCAGGTATCTAAGAAGGATTCAATGCGAAAATATTTGTTGTTTATCGTCTCTATATTTTTATTGGTATTGAGCGCCTGCCAAAGTAATACAAATGAACCCGTCGTAACGCCAGAACCAACCCAAGCCACAGCAGCCGAATCTGCCCCCTCACCAACGCCGGTAGCGGCGGAAGCGGAAACGTCAGCCAGCAGCAGTGTGGCCGCCTGTACGGCAGCCAGCGATGGGGCTGAAAAACAAGATTTCGTGCTGGAAGGCGATTGGGGCAAAGGCGCAGAAGACCCGGCCGTGACCATCGTTGAATACAGCGACTTCCAATGCCCGTCTTGCGCCATCATGGAACCCATCCTGATGCAGATCCTGGAAGATTTTCCCGACGACATACAGTTGGTCTACCGCCATTTCCCCCTGATCGGCGAACCCGACAACGTGATCCACGATAAAGCCGCCATCGCCACCCAGGCCGCCGAAGCGGCTGGCCGCCAGGACGCCTTCTGGGAAATGCACGACATCTTATTTGCCCAGCAGGAAGAATGGACAGACATGTCCGAGGAAGATTTCATCGCCTGGGTCACCGATCAGGCCGCGGCGTTGGACCTGGACACCGAACAATTCCAGACGGACATGCTCAGCGATGAACTGGCCGGGCTGGCCCAGAACGCCTGGGCCGAAGGTGTTACCCACGGATTCAGCGGCACCCCGTATATCCTGGTCGATAACCGCCCCTTGCCCACCGATTATTACAGCTATGCGGCGCTCAAGGGCGTGCTCGAATCGGCATTGATCCCACTCAGCCGCCTGACCGACCGCCAATATACGGAATGCCCGCCCCAGGTGATCGACCTGGCAAAAGAATACACCGCTATCCTGCACACCGACCTGGGCGACATCACGATTGAACTCTACCCGGAGGTCGCTCCCTTCGCCGTGAACAGCTTCGTTTTCCTGGCGCAGGAAGACTGGTACGACGGCGTCAAATTCCACCGCGTGATCCCCGGATTTATGGCTCAGGGTGGCGATCCCAGCGGCACTGGCTACGGCGGCCCCGGCTACATGTTCGAGATCGAGGTCGACAACGACTTGAAGTTCGACCGCGCCGGACAGTTTGCCATGGCAAACAGCGGCCCGACCTCCAACGGCAGCCAGTTCTTCATCACTTACGACGCGGCCCCACACCTCGACGGACAATACACCATTTTTGGTGAGGTCATCGACGGGATGGATGTGGTCAACGCGATTGCCGAGCCAAACGCCGACAACCCCGACAGCCTGCCGGAAGTTTACATTGAAGACGTAACCATCGAGGAAAAGTGAGCGAAACCGTCCTGGCCGAAAACCCTACTCCGGCCCCAGCATCTAAAACCACACGCTTTCACTGGCCGTCAGCCATTCAGCTTGGCCTATCCATCCTGGCGGCATTGCTGTTGTGGTCATACGCCTTGTTCACCCTGCTGGCAGAGGTGATTCGCATTACCGGCCAGACCAATGCCGGCAGCGACTTCGGCCAAATCGCCAATGATGCCTCATCTTTCGTGCGTCCCGTTGGGATCATCTTCGCGGGAATCTTGCTGATCCCATCCGCATTTTTCAGTCTGGCGCGTTTGCTGGACTGGCAGATCGCAGGCCCAGCCTGGCTCAAAAAAGCCGGGCAAACTTTCCAGGCCACCTCCATCCTGCTGGCCGCGGTTGCGGTCGCCATTGGCTTTTTCGTCAGTCAGCACGAGCTGCTCGCGACCATCTTTCTACCTTTATTGCACATCTTAGCAGCCAGCCTGCCAATCGTCTGGCTGGTTTGGCTGGCGTACCGCAAACAGCCCAAGCCGTCCCCGCAGCGTTTCTGGGGCATATTCGGCAGCGGCCTGGTATTAGGGCCGGGGCTAATCCTGATCGCCGAACTCACCGCCCTGCTGCTGATCGTTGTGCTCAGCGTGCTCTACATCACCCTGCAACCCGGGCTGGCTGAAGAAATCAACCAGTTGGGCCTGCTGCTTGAGAACACCCAGAACCCAGATCGCATCTTATCGCTGCTCTTGCCGCATATGCTTAGCCCCGGCGCAATCCTGGGTATGCTCGGCTTTATCGCCGTGATCGTGCCCCTGATCGAAGAACTGATCAAGCCCATCGGGGTGTGGCTGCTGGCTGGGCGGAAATTAACCCCGCAGGCCGGTTTTGTAGCCGGGCTGATCAGCGGCGCCGGTTACGCCCTGTTTGAAAACCTGACCCTGGCCACGACGGGCGGCGACCAATGGGCGCTGGTCATCAGCATCCGCGCTATCACCAGCCTGATCCATATCTTCACCACCGGCCTGACCGGTTGGGCGCTGGCCACCGCCTGGCAGAAACGCATTTATTTCAAACTCGGCTTGGCCTACCTGGCCGCCGTCATCATCCACGGCTTATGGAACGGCTTGCTCGTCCTGGCCGGTTTCACGATCCTCCCAATCGTCTTTGATTACGAAAGCGTTCTGCCACCTTACATGCTGGGTATCTCTGGCATCACCCTGGCCGTGCTCGCTCTGGGACTTTTTGCTATGATTGCTTTTTCCGGCCGCATCGTCCGGCCAGCACTATCTGACCTACCTACGGTTTCCCCGGAAACCGCTAAGCAGGCCTCATCTTGATATTTTCGAAGGAGAAACAAATTCATGCCTGAAATGCCTACAAGTTTGATTGAGTGGTTGAAATTAGGTGTCGACTTTTTCGTTCACCTAGATGAATACCTGGCGCTGATCGTCGATGTGGTTGGGCCATGGACCTACGTCGTGCTGTTCTTCATCATCTTTGCTGAGACCGGCTTCGTGGTCACCCCATTCCTACCCGGCGATTCGCTGATCTTTGCCGCCTCCGCCTTTGCGGCCAAGGGACATCTCAGCCCCTGGCTGCTGCTCTTCCCCTTGATGGTAGCTGCAATCGTCGGCGACTCGGTCAATTATGCCATCGGCCATTACCTTGGGCCGCGCGTCTTCCGGGAAGACGTGCGCTTCCTGAAACGTGAATACCTGGAACGCACCCACCAATTCTACGAAAAGCACGGTGGTAAGACCATCATCCTGGCGCGCTTCGTGCCCATCGTGCGCACCTTTGCGCCCTTCGTGGCTGGGGTTGGCGCGATGACCTACCACAAGTTCATCCTCTACAACGTGGTCGGTGGCATCGTCTGGGTCTCCCTGTTCACCTTCCTGGGCTATTTCTTCGGCTCGATCCCATTCGTCGAAGACAATTTCAGCACGGTGGTCTTTGCTATCATCTTCTTGTCGATCCTGCCCCCGATCATTGAAGCGATCCGGGAACGCGGCAAGTCCAAAGAAGAGGAAGAACACAAGGAAATCGATGCCGACAAGATCGGCGAACTGTTCGAAAAGTAAACCGGAAAAGAATCCCTCGCCGGAGGTGCCCACCAGTGCCTCCGGTTTGCTTTAAAACCACGTGAGCCGGTTCCTTCGGCCGGCTCACGCTTATCAAGTGGAGAATACTTTGTAACTTTGGATATCTGAATCTTACATAATTTTGCCGCTTTTTACTTGACGACTACCTGACGATTTCCCCACGCTCAACCGACAACATTCTCAGCTTGAACACTGTAGCCCTCAAAAATGTATATTCTTTGGAACAACCTGGGCTGTATAATAAAGCCCTGCTAAGTTGAACTTCTGAAGAAAATTGCCTGCGGAGGCTCCATGAAAATCTCAAAACTCACCTTGTTGTGCCTGTGCACCCTTTTGCTTGCAGCCTGCGCCGCGCCCGCAGACGAAGCCGCCCAACTCCCAACCGCTACATTCGCTATTCCCAAGAATGACACCGAAATCCTCCCACCGGTAGAAGAATTCGCCGTCGCAGATAGCCAAAACCCGCGCAGCAGCGCACAGGGGGACGGCCTGCAACTCCAAACAGCACCGGTTTTCGAAACCGGTCACGGAGCTACCTGGGATCGTAGATTGGTCAGTGCAGCGGTGTTCTACTTCAACGGCAAGTTCTACATGGCCTACAGCGCCACCGATGATTGGCGCGGTTCCTTACAGGTCGGCGCTGCGGCTTCGGACGATGGCTTCACCTGGGAAGCGTCCGCAGCAGAACCACGCTTATCGCCAGAAGCTGTCCCAGGCGGCGCATACAGCGTGTTTGCTTCCACCATGCTGATCGGCGATGACAGCGGGCGTGTGGCGCAATGGGACTTGTATTATTCCACCAACGAAAGCAACGCCCAATTCCCGCGCGGCGCAATCGGCCGGGCAGTCGCCATCGATCCGATGGTGCCCTGGACGCC
>JAFGRA010000264.1 GCA_016935415.1 Anaerolineales bacterium
AAGTGGCTTGAAATTCGATTGGTAAGGTGCTGTTTTTCAACCCGACCTTGTGTCCGGCTAATTCATTTTGTCTAAACTCGAGCTTTTACAAGTTAATCAGGTATTTGTATCATTGACATAATGCCTTACATATCGCATCCAAATCACGCTGAAATCCCTGATTTTTGTAGGGGCGCAGCATGCTGCGCCCCTACGTATTCACCTTGTGTAGGGATAGTCTTTGTTACCCATATATTTTATAAAGTCTCAGTAAAATCGGTGGTCGCTCGATCAAACCGATTATATTAGCTTGCTTGTCGCTTTATACCCCTAACTCGGAACGCAACCGTACGTAGCGCACAACCTGTTCCCGCGAGAGCACGCCGCGAATCTCATTATCCTCGCACACTGGCACCTGGTTGATGTTGTTGGTATCCATCGTTTGCAAGGCTTCCCATAATTCCTGCTCCGGGCCAACTGTAATCAGCCTTTCCAGCGGCACCATCGCATGCCGAATCGCCGTAAAACGCCATTGGCGTTGTGGAATTTTGGTAATATCGCGCAGTGTGAGCAAGCCTTCTAGTTGATCATTATCTGCCACCATGAAATAGCGCTGGCCGGTAGTCAACACCTGCTCGTCTACCAATTGCTGGATTACGGCGTTACCGGGCACCTTGGGGAAATCATACGTCATCACCCGTTCCACCGTTGTGCCATGCAGAGCCTCCCGAAAACTAGAAATGGCCACGTTGTTCGAGGCGGCGTTCTGCAAGAAAAAGCCAATAAAGATCAACCACATGCCGTTGATGAAATTGCCATTGAAGATCGTCAGTGCCCCAAAACCAATAAAACCGTAGGCCACAACGCTACCTACCCGGCCGGCAATACGCGTGGCTTTATAGAAATTGCCGCTGCGCTGCCACAAGATCGCTCGCAGCACACGCCCCCCATCCAATGGAAAACCGGGAATCAGATTAAACAACCCCAGCATCAGATTGATACGCGCCAGCCAAATGCTCGGCGCGGCCAGGAACGAGAACGGTTTATCCAACAGCCACAGCAAACCGAAGAAACCGGCCAATGCTAAACTGACCAGCGGTCCCGCAATAGCTATCCGAAATTCCGAACGGGACGTAGGCGGCTCTTTCTCGATCTGTGCCAATCCGCCAAAGATGAATAACGTGATCTTGCGCACTGGCACCTCATCGCGCAGCGCCACCACGGAATGTCCCAATTCGTGCAGCAATACCGAGCCAAAGAACAACAGACTGGTCACCACGCCCAGCACCCAATACAAACCAGGTTGCATATTGGGATATTCTTGCGGGAAAAGTCCGTCAGCTAGCGACCAGGTCACCATCGCGAAGATCAAAAACCAACTGACGTGCAGCTCAATTGGAATCCCAAATATTTTTCCGATTTTCAATCCTACGCCCACTTGCGCCATCCTTTAAAAAGATTTCAATGCAATTGCATTGTTTACTTTATATATCTTATCCGATTAAATCCATTTTTCAATCCCCCAACCGGCATTCTAATGGCCTTCTTACGAAGGTCTACCAAATCTTTAATGCAGCAAAGAAGAAGCCAGGTCTTCGAAGACCTGGCTTCGTAAAATATAGTATGTAAGCTAATTCATTACACGTCAATCAGCGATATGTGTTCCTAATTCATGTAAAGGCAGTGCCATTCCGGCCACCAGGAAAAAGACCTCATCGGCAACCCGGCTCAAGCGTTGGTTGGCGCGTCCGATCGCGTCCCGGTAGACGCGCCCCAGTGGATACGGTGGCACCAAACCCAGGCCAACCTCATTCGAGACCACGATCCAATGTGCATCCGCGCTATGGATCGCATCGACCAACGCATCGATCTCGGCATCTACAGCAGCCGGAACATCTTCCTCCGGCGGCTGGTCAATGTTTTCCGTCACTTGTAGGATCAGATTGCTCATCAGCAGAGTCACACAATCCAACAAAAACACCTCCGGCTGCAATGTGCTTTCCCGAACACCCTGCCCCACGCCAAAAGGAATTTCCAGCGTTTCCCATTCCGCCGGACGTTGGGATTTATGCTTTGCAATGCGCTCAACCATTTCATTATCACCGGGTTCGGCCGTAGCGATGTACACTACCGCTCCAGTCGACTGCTTCGCCAGTTTCTCCGCATATGTCGATTTGCCGGAACGCGCGCCGCCCAGCACCAAAGTCAATTTTCCCATGCCATCCTCCAAACCATCAAATCATCGCGCTAAAAAGTAGCAGCACCAGCACTTCACTCAATTCGCACAGCGCACCGTAAATGTCGCCAGTCAACCCAGGGATACGGCGCTGCACGAACCAGGCCGCCAGCAACACGAACAGCACAACCGCACTAAACACAACCATTCCCCACCACCCGGCTATAAGCCAGACCGCCACCAGCGCCAGTAATGAAGCGATCACCAGATGGATCCAGTTCGAGTAATCCTTGATGGTTTTACCTTTGCCCTGGTTACGCGCATACGGGAATTCAACTACAGCCAACACCAACACCCAGCGTCCTATCAGCGGAGCCAGCAACAGGGGCATAAAGTTTCCACCATTAGCAACCAATAACACAAATTTGACTAGCAATAAAAGCGCACCCGCGACTACCCCAAAGGCGCCTACCTGGTGGTCACGCATGATCTCCAGGCGGCGTTCGGGCGTCCAGCCGCCAAACAGGCCGTCGGTCGTGTCCATCAGGCCATCCAGATGTAACGCCCGGGTGAGTAATACCCACAACACCAACACCAATGCCGCCACGACCAGTGGGTCGAACCAGCGCGTCAAAACCTGATAAGCACCCAGCAGCACGCCACCCAGCGCCAGCCCGACCAGCGGATAACTGGCCAACGACCAACCGAGTTCACGTTCGGTGAACGGCCGTCGAATAACAGGCGGGAAAATGGTCAGGAATTGAAAGGCGGCGAAGACCGACGCGATCCCCGAACCGCCTTGCCGAGGAAGGGCACCCTGATCGTCACGCATCCTTATCCGACACCCCGGCTTCGGCAAAGGTTGCCATTTCTTTCAAAATCCGGCAAGCGGCTTCGGCCAACGAAATCCCCAATACCGCCCCGGTACCTTCACCCAGGTGCATATCCAGGCTTAGCAGCGGTTTGATCTCCAACCAATCCAGCATGATAGCGTGGCCTTGTTCCTGGGAATGGTGAGCGGCGATCAAGTAATCGCCCACCTGCGGGACCAGCGTTACGGCCAGCATTGCCGCCGCCGTCGAGATGAAACCATCAATCACTACCGGGCAGCCATGCGCCGCCGCCGCCAAAATCGCCCCGGTCAGTCCGCCAATCTCGTAGCCACCGACCTTACTTAAAACATCCAGGGCATCCTTTGGCTCTGGCTGATTCACCTCCAACGCCCGGTCAATCACTTCCGCCTTACGCGCCAACCCAGCATCGTCCACGCCGGTGCCACGCCCGGCCACCTCTGCGCCCGTTTTTCCGGTCAGCACCGCACAAATCGCCGCCGAGGGTGTGGTATTGCCGATGCCCATTTCGCCCGTTGCCAGGATATCTAATCCTTCAGCATATTCTGCTTCTACTACTTCCGCTCCCGATAAGATCGCTGCCAGGGCTTGCTCGCGAGTCATAGCCGCACCAACTGCTATGTTCTGCGTACCTCTAGCCACCTTCTTGTCTTCCAATTCCGGGTTGGGTTCGAAATTATAATCTACCCCCATATCGACCAATTTGATGCGCACCTCTACATAGCGGCTCAACACATTGACCGCTGCTCCACCATGGAGCATATTGGACACCATCTGCGGCGTGACCTCGGAAGGATAGGCACTGACGCCCTCGGCCACCACACCATGATCTCCGGCCATGACCACAATTACCTTGTGTTCGATCTCCGGGATTGGTTTTCGCTGAATTCCGGCCAATTGGATGGACAATTCCTCCAAACGCCCTAAACTCCCCGGCGGTTTGGTCAATGTATTCTGGCGTTCACGCGCCGCCGTCATCGCATCCTGATCCAAAGGCTTGATCTGTCCCACCAATTCATCCAACTTCTCCATAGTGTATTCCATCATTGGTCCTTTCCTCTCGGTAAAATAATCGGAACATCGACTCCGGGAGCCGAAACTACCTGCACATCTACGCCATACGTTTTACTGATATGATCCGTTGTCAGCACGTCCTTGGTTTCGCCAATCGCAACCACATTACCCTCATGCAGCAAAACCGCGCGGTCGGCATAGGTCGAAACCAGATTCAAATCATGCAGCGCCATCAACACCGTCAGGTCCTCTTCCTCGGTCAAATCCCGGATTAAGTCCAGGAATTCGATCTGGTGGCGCAGGTCGAGATGATTGGTCGGTTCATCCAGCAGCATGATCGGCGTATCCTGCGCCAGGGCGCGCGCCAGCAAGACACGTTGGCGTTCCCCGCCCGACAATTCGGCGATGCGCCGTTCCTTGAGATCGCCCAGGTGAGCACGCTGGATCGCCAAATCGACCTTATCCATGTCATCGCTGCATGGCTGCCCCAGCCAGCCCATATAAGCCGTGCGTCCTAACAGCACAGTCTGCTCGACGCTGAACGCGCCGCCAAGCTGGCCTGCCTGCGGCACGACCGAAAGCAGCCGCGCCCGCGCCTGGGTCGACAATCCACTCAAATCTACACCATCAATCTTCATCATCCCGGATTGAGCGGCCAGCACACCGCTCAGCGTCCGGATCAGCGTCGATTTTCCAGCTCCATTCGGCCCAACCACCGCCAACCGCTCGCCTTTGTCCACACCAAAGGAAACCGCGTTGAGGGCAACGTGGGCTTGATACGCAACAGTTAATCCTTCAATTTCAAGCATCATTACCAAAACACCTGCTTCTTCGCCCGCCGCAGGATCCACAAAAAGAAGGGTGCGCCGGCAAGCGCAGTGACAATCCCCACCGGCAACGTCTGCGGAGCTAACACCACACGCGCCAACAAATCTGCCAGCAAAAGCGCCGAACCACCGAACAAGATCGAGAGCGGCAGCAAACGCTGGTAATCGCCGCCCCAGACCATGCGGATCAGATGTGGCACGATCAGGCCAATGAAGCCGATCACGCCAGAAAAGGCCACCGCTACAGCTGTCGTCATCGAAGCCACAACCACCACAAAAACTTTAGCGCGCTCCACCGACAGTCCCATCTGGCGGGCCTGGTCTTCGCCGAATTGCAGCACGTTTAGCGCATGCCCCGACAACGAAAGAAAAATCAACCCAACCACGATGTATGGCAGCGACGCCAACACCGGCCGCCAACCACTCATTGGAGAGCCCCCCAGCAAGAACGAAATCGCCCGGTAGAGTTGGTCATCGGAGCGCAGCATCAGGAAAGAGGTCAGCGCTGAAGCAAAAGCGCTCACCGCCACGCCCGCCAGGATCAACGTAGTAAGCGGCACCATCTGCCCAACGCGCGCCATGAAATACACCACCAACACTGTCCCCAACGCGCCGATGAAGGCTGCAATTGGGATCAGGTAAAATCCCAGCATATTCTCCGGCCAGCTTACCGCCAGGGCAAAAACCGCGCCTAACCCTGCTCCTGAAGCTACCCCGATCAGGTACGGGTCGGCCAACGGGTTACGGAACAAACCCTGGTAAGCCGCCCCACTGCCCGCCAGCGCTGCACCGGTAAAAATGATCAGCAGCGTATGCGGCAGGCGCACGCTCAAGATAATGGTTTGATGGGCATCAGGCCAGTTGATGGGAATATCCAGGCCGGGTATTTGGGAAAGCAGCACACCCAGCACGGTGCCGGGCTGGATGTAGACTGCCCCAAAAGCAATACTGATGATCAGTGAGCCGAGCAAGAGTGCACCGGCCCACAAGTAAGGACGTATTGAACGCATCATTGATAAAAAATTGGAGAGGAACGCCGACGCGTTCCTCTCCGCGATGATTTACTCAAACAGTTCCGGATGAATCAACTTCGCCATCTCTTCCAGCGCCTGCACCATACGCGGCCCCGGCACGCTCGACAGATACGGGTCGAAGGGATACACCTGGTCTTGCTGCACAGCTGTGATCGTACTCCAACCGGGGCGCTCAGCCACCGATTCAGGGGAAATGCCATACGGCGCATCGGCCAGCAAAATGATGTCAGGGTTCTGGTTAATGATCTCTTCCGAACTCACCTGCACCCATTCTCCATCCAGGCTCGACCCCAGGTTTGCGCCACCGGCTGTTTCGATCAACAAGGAAATAAAAGTGCCGCCTCCGGTCGTCCAGGGATTATCTGGTTCGGTAGCGTCCAACTCATAGAATACCAGCGGCAGGCTCTCGGCGTAAGCAACTTCATCTTCAATTGCACTCACCTGCGCGGCCAGCGCAGTTGCAAGTTCTTCTGCTGCTTCCACATGCCCGGCCATCTCGCCCAAAGTCTGGATATTGGCATACAAGCCATCGAAATCCACCGGATTGGCTTGTTGATACACCGTCAAGCCAAGTTCTTCCAGGGCATAAATACTTTCTGGGGCAATCACTTCCCCGGCCAGCACCAGGTCTGGCTCAAGTGCCAGGATCGTTTCCGAAGGCAAACCTTCCCACATGCTGCCAATGTCGGTCACTTCCAGCGCTTCCTCAGGATAATTTGAAGCTTCATCTCGGCCGATCACCTGGTCACCAGCGCCAATCGCGAACAAGATTTCCGTGGTCGATGGGGACAAAGATACGATGCGGGTAGCAATTCCTTTTTCCAGGATAACTTCGCGTCCCAGCAAATCGGTGAATTGCATCGGCTCGGATTCCGGTTCAACAGTGGGTTCTTCCGTTGGTTCAGGCGTCAGCTCGGGCTCTTCCGGCTCTTCAACGACTTCAACCGGATCTTGAACTGATTGCTCTTCCACAGCCGGTTCAGCCGTCGGCGCAGCAGTAGGGCTACAGGCCGCCAAGATCAGGGCAAATACCAGTAAAACCCCAAATAACGTTTGTTTGATTTTCACCTTATTTCTTCCTCCATGTCACTATGTTTAAAACACAATCCCCTGCCACTTGGGCAAGGGAGATGAGGGCACGTAAAGGTTGGTATCTTTCCGCCGTCCACACCTCCTTCCACGAGTAAGTGATGAACCAACCAAGGCGGGCGACCTGACTCTCTGCACAGTTGTGCAGATTACAGTTGCGGGACAGCGCCGGACTCCCGGTAATCAATACCGGCCACCGACTTCGCCATTAAACCTTCCCATCCGGGGGATTTATGATGCGTAGCATCATCCAGGTACCATGGTCTTCGAATATATGCAATTGTGTATGAATTTTACAGCGTTATCAGCGAGGCGTCAACGATAGACAAATTAGAAAACGGGGTAAGTAATGAGTGATTTGTGATCAGGCACCGAAGGAAATATACAAAAGCCGTAATCCGTAAATCGAGAGGTGTGATTCGAGAAATGTAATGGATGATCTAGACTCGGTGGCTGAAGCCGCCTACAACATGGAGGGCTATTTGGAGGACAAATCATTTTTCCTGCAACTCACGTGCTGTCCCCTCCCCCATGATTCTTCATTCTCAATTCATCTTACCGTTCGATGCGTGGATTTAGCCAAAACACATCATCCCCGGTCGCATCCCCATTTGCCAGCACGGCCAGCACCAGGCGCAAGTCTTGCCCGGCGAAGCTGCGCAACGGCACATCGACATTCTGGTAATTATCATCGTCATGTTGTTGATTCCACAACTGCAATGCGACGATCTCGCCATCTTCCGCCCGGTAACCCAGTACAAAAACCACTTCGCAATCCGCATTGTTATACAGGCAGCCAATCCCGGCCTGGAAATGATCCCCTTCAGAAATGCGATAGGCCGGGAACTCTCCCACCACCGCGCCATGCATTGTGTTGTCCGGATGCACATGTATAGCCGGGATTTCCTCTTCTTCCCCAGTATCGAATATGGGCTTGTCGAGCAGGCGCACGAAGCCATTTTCCTTATCCTCCGGCGACGGGCAAGCCACGATCGCCCAGGAATTCCGCCACTCTGCCCGGCAGTAATTCGCCGCCAGGCTATAGGACACCGGCTGCTCTCCCTTGACCACGATTTCCACCCAGAAGGCATCATCGCTGTTTGCCCCCACACCAAATAAATCGTTGCTGGCATTTCGCAGTTGCCAATAGCTGCGATAAGTTCCCGGATCGTTCGGTGCAGTCAGTTGGATGGTCAGGTCTACCGTTTCACCCGGGGCAACACTTTCGCGCAAGGGCTTTGACACGATGTGTCCCATCGGCAACCCATCGGCGAAAACCAGATCATATTCATTGGTCCAGATACAGGTGCCCACATTGCGCACCCGCCAGGTTTTCTCAAAGCCATTCCCCGGCTCGAATTCCTCTCCATCGGGAATATTAACATCCTCAACGAATTCAGCTGCGTCGCACACATCCCGTATTTCGTAGTTGTCATCATTTTCGGGCGCGCCACCTGAACCCAGGTCTTGTTCCTCATCGGCTCCAGATTCCCCTTCATTGTCTGCTTCAGGCACTTCCGTGGGTTCCAGCTCTTCCGTTGGTGGTGGCTCTTCCGTCGGCGCGGGCGCTTCGGTCGGCACCACTTCTTCGCTTTCTTCAATAGCCCCTGGCGTATTTTCCACTTCGGGTGCGGGTAAATTCCCTTTCGGATCAGCAGTCTCCGTCCACATGGCAGCATTCGCAGTACTTTGCGCCACCACCGTCTGCGCCTCAGGAGCCAGGCTCTCCACTGGCACCACATTCCCGCTGCCACCCGCGCCACACGCGCTCAACCCGAACATCGCCGCAAGCAGCAACCCTAGCCACGCACAATAGAAGGAGAATTTTTGCCTATCCATAAATATATCTACGTCAAATGAGCGATCCGGTTTCCTTGCTTCATTATACAGAAAAGCCGCAAAGTGGGGGCAAGATGCAGGCCGCAAGATACAGAACAGATTGGATTTCCCCACACGATTTACGGTTCTCGAATCTCATCCCAACTCAACCGAATCTACACTCCCAGAGGTTCTCAATGGTAAAATCTGATCAGCATCTAAATTCGAGGAGGCGCAATCCCAATGGAGAAAAAATTTCCCTACCGCAAGGCTTTCATCATCGCCTTTGGTTTCTTCGGCATCAGCATCATCTGGCCGATCATCAATACCTTTGTCCCCATCTTCTTGCAAGCCGGTAACCCAGAATACGAAAGGCAGCTTTTGGAAACCGGGAAAGAAATCCCAAAAGTGGTCGGCTTTGGCCTTTCGCCCACGCTGGCCTTTTTCGTAATGACCTGGGACAACATCATCAACGTCTTCATCCAGCCTTGGGCCGGTGCTAAAAGCGACCAGACCTGGAATCGCTTCGGCCGCCGCAAGCCCTGGATCATGATCGGCGCCCCAATTGCCGCCATCGCCTTCATTTTTATCCCGCTGGCCAACACCGTCGCCGCCATCATGATTTTCATTCTGATCACCAACTTCGGCATGGCCATCTTCCGCTCACCGACCGTGGCCTGGCTCGGTGACCTCTTTACCGTCGAAGAACGCAGTAAGGCCAACGGTATCATCAACCTGATGGGCGGCGTCGGCGCCGCCGTAGCTTTGTTCGGAGGCGGGATAATTTTCGATAAACTCGGGCGTGCCGCTCCCTTCGTGATCGGCGCTGTACTCATGCTGGTCATTTTGAGTATAGCACTGCGCTACGTGAAGGAACCGCAAAAGCTGGAAACCCAAGTAGAAGTGGAGCAGACCAGTGTGTGGCAAAACCTGCGCTCGGTCTGGCAAGGCAAGAATCGCAGCGGCATCTACGTACTGCTCGCCATCTTGTTTTGGTTCATGGCCTATGAAGCCATTTCCACCGGCATGTCCTCCTTTGCCGTCTTCACTCTGGGCATGACGCCCGGCCAAGCCTCGATCTACACCACCCTGTTCGCCGCCGCGCTAATCCTTTTCGCCCTGCCCAGCGGCCTGATCGCCACCCGCATCGGCCGCAAGCTGACCATCAACATTGGCCTGATTGGGCTGGTGGTTTTGTTTGGCCTGGGCTATTTCATCGTACAAACGCCCACCACGCTGGCGATAATCCTCATCCCAGCCGGGATGTGTTGGGCGTTGGTAAACGTCAACAGCCTGCCCCTGGTCTACGACTACGGTGACGAGAGTAAAATAGGAGCCTATACCGGCCTGTACTATTTTTCCTCCCAGTCCGCCGCCATTCTCGGCCCGGTATTGAGCGGTGCGCTGGTCGAATCGTTGGGCAATCAGTACCGTTGGCTGTGGATATTTGGCACGGTATTCATGGCCCTGGCCTGGGTCGCCATCCAGGGCGTGCGCCAGAAACCCGACATCGAGACACAGCCCAATGCCTGAGCTTTCCATGAATGTCTACCAGGAACTGGCCGGGCGCACTGCCGGGGCCGGTGGAACCGGAGATCGCCGCCTGATTATCGCCGCTTTGGGCCTGGCCGGAGAAGCCGGAGAGTTTGCCAACCTGGTAAAGAAACTGACCGCTCACGGGCATACCGACATCACCCCGGAAGTGCTCGCCGATGAACTCGGTGACGTGCTCTGGTATCTGGCAGAAGCGGCCACCGCCTGCGGTCTGGAACTCGACTTTGTCGCCAGCGAGAACGTCCGCAAACTCCAGAAACGCTATCCCGAAGGCTTTAGTGAGGAACACAGCGTCAACCGCACCGAGTAAAAACATGACCACAAAATCCATCGCTTTATTCGATCTAGACGGCACGCTCTACCGCGGCTTTACCTGGCAAGCGCTGCGTGAATATTATGAACTGCACCGTTTCAAGCTTTTCAGCCTATACAAGTTCCTGTTCGCCCACCTGCCGCTCTTTATGCTCTACAAGATCAAATTGGCACCCCGAGACCTGGTTTACACCGCCTGGGGCAAGAATATGGCCTGGCTGCTGCAAGATGTCCCACTCGAAGATGCCACAACCATCTGGAACTGGATCGTTGAGCAGAATTATTTACCTCATATACGCCCGGAAATGAAAGCTGCCCTGGAAGAGCACTTGGCGGAGGGCATGGAGATCGCCATCCTATCCGGCTCGTTCCAGCAATTGCTGGAACCTTTCGCCGACCGGTTGAACATCGCGCACGTCATGGGCACGCCCCTGGCCGTAAACGGCAACACGTACACCGGCCGGATCGTAGAGCCGCTCAATGTCGGCCAATGGAAACTCGACCGGCTGAATGCTTTCTTCGAAAAACAAGCTGACAGTTATGAATTGGAGAATTCCTATTTCTATACGGACTCAATCGTCGATCTCCCGGTAATGGAGATCGTTGGCCATCCAGTCGCTGTTTATCCCGACCAGCAGTTGGCAACCATCGCCGAGCAACGCGGCTGGCAGATCATTGGAGAACCGCATGCACACTGAAATCGTAAACGCAGGCGCGCTGCTTGACACTAATGGCAAACTGACACAGGTGGGCTGGGCACGTCACCAACTGCTCGATTGCAACCTGGAAAATGCTCATTTCTACGCGCTCAAACCCTTACAATTCCTGCGCGTCAAGCGCTGGGACTACTACGCAACCTTTACCCCACGCCGTTTCTTCTCCGCCACCGTTGCCGACCTGGGTTACGCCGGGAACGTCTTCGTGTACACGCTTGATTTTGAAAGCGGTGACCTGCACGAAGAAGGTCTCGTGATCCCACTCGGTAAAAATATCAAACTACCGCGCAACAGCACTGGCGGAGTAACCAGTTACACCAGCAAAGAAGCCACCCTGACTTTTGACGTTAGCGAAAACCAGCGCAAGTTATCTGTGGATTGGCCGGGCTTCAACAACGGTCGCGGCATCCAGGCCGAATTAACGCTCGAAAATCCTCCCGACTACGAGTCGATGACTATCGTGATCCCCATCGGCAAAAAACGCTTCTACTACAACCGCAAGATCAACTGCCTGCCTGTCCAGGGGCGCATCCAATATGGGGACGAGATCGAAGAACTGCGCCCACACGAATCGCTCGGTTCCTTGGATTGGGGCCGCGGTGTGTGGGAATACAGCAGTTTCTGGAACTGGGCCAGCACTTCAGGCTTCCTGCCCGATGGCCGCCGCGTTGGCCTTAACCTTGGCCAGGGTTTCGGCGACACTTCCCAGGCCACCGAAGATTGCCTGATCCTCGACAATCGTATCCACAAACTGAGCGATGTCCGCTTTACCTACAACGCCGATGATTTCATGGCTCCCTGGCATTTCAGCGATCAGGAAGGCCGCCTCGACCTGGAATTCGTGCCCTTCAAGGATCGTCCGGCCGAGACTCACCTGCTGATAATTGACAGCGTTGTACACCAGATGTTCGGCCGTTATTCTGGGAAGGTAGTCGCCGATGACGGCGAAGAGATTATCCTGGATGGCTTGATCGGCTTTGCCGAGGAACACCATGCCCGTTGGTAGTGTCCTCAGCACTTGCATAAGCACATGATATGCATCCTGGTTCGCTTGTATGTAAAGCCAGGTAAAACTATGCTAAACTTTAATCACTCGAATTCTAAACACAAGGAGAAAGTCTATGCCACTCTGGGGCGGCATTGAAGGCGGGGGGACGAAATTTGTCTGCGCGATTGCAAATGATGCTGGTGAGATCTTAGAACTGACCAATTTTCCCACCACTACCCCGGCCGAGACCATCGATAAAGCCATCGCCTTTTTCGAAGAGTACCAAGCTGAAGAGCCGCTGCAAGCCATCGGCGTCAGCACCTTTGGCCCGGTCGATCTCGACCAGGCTTCATCCACCTACGGCTACATCACAACCACGCCAAAACCCGGCTGGGCAAACACCGATGTGGTTGGAGAAATCAAGCGCGCTTTCAACCTGCCGGTCGGCTTCGATACCGACGTGAACGGTGCCGCGCTGGCAGAATACCGCTGGGGCGCAGCCCGAGGGCTGCACACCTTCGTTTACCTGACCATTGGCACCGGTATTGGCGGCGGCGGCATGGTCAACGGCCAACTAATCCACGGCATGATCCATCCCGAAATGGGCCATATGCTCATGCGCCGCGACCCAGAAAAAGATCCCTATGAAGGTTTTTGCCCCTACCACGGCGACTG
>JAFGRA010000265.1 GCA_016935415.1 Anaerolineales bacterium
CTTTATCACCAATTGCATCCTGATGCACCCAATCATCAGTTGAGTATTGCTGAGTTTTCTCTATGAGCAACTAGCACCATTAGTTATGTACCTGGCAGGTCAATGCCACGCTGGCGGATGGAGACTACACCTGGCAGGTGCGGGGCTACAATGCCGGTACCAACCCGACCACCAGCCCGTGGTCGGAGGTCTGGGATTTGACCGTGGATACCCAGGTTGCGCTCCCGGAATGCGTCCTTATTGTGGTCGAAGATGTGCAGATGTCAGCAGATGGATATTTAGATGTTTTTATTCGGAACTCGAATGAAATTTCTGCCGGATTAACCAATACCGATTTGAGTTGGCAACTGCCAACCAACCCTGACGCGTACATCGATTTCATGCAGTTAAATACAGATATGTATTACCCTGGAAATTCCTCCACATCCCCACTGAACGTCGACTCTTCATCCTCCCTGCCCGCGCTACCAGGCGGGGATTTTTCATCCAAATGGACGGCTGATTTCGATCAGGTCACCCCCGGGGCGATCTATGGGCTTTTTCGAGTAGATTACACCTTCGAATTCGACGATATGGTTTGTAACGTTCTGGCCGAATTGATGCTGCCCACGCCGACCCCACCGGCCGTTGAAGACACCAGAACGCCGACACCTACGCCTACCCGGACGCCAACGATAACGCGCACAACTACAGTTATTCCAACATGGACGACAACAGCCACAACCACACCTACTGCAACGGTTATGCCAGATTGTAGCTTGATTACAGTTGAAGATGTGTATCTCGCTAACTGGGGCTTTTTCGAAGTTTACATCCGCAACGAAAATGATTCTGATGCTGGATTGACCCATACCGTGCTTTCATGGCAGCCGCAAATAAACCCGGATACATTTGTGGACTATATGCAGTTAGGCGCTGATATGTATTACAACGGTGATGCTGCTATACCACCACTGGAGGTCGATTCTTCGGCTGACCCACCAGTTCTGAACGGTGCTGGAAGTGTAACTCTATGGCGTGCTGATTTTGACGGCGGAAATTCAACCTTTATGACGGGAGATTTCCAGGTCGATTTTACTTTCGAATTTGAGGGTGGGCCGACTTGCCAGGTGCCGGTTGCGCTGGCGATTGCAACCCTTACGCCGTCGCCAACACCGGACTGCAACTCGTTCACTCTTGAAAATGTAGAGATAATGACCGGTAATCAGTTTCGGGCACAGGTGCAAAACGACTCCAATCAGGATGCTTATTACACCCATATCGAAATCGATTGGCAGTTCGTCCAGGAGTATATGGCAGCGATTGGTTATTCAGATATGCTTGTTGATTGGGTCAAATTGAACGGGACCAAGCTTCCAGGTGGGGCCGATATACACGACTATAATTCACCGACTGAGATCGATGGCGCTTGGTTGTTCCCAATCTATTCTACAAGTATCATCGATGTGGATTTTGACTGGTCAGGTGAGGTAAGTGATGCGTTTTCGGTGTTTGGGATTCAAGCCACCGACCTGGGTTGGCGGTTTGAGTTGGATAATGGTTGCGTGATCGACGTGCCGCGCATCGAGCGGCCACTTGAGACGCCAACTCCCCCTGCCCCGCCATCTTGCGATAACCTGTCTGTCAACGACGTGCGCTGGAATGGCGATGACTGGGAAGTACATTTGCACAATACCGACTACAGCCCCGCTGTCCTGGTCGAGCAAACGCTGACCTGGCCGGCGGAGGCTAACCCGGAGATGTACTCCAATTACAGTGCTCTGAATAGCCTGCAATATAATACTGCCAACGTATATTCTTCCCCAATCATCTACACAAATTTGGACCCAGCGCTCAGAATCCTTCCAGGACTGGATGTGTGGTGGGAGAATGATTTCAATAGTGCACCAACGGACTACCCGCCCGGTTACTGGAGCGGCGAATTCATTTTCGAATATCCGAACGGATTGCAATGCACCCTGTTCGTGGAGGATGACCGCCCGCCCTGTCCTGAAGGGGGCAGCGGCCTGCGGGGAGAGTACTATGGTGATACAACTTTTACCGATCTGAACATGGTGCGCGTAGACCCTGGTGTGGATTTCGATTGGGGCATAGGATCACCGGATGCTGTTCTACCGAGTGACACTTTTTCGGTGCGCTGGACAGGCCAGGTAGAGCCCCAAGATTCGGGAACGTATACTTTTACCACCCGCACAGATGCCGGCGTTCGGCTGTGGGTGAACGGAGTTCTGCTGATTGATGAATGGCACGATCAATCACCGACTTATTATTCTGGACAAATAGAGTTAGAACGCTGTCAATTGTACGATATCGAAATGGAATATTTTGAAAACTATGGTCCGGCACTCGCCGAACTGCATTGGGAGTCTGCAAATCAAAGCCTAGAGATCATTCCGCCGGAAGATTTGTATCCTGCTACTGGGCCACTGCCGCCAACAGTGACGCCGATGCCATAACAAGCTGTAGTTTTGATCGGGAAGGAGCTATCCGCGTGGATGGCTCCTTTTTTAGCAATTGTTGATAAGATCAGCGTCGCAGCATAGTCAGCAGCAGCCAAAAGCCCAGGCCGACGACGATCACGAAGGCCAGGATGAGGACGCCCTGCCCGATGCCCCCAGAGAAGACCGGGATGAGCAGCGAGATGCCGACGATCAGGGCGGCGACCAGCACCGCCAACGAGATGCGCGTCACCAACCGGTCGACGCGGTCGAGCAGGTTCTCGAATTCCTTGATGCTCAAACGGAAGAATTGGCCGCGCTCGGCCTGCTCCATCAGGCGGTTGGCGGTGCGCGGGAACTCGTCGAACAGGTTGCCCCAGTCGGTAGTCTTGCGCAGTAATTGCTGGGCGAAGCGCCGGTCGGGCAGCAGCAGTTGCCAGACCAAGCGCTTGACGTACGGCTCGGAAACCTTGAAAATGTCGAAATCCGGGTCGAGTTGTAAGCCGACCCCTTCCATAATCATCAGCGTTTTACCCAGCAGCCAGAAATCACTGGGCAGGTGCAGTTGGTGTTCGAAGACGACCGGCTGGACTTGCTCGATGACCTCAACGGCACGGATCTCTTTCAGCGGCCGCCCGTAGTAATTATTGAGCAGGCGGTTGAGATCACGCGCCAGTTTGACCTGGTCGACATCCACGCTGGCTGCACCCATACGGATGAACTGGTCGATGATGGCGTCGATGTCTTGCTCGACGGCGGCGACGTAAAGCTGGATCAGGTTGCGGCGGTCGTTGTCTTTGAGGTGGCCGACCATGCCGAAATCCATCACGCCGATCACGTTGTTGGGAAGTACGTATAAATTGCCGGGGTGCGGGTCGGCGTGGAAAAAGCCGTCGATCATCACTTCCTGGACGATGGCATTGGCGGCGTTCAGCACGATCTGTTTACGGTCGTAGCCATCCGCTTCCAAGGCGTCGATGTCATTGACCTTGATACCGGCGATGCGCTCCAAGACCAGTGCGCGCCGGGTCGTGTATTCCCAATAGACTTTGGGAATGTACATGAAATCATCCCCGGCGAGATTGCGCCGGAAGCGATCGGCGTTGCGGCCTTCTTGCTCGTAATCTAGTTCGTTGCGTAGGGTGTAGCCGAATTCTTCGACGATCTCAGGCAGGTCGTACACCCGGCCCAACGCGGTCGGCTGGGCCATATTCGCCAGGGTGTGCATGATCTCCAGGTCGGTATCGATGGTGGGAATAATCCCGTGGCGCTGCACTTTGACCACAACTTCCTCGCCGGTGGGCAAAGTGGCGTTGTAGACCTGCGCCAGGGAGGCGGAGGCAATCGGCTCGCGAGCGATGGTGGCGAAGACTTCGTCTGGGGGGCGACCGTATTCTTCGATAAGAATCTTTTCGGTTTCTTCCCAGGGGCCGGGTGGGACAGCGTCTTGCAATTTGCTTAATTGGACGACAAATGTAGGTGGGAGCAGGTCGGGGCGGGTGGAGAGCACCTGCCCGAGTTTGACAAAGGTAGGGCCGAGTTCTTCCAATGCCAGCCGGAAATGGATCGCCAATTCTTCGTCCGTCATGGTCGGTTCGTCGCTGCGGTTAAGTGGACGGCCGAGGGCGCGCCGTAAGGCGCGCAGTTCCGGCCCGAAGTTCTCGAACAGGAAGCCGAAGCCGTGCTTCAGGAAGACGCCGCCAATCGTCTGGAAGCGGCGCAGGTTGCGCATCGAGCGAAAGGGCGTGCGCAGGAATTGGGATACCATTGTTTTTATGCTTCCGGCAGGTGTGATTGGACTGCTAGGCGGCGCGCGGCCAGGGGCAGCCAAACGCGCCGCGCGCTTGACATCAGGTAATCAGCACCAGAAAATCTATTCCGCCTTGGCTTTGGTGAGTTTGTCGAGCTTCTTTTCCAGGGCTTCGATGTCCTTCTTGGTCGCCAGGTTGAGCTTGTCGAGCGATTTTTCCACTTCCTTGCTGACCAGGTCACGCATGGCGTCGCGTTCTTCGCTGCCCTGTTTGACCAATTTGTCGATCAGTTTCTTGGCGTCTTCCCGGCGGACTTCGCCTTCTTTGACCAGTTCGTCGACGATTTCTTTGGCTTTGTCGCGGGTGACCGAGATGAGGCCGATGCTGGCTAAGATGCCGCGTTCGAGTATGGTTGTCATGATTTGCTCCTTTTAACTTGACAAGTAACTTTAGATCATCAACCGGCCGTATGCCGGGCTGTGCGAAACTTCGCCGCCGACCAGTGTCGGAATTGATGTAATTTTTGAGTCCCTTCCTCTGCCGGGTCGGCCTTAAATGCAGTATACGAGATTTGAGATCGCTTGTAAATATACAGCAGGCCAAAAGCGGCTTGCAAGCACCTGAGTGTGTGCTTGGGGAAGCTTACATTTGTAAGAAAAAACACAATCGAATTTGAAAAATTAAACCCATCTTTTGTTTTTCTAAAATATCTCTTGACAAAACTAAAATATCACATATAATTTATTCAAATAATTTTATATAAACTCAAAAATATGTTGCTTGAGTTTAAGAATCCTAACTTGTGAATTGATTTTTGGAGAAAATAGCAATGGCTACACAATTTTCGATCACTGAGGGCCGCAAATGGAAGGCTCCCTTCTTTACGATCTGGACCGGGCAGGCGATTTCCCTGCTGGGCAGCCAGTTGGTGCAGTTTGCCCTGATCTGGTACCTGACCCAACGTACCAGTTCGGGCACTGTGCTGGCCATCGCCACCCTGGTCGGACTGGTCCCACAGGTTTTCATTGGCCCGTTCTTGGGCGCGTTGGTCGATCGCTGGAACCGGCGTGTGATCATGATCGTTTCCGACGGCGTGATCGCCCTGGCGACGATTGGGTTGGCGGTATTGTTCGCTCTGGGAACGCCGCAGATCTGGCACATTTACTTGTTGATGTTCATCCGCTCCTTAGCGGGCGGTTTCCACTACAATGCCATGGGGGCATCCACTTCCTTGATGGTGCCCAAAGAAAACCTGCCTCGCATCCAGGGCCTCAACCAGACTTTACAGGGCGGTATGAATGTCCTTTCCGCGCCGCTGGGGGCGCTGCTGCTGGAAGTGCTGCCGATGCAGGGGGTGCTGGCAATCGATGTGTTCAGCGCCGCGTTTGCGATTGTGCCATTGTTCTTCATCGCCGTACCCCAACCAGAGCGTATCATCAGTGCGGATAACGGTGGCAGTAATACCTCTATGTGGGACGACCTGCGCGAAGGCTTGCGCTACGTGCGCACCTGGCCGGGATTGCTGACCATGCTGATCATGGCGGCGCTGATCAATTTCTTGATCACCCCCGGATTTTCGCTGCTGCCGCTGCTGATCAAAGATCATTTTGGCGGCGGCGCCCCTCAATTGGCAGCCATGAATTCCGGTTGGGGCATCGGTGTGATTGCCGGTGGTTTGCTGCTGGGTGTTTGGGGTGGGTTCAAACGCCAGATTGCCACTTCTATGCTGGGCCTGATTGTGATGGGGGCTGCCACAGCGGTGATTGGTTTCCTGCCGGCGGGACTCTTCCTGGCCGCTATAGCCGCGATGTTGCTGGCCGGGATTTTCAACGTGATGACCAATGGCCCGATCATGGGGGTGTTACAGGCCGCGGTCGATCCGCAGATGCAAGGCCGGGTTTTTACCTTGATCTCCAGCGCCTGTTCGGCGATGATGCCGATTGGGTTGATTGTCGCTGGACCGCTGTCGGACCTGGTCGGTATTCAGGCCTGGTTCATTGTCGGCGGGATCGTCTGTGTCTTGATGGGGCTGGCCGGTTTCTTTGTTCCGGCATTGATGTCCTTAGCGGACGGGCATCCCAATCAGGAGATTGCCGAGCAGGTGATCCTGGAGGCGCAGCCTGCGGCTGCTGATTAGGTTAACTCCGGCGCAGCATCTCTGTTGCATCGTTGTTATGATGGAGAAGGTAGCTTTTAGCTAAAACAATTCCATACGTATCTTAGGTAGCACGGGGGTCAACTCTCAACCAGTACACAAGCGCCCCGCGTCTTCTCCCGCGGGGCGCTTGTGTTGAAGCGGGGGATCACTGAAACACTGAAAGGGCACTGATACACTGAATCCTGAGTGTGCGGGTGTATTGAGCGGATTTATACATTTATGGAACTCAGCAGGAAAATTCAGATACGATGGCGGCAGCTTGTCAATATTAAGGATCACTGAAGCACGTGAAAACACTAGAGAAGATTCAGCGTTTTCAGTATTCTCTGTGTTTCAGTGATTATTTTTTAGGGGGCAATCGAGACCATATCCAGGGGGACGGCGTCGCCAGGTGTAGCGGGCAGGCGGGCCTGCATCGACCACGGGCCGGTCCAGGTGATCTGCACCGGGATGAGCTGGCCGTGTAAGTCCTGATCGCTTTCGACGAAAACCAGCTTGTTGGTCTCGGTGCGGCCTTTCCAGCGCCCACGTACCTTTTCCTCGAACAGCACCGGCACCGTCTCGCCTAAATAGGCCGCGTTGATCTCCGCGGCGATGCTTTCTTGCAGTGCTTCCAGCTCACGGAAGCGGCGCCATTTTTCCTCGTCGGTCACATCGTCTTCCATGCGCCGGTCGGCCACTGTGCCGGGGCGCGTCGAGTAGCGCGCCAGGTGGGCGACGTCCATTTTGAGTTCGGCCAGCAGGTCGTAGGTGGCCTGGTATTGCTCGGCGGTCTCGCCTGGGAAGCCAACGATGATGTCGGTGGCGATGGATACGCCGGGGATGCGGCCTCGAATCTGGTTGACCAATTTACGGTAGTCATCGGCGGTGTAGGCGCGCTTCATATTTTCCAGCACCTGGTCGTGCCCGGCCTGCACGGGGACTTCGATGTGCGGCATTACCTTGGGCAGTTCAGCCACGGCGTCGAGCAGTTCGTCCGTCATCCAGTTGGGGTGTGAGGTCAGGAAGCGAATGCGCTCCAGGCCCTCAACATCGTGGATGATGTGCAGCAGTTGCGCCAGATTGGGGCCGTCGGGGATGTCCTTGCCATAGCGGTCGACGATCTGCCCCAGCAGGGTGATCTCTTTGACACCCTGGGCGACCAGCGAGCGCACCTCGGCCACGATCTGTCCGACCGGGCGGCTGCGTTCGATGCCGCGGCGGTAGGGGATGATGCAGTAGGTGCAGGCATGCGAACAGCCCAGCACGACCGGTACGAAGGCAGCGACCAGGTTGCCCTTTTCTTCATCGGGCAGCACCAGGTCGCCATCCATCAGGGCGAAACGCGCTTCGGTCTCCTGTTGTTCGAGATCGCGGCTTTCGTCCTGGGTCAGGTGAGCGATCAATGGGCCGGGGTCGGAGGGCGGCGAGAACACATCCACGTACGGGAACTGCTTCTGCAAATGCTCATAGCCCTTGACGCCGACCAGGCAGCCCATCAGGTTGATGGTCAGGTTGGGGTTATTTGTCTTTAGTGGTTTCAGCGAACTGAGATAGCCGTAGGCCTTGTCCTCGGCGCTCTGGCGCACCACGCAGGTGTTGAGCACGATCACGTCCGCCTGACGCGCTTTCTCCGCGGCGTGGTAGCCCAACTGCTCCAGGGCAGAGGCCACGCGCTGCGAGTCGGCCACGTTCATCTGGCATCCGGCTGTCCAAATATGATATTTCATGTCCGATATTATAACAAAGGAGGGGGATACAGTAAACGGTTGGAGAGAGGCGCTTAGGCACTTAGTGAGCAGTAGATAGATAAACAAGGGAATCTATTCCGGCGACTAAAGTCGCCTGCAAACATTCCACTTACGCCTTGTCTACCTATGTACTTGTCTCTTATTCCCTCGTTGCCTAAGTGCCTGATTACTGTTTCTTGCTCTTTATCCGCATAGCCTCGTTCAAATGTAAGAAGTTATGGCGCGTGGGCGGCATGAGCAGCAGCCCGGCGATGGTGCGCTTGCTCCAGTAGTCAATGATGCTCATCGCCTCCGGGAGCACCGCGCCCTCGGCGAGCACTTTTTGCAGACGGGCCGGGTCGGTTTTCTGCTGCATGTCCTCGGCCTGCAATCCCTTGACGATCTCTTGCGTGCGCTGGCCGACGGCCAGACGATAGGCGCGCAGCGCGGCGATGTCAATCTGCGCGCTGAGGTCAGCCACGGCTTCTACATCCATGGTCCAGGTCGATGTGCAGGCGCTCGCACCAGCCATCTTGCATGAAAAGCTGCGGCGTGCCAGCTACCAGCATGTTCATGGTCACGTCTTCGATGCGGGCGATGTGCCACATCACCCACACAACCGAGTGCTCGCCGTTGCGTGGGATGCGGCGCAGCAAGGCTTCGGCGGCGTCTGCCCACACCTCGGCAGCGAAAGAGGGATACTTGCTTTCGCCAATCTCCGGGGCGTGCAGGGGTGTGTGTTGCTGTAGGAACAGCTCGATGGCTGCGGCGTGGTCTTCGCCTTTGGTCAGCGCCTGGCGCAAGACTTTTTGTTGGTCGTTCCAGGCTTTTCGTTCGGGACTCATCATTTCCATTTTCCTCGGATTGTGCATAGAATATCAGTTCTAATTATACGCTAAAAATCACGCATCGGAAGGGTGAAGGCTGTTTTAAATTACAGGTGATTATTGTATAATCAAGATGCATCCATTGCTGGATATTAGTGCCGCTTTTGAAAGGGGCAGGTATGGGAAATTCAATAAAACCAAACGTCAAAGTTATCCTTCTTGTTGTGCTGATTCTTTTTCCGGCTTGTCGGGTGCTATCCAGCCCACCTCGCATAGCTGATGAGCCTTTGTCCCTGCTTTCGTCAACGGCAACACTTTCATCGACTTCCACGACAACCGCTACCACTTCCAAGAAAGACTACCTGCCTACCTATCAGGCCAAGATGACGTTGTTGGCGACGGCGGGAACACTTACTCCTATCGAGACACCTACGCCGCGCTCCTCTCCGACACGTAAGCCTACCCTGACTTCTTCACCCACAGTAACGCCTACATTAAAGCCGGATTTCAAGCCACCTGCTGCCACATTCACGCCCCCACCGCAAGCCGCGTGTCCTCCGCCCAACCTGGATGTTGTTTTCGATGAGGCCATTTTCAATCCGATCCTGGAGTTGTTTCCCGATGCGGGAAAAGAGCTTGATTATACCCATCACAACAACGTGCCTTTTGTTCCTTTTGAAGAAGTGTTCATAGGTTTTCAACAGGTCGAGATGGGGGTTGCTGAGTATTTAAATCAGGGTGGCACGTTATCTCAGCTTCAGACCATGTTCGACCAACAGGAAGTATCATCAGAACCACGTTATTACGGGGAACTCAAACAGACCGATGTGACCGGGGATGGCGTGCCGGAAATATTCATCTGGTTTGCTTTGCCACTATCTCCAGAAGCACCCTATCCACAAGAATTGGGCTACTATAATTTCTTTGGAAAGGTAATTCAACAAACGCGTATCTTTATTTTGACCTGCCAGCAAAACGAGTATATCCCTGCTAGGGATTTCGAGATGGAGATACCCTATTATGAAATCTGGGTTATGCCGGTCATCTATGATCTAGATCGAGATGGTGTCAATGAGATCATCCAACCAGTTTATAGCTTATCGCCCATTCGTTATAGTATAGACATTAGTATATCGAAGTGGAATGGTGAACATATCAGTAAACTAGCTATTGACGAAATCTATGGTGATCATGGAATATCCCCTTTTGTGGAAGCCGACACTTGGGGTAATGTAGCATCTCTAAATGGGGGCGATTTTGAATTATCGGATGTAGATCGCAATGGTACAACCGAAGTCTTGTTAATCGATGGCTATGATTGGGGAGGAAGTTGTGAGCTTTTATTCCGAGAAACCAAGCTGGTGTTGATGTGGAATGGGCATGGTTTCTCGGTCTATTACCAGCGCACCCCACCTGTTTATCGTATTCAGGCCGTGTGGGATGGTGACCACATGGCAATCCGGGGGTTCTACAAAGAGGCATTGGCCTTCTTTGATCAGGTTATCAATGACAACAGCCTGTTGACCTGGAGTACGGATTACAAATATGTAAACCTATGTAGCGAAGAAATGGCGGCATTGCCTGAAGATGCTGTCTTGGATAAAGGTGAACGGGATCGATTGTCAGCCTACGCACTCTACCGCAAGATGCGAATTTACACCGTGATGGGCGAACTAGAAAACGCGCAGACGGCTTATAACCGGCTGGCATTGAATTATGGAGATTCTAGCTATGCGGAACTCGGTACCGTCTTTTGGGAAGCCTATCAAAGCAGCAGTGATCTGGTACAAGCTCAGCAGGCAGCCAGAACATTTTCGATAAGTCGGAAGCGTGAAGTTTGTACACCGCTCACAGACTATTATGTTGATTGGATAAGAAATGTTTACTTTCCCCTTGAAGATGTATGTCCCTGATTGGTGAAGCGATGGATAATACGCTAAAGCCAATTACGCGAGCCGCTCTGGCAGTGCTGGTTCTTCTTACTGCCTGTGTGCCGCCGGTTAGCCAAACGGACACAAGCGCCGAGGTTTTGCCTTTGGCGACGGTAACCCTTTCAGCAGGTGCTACAGCGACGTTATCCAAGCAAGATTATCTGCCTACCTACCAGGCCAAAATGACGTTGTGGGCAACCGAGGTATCACCGACGACTACCCAAACACCAACCCCGCTTCTCTCTGCCAAGCCAATGGTTACCCGTACACCGACGCTTACTGGTACTCCCACGCTGAAACCTGATTTCAATGCGCTGGCTGCTACCTACACACCACCCCCGCGAGCCATTTGCCCACAGCCCAACCCGGACGTTGTCCTGGATGAAGGGGGATTTGAACGTCTCCATGAAATATTTCCTTACGCCGGCAAAGAGACAAGCTCAATTGAAAATTACCGAATACCTTTTGAAGAACTAGAGGAAGGCTTTCATCAACTCCAGGAAGATATTGCAACCTATCTAAGTCAAAGTGGGGCTTTATCTCAAATCCAGGCGCTCTTCGATCAGCAGGATGCCGCCGCAGAGCCGCACTATTACGGGGAATTGAAGCGCGTGGATGTGACCGGGGACGGGGTGCCGGAGGTCTTTGTCTGGCTGGCTTTACCGCTATCTAAAGAAGCGCTGTATCCACAAGTAGCCGATCTATACGACCGCGCTTTCGGAAGAGCCTTTCGACAAACGCAACTTTTTGTCTATACTTGTGAGAATGGTAAATATGTGACCGCAGGAGATTTTATCGAGGTAGATGTATGGAGTGGAATGGTGCGGGTAATGCCAATTGTTACCGATCTCAACCGGGATGGGGTCAACGAATTCATCCAGCATACGTATACTCTTGCTCCAGTTGGGTATAGTATCGAAATCAGTATCTGGCGCTGGGATGGGGTGCAAATTAGCAAATTGCATTTGGATGAATTATATGGCGATGTTGTTTTTTCCTATATGGTCGAGGCCAGCATCTGGAATGATGAGGTGAATCTGGGGTATGGCAGTTATGAATTATTGGATGTGGATGGTAACGGTACAACCGAAGTTGTCTTTTCTGGCGGCTCGGGTTCTGGTGCATCCTGTTATCTTCTGTACCGGGATACGAAGCTGGTGCTGATGTGGAACGGGCACGGATTTTCTTCCTACTATCAGCGTACGCCGCCCGTCTACCGCATCCAGGCTGTGTGGGATGGCGACCATATGGCCAGCCGGGGATATTTTGAAGAAGCCCTGGCGTTTTTCGAGCAAGCCATCAATGATGACGATCTATTGACCTGGAGTCCGGAGTTTTCCGATGTTTATCTATGTGATTATATGCTTACGCCAATGCCGGAGAATCCGGTGCTAGACGAAGGCGAACGCGAACGCCTGACCGCATATTCGCTCTACCGTATGATGTGGCTGCATACAGCTATGGGGAACTTGGAAGAGGCCCAGGCGTTGTACGACCGACTGGTGATAGATCATGGCGAGTCGATTTACGCTCAACTTGGGGCAGCATTTTGGACAGCATACCAAGCCAGCAGTGACTTCGACCCGGCCCATCGGGCTGCGGTTGCGTTCACCGCTGAGCATGGTGAAGCAGTGTGCATCCCATTGACGGGTAATTATGGTGATGGGATGGTCAAGTGGATCTATGCTAACAATAATGAAGATGTTTGTCCCCCGTCCCTGTTTCGGTGAACTCTGCAATCATAAGGAGAAACTATTTTGGGAGTGGAAATGGAAGATCGCGCTGCCATTCAACAAGCGGCATATGATTATATCGAGGGTTGGTATTATGGAGACGCGGCCCGGATGGCGCGCGCCCTCCACGACCGGCTGGTCAAGCGGCGCATCACACCGGAGGGGGAAGTGTGGCAAGTGGATAAGGACTGGATGGTGGCGGCCACCGGCGATGGGCGAGGGAAAATCGAACATCCCGAACAAGGCCGGAAAGACGTCACCATCCTCTACCTGGGCGAGCGCATGGCGAGCGTGAAGGTCATCTCCAAAGTCTTTGTCGACCATCTACATTTGATCAAAGAAGCTGGGGCGTGGCGCATCGTCAATGTGCTGTGGGATTATGTTGAGAATGATGCAGCCTAAACCGCGTCAACAAAAGAAGTGGGAGGCGCGATGAAAAACCTGACGTCAAAAAAATTGAACAGCCTGGTGATATTCACCTGCATCGTGCTGGCATTCTTCGCCATCCCGCACCTGATTGATGATTTCCTGTTCGACATCCCGGAAGAGTTTGGGCTGACCAATATGCAGACCCAGGTGCTCAGCGGGGTATTCATTGTCATTTTTCTGGTCATCCTGGTCGCGGCTATGCCGGTACGATCTTCATGGGGGCCTTCCTGGCGTTGGCGGTGCTGCTCAAGCATTTCCCGCGCATGATCTTGCCAGCGCCGTATTGGAGCGGCTGGTTCTTGGAAATGCTGATCGGCGGTGTTTTTGTATCCGGCATTCTGCTGGTGGTTATCTCGGTGACGGCCTTACGCCGCAGCCGATTTTTCTCCCCTGAACAGAAATTAACCGTATAATTGCAAGGCAATTGGCATCGTCATGGATTGAAGCAGAGGAGCGTTGATTATGGATTCAAGCGATAAGCCGGAGAAATTTATTGAGTATTACAGTGGGTATGACGAGCAAGGTCGATTAGCAGGTGGCAACATCGAGTTCGTGCGCACCCAGATACTCATCGAACGCCATCTGCCGCCTGCCCCGGCGGTCGTGCTCGATGTGGGCGGCGCGGCCGGGCGCTATGCCTGCTGGTTGGCGGAATTGGGGTATGAAGTTCACCTGGTTGACCCGGTGCCGCGACACGTCGAACAGGCCAGGGACGCTTCTGCTGCCCAGCCCGACGCACCCATCGCCAGCGTGCGGTTGGGGGATGCACGCCAACTGGCGTTCGACGCTGAAGTAGCGGATGCTGTGCTCTTGCTTGGGCCGCTTTATCATCTCACGGAACTCGCAGACCGCCAGCGCGCTCTGGCCGAAGCCTACCGCGTCTTGAAACCGGGCGGCGTGCTGTTCGCGGCAGGCATCTCCCGCTTTGCCTCGACAGAGGACGGCCTGATGTCAGGCTTCTACCGCGATCCGGCCTTCCGGGAGATTATGCTGAACGATCTGGAGGATGGCCAGCACCGCAACCCGACCGGCAACCCCGCTTACTTTACCGATACATTCTTTCACCATCCCGACGAATTACGAGCTGAGGTTGCCGGAGCCGGCTTCGAAGTCGCGCAGCCGTTCGCTGTGGAGGGTATTGGTTATCTGATGCAGGATTTCGAAACCCGCTGGCAGGTAGAAGCGGATCGCACCTTTTTGCTCGAAGTGATCGCCAAAACCGAACAAGAACCGAGTTTGATCGGCATCAGCCCGCATATCCTTTGTGTCGGTATAAAGTAGGGAGGCACTTATGAAAGCTGAATTTATTGAAAAGTTTATTGCCGAGAATGGCGATATCATCAATGAGGTAAATAAATCGGTTGAGCTGCCTTTCAGCCGGGTGAGTGCGCGCGCCATCGTCGTGCGCCAGGGAGATGGGGCCATATTGGGCACGCTGCACCGCCAGGGTGGGCGCTACGCGCTTCCGGGTGGAGCGGTCGATGATGGTGAAAGCGCCGCGGCTGCCGTTGCCCGCGAACTTCAGGAAGAGAACATTATCCTGGTGGGGGATGACGGCCAGTGGCGGGAGCGGGTTAGCGTGAGTTATTTTGGTGGCTATAAAGAATTAGCGGTGTGGTACCTGTTCGTGGTCGCAGATGCCGAGATCGAACCCTGCGAGGAAAATATTGAGACGCGTTGGATCGCGCAAAGCGAAGATGTCTGGTATCCGTTCATGCGCGAGAAGATCCTGTTGATGCTCAACGACCAATTGCCCGACCTTGCACAGCTTACGGTATCCCTCTTTCCTGTATAATCAGGATATCCAATTCTTATTTCACAACTGTATAAACTTAAAATAAAGACAGCCGGTGTCCGGCCACCAGATTTGTTATTTAGTAGAACAAGAGGATAAAAAATGAGAGCGATAATTGAAGCCATCTTGTCGCGTTTGCAAGAAGTGTTCGATCCGCAGGTTTTCGGGGAAAAGGTCGCGGACTTGAGTGTCAATTTTATTGTCGCCCTGGTCACGTTTGGGGCTTTCTACCTGGGATGGATCATTATCCGGTTTTTCTTGGCACGTGTTATGCGTTCATCCAAACTGGACGAAACCTCCCAGGCTTTTGTGCGCACGGTTGTTATGTACAGCATTATCCTGGCCGGACTGTTCAATGCCCTCTCGATGATGGGCATCGATACCGCCGGGCTGCTGGCCTCTTTGGGGATCGTCGGGATCACGGTTGGTTTCGCCGCCCGAGATGCCTTCTCTAACCTGATCTCCGGCATCTTGATCTTCCTCGACCGGCCCTTCGTGATCGGTGATCTGGTCGAGGTGGGTGACTTTTACGGGCGCGTCGACCAGATCACGCTGCGCTCCACACGCATCATCACCCCCGATGGTAAAATGCTGGCGGTGCCCAACACGGAGATGATCAACAAGACGGTCACCTCCTACACCAATTTCCCGCACCTGCGCCTGGACATCCCGGTGACCATCGGGGTCAACGAAGACATCGAGCGGGTGCGCCAGATCCTGCTGGGCATTGTGCAGGGTAACCCCGACTACCTGGATGAACCGGCCGCCAAGGTGATGGTCTCACAGTTGAACGATTACAACGTGGCCCTGGAACTGCGCGCCTGGATCAAGGACGAGCGTAATCACGTGCAAATGCGCAGCGATCTGCGTGAGAAAGTCTATCAGGCGATGACCGCGGCCCAGGTCGACATGCCCTTCCAGACCTTACAACTGTCGCCGCTAAGGGTGTCCCTGGAAGGTAGTCAGACAAACGGCCTATAACGCCTCGGCGATC
>JAFGRA010000266.1 GCA_016935415.1 Anaerolineales bacterium
CGCAGTTGTGCGCTAACGGCGTGGATGGCTGGAAGATCCGCCATGAGACCGGCTGGGGCGTACATTGGGGGCCGGTGCGCGCTGCCGATATTCCCGCTTACCTGGCGGCCAAACGCAAGAAAACCGACGCCATGCGCGATGTGCATTTTGGACTCAAGGAACGCCTGGAAATGGCGACCATCTCGATCTTCTTCTACGGCGTGATGCTGCTCATTCCTTTCCTGATCTTCTGGCGTCCTCATTTGTGGCTGTTGCTTGGCCTGACTGTGTTGTTCAGTTACCTGTTCGCAACCCTGATGCCCTGGTTGCCGGGCAAGGACGGGATCGGGAAGGGTGCCGCGTTGGGGGTATTGACCATTTTGGGCGTGTTGGTGTGGTCATTGGTCTGGGGGAAGCTGCCGCTTGATGACTTATATAGCTGGTCATTGGGCTTGGGTTTCCTGGCCTTTTTCCTGGGTTCGGAATTCCAGGGCATGACGCCGGTGCTGCGCGGCCCGGCCGGGAACTGGCCGTTGGAGGGGGTGGTGGGTCTGGGCACGCTGGCGCTTTATGGCATTGGCAGATTATTCTGATTGGGAATCGAAAAATGGACATGAAACGAACTTTAACGCACGAATGGCATAACATCCGTCACCTTCGGGCGATGCGCATTTACCTGGATGAAGAAAAATGTATTGGGGCCTGGCAGTGTTATGAGGTCTGCCCGGTGGATTGCTGGACGCCGAACTACGATACCCGCAAAGTCGAATTCCACGGCGAGGATGTGTGCGTGGCTTGTGGAGCGTGTGTGCTGCAATGCCCGGAAGACGCTATCGAACTGCGTTAATCGTTGCCTAACATTTTTAAGTCCACAGAGATGCTATAATTCAGACTAAGCAAGTCTAATTTTCCCGCGAAAACAATCTCATCTTTCATCCCGGCGCGGTCGTGGTCTCGGCGTGGTTTGTTGTTGAGTTAAATGGAGGCTCTTATGGATACATCACGGTCGTCTGCAATCTCTATGTCTTCGATTTTGGTCATTATCTTTGGATTGGTGACTGCCGCCATTCATTTGTTCCTGGGGATTGGTGATCTTTCCGGGGGCATGGCGCCTTTTGGAATCTTGTTCATCCTGAATGCGATTGGCTATGCCGTGCTGGTTGGCGGGGTAGTGACCAACAAGGTGCCGGTGTTGTCGGGCAATAAAGCCCTGGCGCATTGGTCCTTGATTGGCTTCACGGCACTGACTTTCGTGCTCTATTTCTTGATGAGTGGTGTGTTGGACGGACAGCCAGCCGGGGTTGCGGCGATTGTCACCAAAGTGGATGAAGTGCTGTTGATCGTGGCGACTTTCCTGCACATGCGTAAATAGGATTTCAGAGGAGGGGGGCTTGTCTGGTCTACACAACCGCCGGTAGTACGTCTATAAAAGGCGCTAAATTTTTTTAGAGGAGAGAGCTATGGTCTTACCGGCGCGTTTGTTCTTATTCATCATCTCGGCCCTGATACTGCTGTTGACCCCCGGCCCGGCGGTCTTATACATCATCACCCGCAGCGTCGACCAGGGGCGCAAGGCGGGCATGGCTTCGGTGCTTGGCGTGGAGCTAGGCAATTCGGTGCATGTGCTCGCCGCCACGCTGGGTCTGTCGGCCATCCTGCTGACCTCGGCGCTGGCTTTCAATATCGTTAAATACGTGGGGGCGGCTTACCTGATCTACCTGGGCGTGCGCACGCTGCTGCGTCCGGCGACGTTAAGTACAGAAGCAGAATCCGAGGTTCCGGCTCCGAAGAATTTGGGACGCATCTTCCGACAGGGGATGGTGGTGGCGACGCTGAACCCCAAAACGGCTTTGTTTTTCCTGGCTTACCTACCGCAGTTTGTCGACGTCAGCAAAGGGCACGTCAGCCAGCAGTTCCTGTTGTTGGGTTTCCTCTTTGTGGCGATGGCGGTCGTCACGGACAGCATCTATGCGCTGCTCTCCGGCACGGCGGGCAGCCTGCTGAAACGCAGTGTGTGGTTCGGGCGCTTCCAACGCTACGTGGCCGGGACGATCTACATCGGCCTGGGCCTGACCGCCGCAGTGGGCGGCGAGGGGCACAAATAGTCTATAGTTGTTCCAATACGTTGGTGAGCAGCTCAATCGCCTGGCGGTAATCGTCCAGGGGGAGGTGTTCCTCGGCAGTATGGTCCAGGCTGCTGTCTCCCGGACCATAGGCGACAATCGGGCAACCCCAAACCGGCGCGACGGTGTTCATATCGGACGTGCCGGTTTTTACTTTCAAGCGCGGGCGCAGTCCTTTTTCCCGGAAGGCGGTTGAAAACGCGCGCACCAGGGGGGAGTTGCGTTCGGCGCGGTAAGCGGGCACGTTCCCATAGATTGCCAACTCTGCATCTCCCGCGAATTCTCGCACGGTTGCTTTATAAGCTCCGATGTCGAAATCGGGCGGCAGGCGTACGCCCACTTTGGCGTGCACGCTATCGGCCAGCCCATTGCTGTGGGTCTCGATTTGGCGCAGTGACGGCATGAGTTGGTCGAAAGCGCCGGAATGTTCCTGGTTGAAGGCCGCGGCGTGGGCGGCGATAGCGTTCCACCAATCCACGGCGAATTCGGCCACGGCGCGCCCCGGCCCGGCGCTGTGCCCGGCGGGCTGCTGCAAGCTATATTCGAACAGGATGCGGCCCTTGTAGCCCAGCGTGACCGCATCCCAGCCGCTGGGTTCGCCGATAATGCACAGGTCGGCCTGACGCGTGGCCGCGATGTGCACCGCGCCTTTCGAGGTGGCGGCTTCTTCCTCGACTGCACCGACAACAATTAGGCGCATCCCAGGACGTAGTTTCGCCTTTGCCCCGGCCATCACGAAGGTCGCCAGCGGGCCTTTGGCGTCCACACTGCCGCGTCCAAATAAGCTGCCGTCCTTGATCTCGACCGGGATATCGCCCGGTACGGTGTCGATGTGACCGAGCAGCACGATTTCGGTCGTGATCTGGCCGTCGGCGTCCGGTTTTTCTCGCAAGCCAATCGCGTTGTTAACTTCGTCGATGCGGGCCTGATAACCAAGCGCTTTCATCTGCTCGACCAGGTGGGCCGAGGCAGCCGCTTCTTGCCCAGAAAGGCTTTGAATGGCGACCAATCCCTGTAACAGTTCGACGGCGTCCACGCTCATGCGTTGGCTTCCTGTTCCAGGGTGGCCAGACTATCGCCGATGGCGGTCACGACCGTGTCCAGGTCGGAGCGGGAGATCGCCAGGGGCGGCAGCAGGCGCAGTACGGTCGAACCGGCCAGCAGCGCAATCACGCCGCGTTCGGTCAGGGCATCGATCAGCGGGTGGACGCGCACGCGCAGTTCCATGCCGGCCATCAGCCCCAGGCCGCGCACCTCGCGCACCAGCGGGGAATCGATCTCCGCCAGTTGCTCAAGCAGATAAGCGCCGGACTCACGCGCTTTGGTGACCAGGTCTTCCTGTTTGTAAATATCGAGCACGGCCAGGGCAGCGGCGCAGGCCAGCGGGTTGCCGCCAAAGGTCGAGCCGTGCATGCCGGGCTTGAGTTCCATCACCTTCGGGCCGAGGGCAACCGCGCCCATCGGTACGCCCCCGGCGATGCTCTTGCCCAGCGCCAGTAGGTCGGGGATGATCCTGGCGTGTTCGCAGGCAAACCAACATCCGGTGCGACCGAAGCCGGTCTGTACCTCATCGATGATGAGTAAAATACCGCGCTCGTCGCACATTTGACGAACGGCTTGAAAATACTCCGGCGAGCCGGGACGCACACCGCTCTCGCCCTGCACGATCTCCAGGATCACGGCGGCGGTTTCATCCGTGAGGGCCGCTTCCAGGCGCTCGATGTTGTCGTAGGGTACGTGGCTGAAGCCGGGCACCAGCGGCACGAAAGGCTGGCGGTATTCTTTGTTGTGGGTTGCGGAGAGCGACCCCAGCGTGCGCCCGTGGAAGCCGCGCATGGCGGCCACGACTCCCGGTTTGCCGGTGCTGGCGCGTGCAAATTTGATCGCCGCTTCCACGGCTTCGGTGCCGGAGTTGCACAGGAAAATGCGCTCCAGGCCATCCGGCAACTTTTCAGACAGGCGCGCCAGCAGGGTGGCACGCTGGTTGTTGTAGAACATTTCCGGGCAGGTGAGCAGGGTGTTGGCTTGCTCGGAGAGCGCCTGTACCAGCGTGGGATGGCAGTGCCCGATGTTGGCGACCCCAATCCCGGCGGCGCAATCGATGTATGCTTTCCCCGCCTCGTCCCAGACGCGCGCGCCTGCTCCGCGTACGATCATCAGGTCGCGTTTGCCGTACACCCCACTGGTGTGCCGGGCTTCCAATTGCTTGAGGTCGGTCTGGGGATCGATCATGGCGCACTCCTTTTCTTGCTTGCCTTACCTGTGGTTAAATATGCGGCCTATTGTAATCGCAAGTTGGGGGGAGGGGGAGAGTTAGGCTGTGAAACACGGGTAGTTGAACACGAATGTCACGAATAGAACGAATGACACGAATGCTTTCAATTACCTGCTTGGCTAAAAAACTGAAGACTACCTAATTATATAACTGCCCAACTACCAAACTACTAAACCACCCAACTATCCAACCACTTCCTCCTTCTTCCCAAGCGCCTCGATTTTTAGTACAATAAAATAGGCTTCGATATCTGAACAATTTTGAGGAGGAGTATGCGGCATGATTTGCCCGCGTTGTGGCACGGTAGTATCCCCTGATGCGAAGACATGTGAATGCGGCTTTGCTTTTGTGGTGGAAAAAGACGCCGACCTGCCCGCCTGGTTCGATGAGGTGCGCGGCCTGCTGACGCGCGCCTATACGCTGGCAACGCATCCCTGGCAGGCTTCGGGCAAGTCCGGCAGTTATGAAGACTGGGTGCGTTTGCGCATCCCGGTCAGTGCGGTCGTGCAGCGCAGCGGCAGTTTTCTGGATATCGGCTGTTCTTCCGGTTTCTTGCTGCAATCCCTGCTCGGCTGGGTGCGTGCCAAGGGCTTGAACATCGAACCTCATGGTTTGGATTATTCGCCCGAAACGCTGACGATGGCGCGCCAACGCCTGCCCGGCTATGCCAAACACCTCTACCTGGGTAACGCCTGGTATTGGTATCCCCCGCAGCAGTTCGATTTCGTACGCGCCGAGTTGGAATACGTGCCGGTCAACAAGCGCCCGGACTTCATCAAACGTCTGCTGGACGAGTTCGTTGCCCCGGGCGGGCGTTTGCTGTTGTGCCACTACCGCTCCCGGCGGGAAAACCTGGAGAGCGGGTGGGTGGACGAATACCTGTGCGAATTGAGTTATGATGTTTTGATGGTTGAATCCGGCTACAGCAAGGAGGGACTGGAGCAAACTCGTGTGGCAGTGCTCGTCAAGGAGTAAGCTCCTTGAAAATGGGGAAAGAAAAAACCGGCGCAGCCTCCTCTAGCCCGCCGGTTCAGATTAGTCGAAACGATAAGTAGCTAGACCAGTACCTTGTGTTCCTGTGCCAGGGTGGCCCCCATCTCCATAGCTTCATAGTTCAAGGGTAAGGTGCTGCGGTGGCGTTCGGGGATGTGCTCGCTCAGGCCTTGCTTGACCTGTTCCAGGGTGAGGACGGGGACGAGTTCGAGCATACCACCTAACATGACCATGTTCGCCAGGCGGGCGTTACCGATCTTTTCGGCCACCTCATTGGCCGGGAGGAACACAGAGTTGATGTCTGTACGTTTCAACTCGCGGTTGATCAGCGAGGAATTGGCGACCAACACGCCGCCGGGGCGCATCAAGGCTTCGTATTTGTCCAACGAGGGCAGATTCATCACAATGACAACGTCAGGTTTGTTGACCACGGGGGAGCCGATCTCTTCGTCGGCGATCACCACCGTACAACTGGCCGTGCCGCCGCGCATTTCCGGCCCATATGAGGGAATCCAGGTGACTTGCAGATCGTTGTCCAGGGCTGAATAGGCTAATACCTGTCCGGCGAAGAGCGTCCCCTGGCCGCCAAAGCCGGAGATAATGAAACTAGTTTCCATGCATAGCCTCCTTATACCCGCAGCCCGTCAAGTTCGCCGGTGACCTTGTAATCTCCCAGCGGGAAGACCGGCACCATTTTCTCAGCGATGAAGTCCAAAGCTTCGTTGGGCGTCACTTTCCAGTTGGTTGGGCAGGACGAAAGCAGTTCGACCATGCTGAAGCCCAGGCCGCGCTGCTGCGTCTCGAAGGCCAGCCGGATGGCTTTCTTGGATTGGCGGATATGTTTGGCGTCGTGCAGGGAGCGGCGCACGATATAACCGGCACCGTCCATTTGGGCCAGCATCTCGGCCATGCGGATCGGGTAACCGGCCACTTCCACATCGCGCCCATAGGGCGATGAGGTGGTCTTCATGCCGGGCAGTGTGGTGGGGGCCATTTGCCCGCCGGTCATACCGTAGATGGCGTTGTTGATGAAGATC
>JAFGRA010000267.1 GCA_016935415.1 Anaerolineales bacterium
AGCGGACTGCAAGGCGCTGGTCGAACGTACGGTTGCTGAATACGGGCGCATCGATACGTTGGTCAATAACGCCGGCCGCACGATGTGGGCGCGTTTCGATGAATTGCAAACGCTGGAACCGCTGCACACCATCATGCAGGTCAACTATTTCGGCAGTGTGTACTGCACGCATTACGCCTTGCCTTATCTCAAGCAGACCAAAGGCCGCATCGTGGCCGTTTCCAGCATGACCGGTAAGACCGGCGTGCCCATGCGTACCGGCTACTCCGCCAGCAAACATGCCCTGGTCGGCTTCTTTGAAGCGTTGCGCGTGGAGTTGCAGGGCAGCGGGGTGACCGTGTCGTTGATCTTTCCCGATTTCGTAGCCACGGAAACACGCTATCAGGCTTTTGGAGCCGATGGCGCGGTGGTCGGTGAGAGCCATGTGCGCGAAGCTGAGATCATGAGTGCCCAGGCGTGTGCCCGCATCATGCTCAAGGATATGGCGCAACGTAAACGCCAGGATTTGATGTCGTTACGCGGCAAGCTCGGCCAATGGGTCAAGCTGGTTGCCCCCGGGATGGTCGATAATATTGCTCGCCGGGCGATAGAAAAAGGGAAGTAGGGGAATGTGGGGGATGAATTAAGAATTAGGAATGAAGAACCAGGTGTTGGGATAGAGAGCTAATGTATAAAGTGTGCATTTGTGGAAAGAACGTATCGCGCTTATCGATTTATGAATCGTACATTGAATTTCGCTCTTTAAAGCCGCACACGGCCCAAAGGAGGAGGACTTCGGACCGTGCACAGCTATTCAGGAGGAGGAGATTTATGTTGCGGGGAGGAGAAGGATGTTGGAAAATGGGGGGGATAAACGATCCCGCTCCTCCTGGCGTTATGTGCGTAATAAAAAATTAGCGGTGATCGATTTTTACTTTGGCAGTTTCCATTTGGGTGAAACCATCCAACAACCAGGTAATGAAGGTTGCGGAGACACCGCGTTTAGTGCTTTTTTCAACGTGTTGGGCTTTGTTCTGCTTGGCTGTTCGATGTTTATTCTCAGACATCAAAATTCGCTCTCCATAAATTGTTGTCCAATAACTATCCCTATTATATGGAGATTGCCCTCGAATGACCTGACTGTTTAGTAAGCTAACCGAACGGTTAGGTTCTGGGTGGCCCACCTTGCAGCAGGCCGTCGATTTGGTGGTCTAGGTAGTCCGGCCGCCAGTAGAGGGAAATCTTTGTGCCTGCCCCCAGTTCCGACCCGATGAAAATGTTGGCGCCGATCAGGGCGGCGCGCTCCTTCATACCCGCCAGCCCGTAATGCCTCTTGGTCAGCAGGCCGGGCACATCCAGTTCGTCCGCGATCTTAAATCCGATGCCGTTATCTCGCACGGTCAGGTCGACAACGGATGCGGTGATTTCGCCATAGATGTGGATTGCGCTGGCTTGAGAATGGCGGACCGCGTTTTCACAGGCCTGTTGGATCACCCGGAACAGGTGCATTTCGACTTCCGGATCGAAGCGTACATCGCTGGGGGGGACATTCAGCAATATCTCCGTATCCGGCTCCACGCGGTCTGCCAGTTCGTCCACCAACTCGGCCAGGCCGGTATACAGGCCAAAGCTCAACATCGGTGGGCGCAGGCGCTGCACCGTATTCCGGATGAGGTCGATCAGAAGTTGGTAATTATTCCGAACTGTTTCATTTGGGGTGTCATCATCGAGGTGGATGATCATTGCTCCCAACTGGCCCAAGACATCATCGTGGAGGTCGCGCGCCAGGTTCTGGCGTTCGGTTTCCTGGCTGTTGATTACCCGGCGGGTTAGGTCTTGTAGTTGTTGGTTGGTATTTTGCAGCGCTTCCTGGATGTTTTTGAGTTCGGTAATATCGCGCCCAACGGATTGATATTCGACAATATTACCCGCCTTATCGAACAGGGCGTGGTCTTGCCATTGCAGCCAGCGAATTTCGCCGTTCGGCAGCCGGTTGCGGATTTCGAGGGTTGTGTTTGGATTGTCAACGGTGAGCTCTTTGACACTTTCTAGATGGCGTTCATAAAGCGCGCGGTCGTCATCGTGAATGTCCGCAGCGCGGTGATAGCCAATCCAATATTCGGCCGGCTTGCCGAAGAACCGGCAGTAGGCTTCGTTGACGAAGGTGTAGGTTGCATCTGGTTTCCAACGGCAGATCAGTTCGGTCTGCGCACCGACCACAGCCCGGTAGCGCTGTTCGCTTTTCCGCAAAGCAGCTTCGGCATCCATGCGTTCGGTCAGGTCGATGGTGTGCACGAGCACCAAATCCGGCGGCACATAGGCACTGATGAACTGCAAATACCGCTCCTGACGGGTCGTGCGCATAGTATATGTGGTTTCGAGCTTCTGAACTCTTTTTTCTGAGTAGCATAAAAGTATGTGTTCGAGAATATCCGGATTATTTTCAAAAAACGAAGTTGCCGTAAGCCCGACAAACCCGCCGACTCGACCTGCTGTGGTTTCAAGCGCGGCATCATTGAAATCCACCAGAATGAGATCATCTTTTTCGTCAGCATACTGCCAGACATAGGTGGGAACGGGAATGCTCTTGAACTGGGTGAGGTTACGTTCCTGGCTTTTGCGCAAGGCGGCTTCTGTCTCCACGCGCATGGTGATGTCCATTACATGAAGAATTACCCGGTCTGGCGCCAGGTATCCGAATGTCATGATGAAATGAGATGGATCGTTTCCGGTTAGCGGGAAAGAAATTTCTTGATCGATAGTTTGCTTTTCTTGCAAACAACGCTGAATGCCTTCAAGCGTGCGATTGATGTCAGCTTTTGGAATATTCAGCAGTTGGGGAAATTTTCTCAAAGATTCACCAACCAGCTTTTCGATCATTCCGTTGGTGATCTCTTGAGCGGCAATATTATAATCAACCAGGCAGATATCATCTCCCTGCTGCTGTACGATGATCGTTGGGACTGGGATATTGGAAAAATGTTCCCGATTTCTTTCTTCGCTGCGTCGGCGTTCTTCCTGGAACTGGTGGCGGTCGGTAATATCTCGCACGATGCCCAGTACCTGATCGGTTTTGTAGGGAATAATGCGGTATTCAAAATATAGTTCCCCTTCCTCTACAGCCAGTGGATATTCAATCACCTGCATTTCACGGGTATCGACGGCTTTTCTATAGAGTTTCAAAACGGGTTCGGCAACTTCCGGGGGAACGACTTCGTTCAAATTCTTGCCGATCAATTCTTCCGACGGCATAGCCAATAACTCAGGGTAAGCGGTGTGGACGTAGAGATATTCTCCCTCTACGGTGTGGATGAAAAGAATGTCGGGCAAGACAGCCAGGATGGCGTTCGAGCGTTCTACGATCTCATTTAATTCCTCGGTAATCGTCTGCTGTGTTTCAAGGGTCCTGGCCTGGTAAGTATGATATTGGATGGTCAGCACGGTAACAATCACTAGTAAGACAAGGAAATCAACCCCAGCGTATATCCAAGTGAATGGTTCGTGTGTGTCTCCGGTAAAGATCAACATTTGATCCAATGTTCCTGTATAAGCGAGTATACCGAACGTGATGTATGTCAAAGCACTAAAAAGCGAGATATAGATGCCGGAGCGTTCATCGATCAGGAAAATGACCACAGCCGGTAAAGCGATTAGATAAACCCGGCCGTCCAGGGTCATCGCCCCGCGACTGAAAGCGACCAGCGAACCGAGGTAGAGGATGGCAACGAAACTCCAACCGCGCACGCGATGGCCGATGTTTTTCAAGGCTGCCGCCCCGATCATGGCGAAGTAAAGCAGGGTGAGAATCAGCCCCATCGGCCAGAAACTGCGTTGCATGATCTCAGTAAATGTGTAGTACACCCAAACAGGGAATCCGGCAGCTACCGTGATCCATAAAGTTTTTTTCAGCGTAGCGCTGCGCCAGGCAGCCAGAGCGTTTTTGGTTTGCCTAAAGCGCGCCGCTGCATCGGTGGGCTGCTTGGGGGGAATGTTGTTCTTGTTCATAAGCGACTCCTGCCAATCGGGTTTCCCCATGGTCTTGGCCGGCAAACAAACTTGTCAATTGTGTAAATGATATCCCTTGCATATTTCACAAATAATTGTGCACATAATCGCACAAAATCGCATCAATATGACAGGTTTTCGGAGCAGTGGTTAATTATGCTTGGAGTTAGTTTTATTTATCCTTCCCGATGTTGGAACCTTAACAATTGAAAATGGGCTAACTTGCTGGTAAATCGTCAGGTCTCCAGGTTACGGTGATGGTGGTGCCTTTTCTTGACAGGCTGTCTATTTTTAGATGGGCATTAATGATGCGGGCGCGTTCGTACATTCCGACAAGCCCAAAATGCTCATGAGTCAATAAGGTGGAAAGGTCCAATCCGGAGCGCGTGTTGAAACCAACTCCGTCGTCGCGAAGGTGCAACTCGATCTCAGTTTGGGATATTTTGCCGTACAGGTGCAGATGCTTGGCCTGCGCGTGGCGGATCGCATTTTCTCCGGCCTGCTGAATGATTCGGTAGAGGTGTGATTCAATCGTGGGGTCGAAATGGGTATCGCAGGGTTCGATCTCGAATTCGATTTCGAGATCACCGTTGGCGCGGTCGCTCAAGTCGTCGCAAAAAGCTTCCAGGGCTGTTCTGAGACCGTAGTTCAGGGCCGGAGGACGCAAGCCCTGGATGGTTTGACGCAGGTATTTGATAAGTGTTTGGTAATCTTCATGGAAGGCTTCCGCGGCTGCTTCGTCGAGTTTCATGTTTAGGAGTGCCAATTGGTTGAGAACCACATCGTGCAGGTCACGAGCCAGCCGCCCGCGTTCGATTTCCTGCGAACTGATGTTTGCGCGGTAGAGCATCTGGAGCATCTCGGCCTGGTTGATATTCGCCAGGGCGATGGCAGTTTGGTTTGCGAGGGAGCGTAAGGTGATAATGTCGTTAGCATTGTAAACGTTGTCCGGGTCGCGCTGTCCCAGCAACCATAACCCTACTAATTCATCCCCCACCCGTAAAGGCAAAGCTAGGCGAATCCAGGCATGTCCTTCTATCTCGCTGCTGCCTGGAATGGGCGAGCTGCTTGCTGACATGTGGGTGACTTGGCTCTCCGGAGGCAATTGATCGGGGGTAATCCCCTTGGAGCATACCACTTCAACTTGCTTCTCCTTCGCAAGATCCAATAAAGCGGATTGGCGAATAAGCAAACTGGGTAGGATTTCTTCGTTAATCAGGTGCTCCAGGCTGGCCGTGTCTAGACTGGTGGCAATCCGGTCGGTATAGGATTGCAGCAATTCGGAGGAAGCTAAGGGCATGTTCAATATCCGCCGTTCCACGAAACGGCTGAAACGCTCATAGCCGACGATGGTGAACAAGGTTGCCAGGAAGACAGCAAATAGACTGATGAAAGCGCCTGCACCTTGAAAGGCGAAGCGTTCCAAAGCAAACGGTAGCCACAAACTGAACACGATCATCACCACAATCAGGTAGATGTACCCAGAGATCAGGTGATTGGCTCTTAGTTCCATTCCGATCAGTTGACGGCGATACAGTGTATAAAAATAGGCGCTGGGTAGGAATGGCAAGGCCAGGAATGCAAAGATATAGAGCGTATTAAACCCGCTATTGAATTCGGCCATAGCCGGCGCGATTTGCGGGAGCATTGTTAATAAGGTGCCGATTAGGAGAATAGTAATGTCCCGGCGTTGCTCTTTCCGAAATAGGAAGTGCAGGAACAATAGGAGCACACTCCCCAGGATAGCGCCCAGGAAGGCGAAGAGATAACTACTCTTGGGAATGATTTGGAACCATTGGGTAACCGCAGCGACGAAAGCAAAAGCATAAAGGACATACCACAAGACTTTCGGTGTATGCATAAGCGGCTTGGGCAGGTTCCAATGTAATTGCAGGTAAACGGGCAGGCACATCCAGATTGCGATTCGCATGGCCAGTGGGCTTGCCAGTAGGTGGGAACTGGACAAATTTCCGGCGACCAACCAGATCGCGGTCAGATAATTGAAGGCAATCATCAGTTTCCAGCGGGTATCCCGGGGTCTAACTAGCAGCAAAGTCGCTGTCCCGGCGATCCAGAAGAAATACGCCAGCCACCAGATGTTAATGAGCCGGGCGCTGATCTCTCCCGGCGTTTTGGGTGGAATGACCCAGTCCAGGGTGATTTCTTCACCATCGCGGATGATCGTCATTTTCAAGGTGTCACCGGTTTCAACATCCGTGAAAAGCGGCTGGCGCAGATCGGATTCGTAGTCTTCCCAGGTCACATCATCGATCTGAATGATTTGATCCCCCACCCGGAGGTGCTCTGGCGTATCAGGCCCATAGGCTTCTGTGACCACTCCGGTCGAGGTGTGATAGAAGCCGACGTAGGGTGCAACGTCCAGCCAGCCAACCGTGAATAGCAACAAAACGCCCAGGACGCTCAGCGGGAGTATTCGGTCGGTCAGCCAATTTCGTGTTTGGGGAAACAAATTCATTAGCCCATTCTGCTTGTAATTATCAAAGGAGGTGCCTGCTTATTGTAACTTAATCTATATGATACGTCACTTGTCCAACTAACACTATTCGCGAGTAAAGGAGACCAGATCATGTTAAAGATGCAAGATTTTTATGCCCGCCTCGTTTCTGAGGAGGAGCCCCGGGATGCTTATTTCAACAGTCTCGTGGGGCTGACCCAGGCCAGCCTGGCAGAGATGATGGACATCCCCGCCGATCTCATCTGGACGGATTGGGCAGAAGACCCCGCTTAGGGGCGCATTCAACGACGAACTGGCCGGAAATCCCGGCCAGTTCAATCTATTGTCAATATCGGAGGTGGAAATATGCAACGTGAAAAATCCGCATTAGAACTGATCCATAACCTATCCGAACTTCAACGTTTCCCCGATCTCCTCGAGCCGATCACACTTTGCAAGCACGGCCTGATCGTTGCCGGGTGTGAAGCTTTCCAGGGTTCTGTTGAAAATACAATTCCGGTGATCGCTGCAATTGCCTGCTTGCATCGCAGTATCATTGTCCTGGACGATATGCTGGATGAAGACCCGCGCGGGGAATATCACCAACTAGGGGCTGGGGTGGCTGCCAACCAGGCAGCTATCTTGCAGGCCGCCGCGCTCCAGATCGTCGCCAACACCGATTGGGAGGCAGATATCAAGCTGGCAGTGGGTAAGGCTCTGAATGAAATGACCCTGCACACGGCTTTGGGCCAGCATCTGGACGTGCACAATCCGGCCACAGAAGCAGAATACTGGGAATTGGCGCGCGGCAAGAGCTCGCCTTTCTTCATCGCTTCTGTATATGTCGGGGCGTTGTTGGGTGGTGCGCCGTTGGAAGTTGCCGCGGAGTTAAAGAAGTTCGGTGAATTGTACGGGGAGATCGTGCAGATCAATGATGACCTCGCTGACGCCATGCAAACCCCGCCCAGTCCAGATTGGGTGCATGGGCGCAATCCCTTGCCAATCCTTTATGCTCAGCTCGTTCCCCATCCTGACCGCGAGCGGTTCCTGGCATTGCGGGATCAGGTCACGGCCGGAGATGCTCAGGCGTTGGAGGAAGCCCAAACGATCCTGATCCACTGTGGAGCGGTCAGCTACTGTGTGGAGCAATTGCTGCATCGCTACCAGCTTGCTAGAGATCACCTCGCCAGTCTATATCTTCCTAACCCAGACCGGCTGGAGCGCATGCTGACCCGCATGGTGACGCGCATGCTGGATGGCTTTAAAAAGCAAGCGTTCGAGCAGCCCGAACGCTTGTTGGCAAATCGCAAAAATTATTTTGAAAGTTTTCCGGTTTGAATGCGCGTTTCCGTCCTAGTTGCTTTCGGGTGTGATCATGCCCAGTTGGCGCGCTTTTGAAACCGCAGCGTGGCGGTTACGCGTTCCCAGCCGGACGTAGGCATTCGAAAGCAGGTTGCGCACCGTCGATGGCGCAACATTGAGGCTGTCGGCCAGTTCGGCGGTGGAGGCTTCCGGTTTCGAGGCGCACAGCGAGAGCACTTCTTGCTGGCGCGGTGTGAGCACCGGCGGTTCCATTTCCTGCTTTTTTTTCAATAGCTGCCGGTAGGATTCAGAAGAAAAATAGATCCCGCCGCTGTTCACGGAGGTAATGATTTCCCCTAGCTTTTGGATGGATTCGCGGTCGTCTTTCAGGATATAGCCGGAAGCGCCCGCATCCATGATCGCCTGGATAAGCGTGCGCTGATTATGCATAGAGATCACCAGGATGTTCAATTCGGGGTGCTTTTTAAGCATCCTGGGAATAGCATAGAGGATCGGATACGGATTGTTGTTTTCAATGCTGGTTGGGACGTTGATATCTAGCAGCAACAAATCGACTGCATTATCATCCAGCAGCGTTTCGAGTTGATCCCCATAGCCTGCGGTTGCAACGATTTCAATATTTTCTACACCGGCCAGGCGGTATTGGTAGCCATCTACAATGCTAGGGTGGTCGTCTAAAATAGCAACATGAATTTTATTAGTCATAGCTGTCACCCTTTTTGAACCTTTTTAATAAGATAGCATCCATTGTCTAAAAAAACAAGAGCGCGTAGACAAAAACAGTACAAATGTCTATAAACAATAGCGTTTTGTCTATTCTAAATCTCGATGTTTTTAGGTATAAATAGTGTAGCTAAATTTGAGTTCAATTGCCACCAGTAGAGGGGGGGAGGGCTGGTGGCAAGTCTTTTAACACCCATTTATCTTTACGAAGAAATTCAGCTGCTTTCTCCACCACCTGTTTTCCACCAGAAACAGGCTTGCTCTGTTTAAATTACTGGTAGATGGAAACTCAGGTTCAAGTTCGACAGGGTTTCTATATAATAAAATGGATATGGGCGTTTTTTGGTACTTCTGGCGATGAAAGTATAGGCCAAACGAGTTCAGAAATTGTTAGGATGTGATTTGAAGTTTTTATAGGTAAAAGATGGGGGTGTATTTGTTGTTTGGCACTGATTTCCTAAACCTTTGCCAACCAAAACATTGTGAAGCAGAGTATAATAACCGCTGTTATAGCGCTAGTAAACATTATTGGAGGTAAAAACCCGCGATGAAACTTAAAGTTGGCGACAAAGCACCTGACTTCACTGTTGCGAGCCATCTTGACAAGGATGTCACGCTAAGTGAATACCGTGGGCAGATCGTCGTGATGGCGTTCTTCCCACTAGCCTGGACACCGGTCTGAACGGCGCAGATCCCGTCTTATCAGGCCGAGTATGACCGATTTGCGGGATTGAATGTCCAGGTTCTGGGCATAAGTGTTGATTCTGTTCCCAGTTTGCAAGCCTGGGCGGAAAGCCTGGGTGGGATTACCTATCCGCTTTTGAGCGATTTTTGGCCGCATGGCGAGATTGCCCAGAAGTTTGGCGTGTTGCGCGCGGATGGGCGCACTGAACGTGCTATTTTCATCGTTGACAAAGCAGGCATCATCCAATATATCGATATCCACGATATCGACGAGCAACCGGATAATAAAATCTTGTTTGCTGAATTGGAGCGGCTCGATCCCGAGGCAGCCAAACGCGCCCGCGAGCAAAAAGCCGAGCAAGCTCCCGTGCACGAAGACCTGCCGCGCGGCGGTGTCGTGATGTATTGCAACAAGTGGTGTCCGGCTTGCCGCCGGGCGCGCACCTGGTTCGAGAACAATAACATCGACTACACTGAAATCGACGTGACCCGCTTTGCCAAAGCCGCCGAACAGGTGCGTCAATGGACGGGTGGTAATCTGACCACGCCGACCTTCGATGTGAACGGTACGATTGTAGTGGATTACAACGTGCAGCGACTGCACGAACTCTTGCTGGAATAGAGAAAAAATTTCAACAAGCGATTATAGTGCTGCCGACTGAGGCAGCATTTTTTTATACGTAGCCTCGGGAATGTGGGGTGCAGACAAGCAGCATTGTCTGTGAAAATCAGTGACTTTTGACTGAAAACGGATTACTATATTGACCACTCATAAGAAGGTAGGAGTTTTTTATGTTCCTTAAAAGACTATTGTTTGTTGCCGTTTTGTTGGCGCTCAGCCTTAGTGCTTGCGGGGGAGTGGGTACCGAAGTGCAAACTGTGCGGGTGGCTGTCTTGCCTGTGTTGGATGTCTTGCCCATGTACGTGGCGCAAGAACAAGGTTACTTTGAAGCAAATGGCGTGCTGGTTGAGTTTGTGCCGGTCGGCGCCGCCCCGGAACGCGACCAGTTGATGCAAGCCGGGCAGGTGGATGCCATTCTCAACGAACTGGTCTCCACCATGTTCTACAATCAGGATGAAACTCAGGTGAAGATCGTGCGCTTTGCGCGCGTCGCCACCACCGAATATCCGGTTTTTCGCATCCTGGCTTCCGCCGATAGCGGCATCGAGACCGTGGATGATCTGGCCGGGGTGCCGGTCGGTATCTCCGAGGGTACGGTGATCGCTTACACGACCGAGCGCATACTTGAAAAGGCCGGACTGACCCCAGACGAGATCGCTGAGGTGGCTGTCCCCAAAATTCCTGATCGCCTGAACCTGCTGCAAACCGGTGATTTGCAGGCCGCTAACCTGCCCGATCCGGTAGCTTCCCTGGCAGTGCTAAATGGAGCGCACGTCGTTATCGATGACACCTCGTACCCGGAGATCAGCAACAGCGTGATCACCTTCAGCGCCGATTTCATCGAAGCGCATCCTGAAGCGGTGCGCGGTTTCCTGGCTGCCTACGAGCAGGCCGTGGCGGACATCAATGCCGATAAATCGGCCTGGACGGCGATGATGCTGGAAGAGAGCCTGCTGCCACCGCCGCTGGCCGACACCTACGTGCTGCCCGACTATCCCATCGCCAGCGTACCCAGCGAAGCCCAATTCGCTGACGCCCTGGAATGGGTGCAGTCCAAGGACTTGATCGAGGGTGTGCCCACTTACGCCGATTCGGTAACCGCGGAGTTTTTGCCCTAGAAGAACATGACGATTGAACTGCACAGCATCACCTACGGCTATATCGAGACGCTCCCAATTTTCAAAGATTTCCAATGGCGGGTGGAGGACGGTGAAACCTGGGCGGTGATAGGCCCCTCAGGTTGCGGCAAGAGCACTCTGCTCTATCTGCTGGCCGGTATCCGCCAGCCCGATGCCGGGGAGGTGGTGGTGAAAGGCGAAACCATAACCCGTCCCCGGCCGCGCACGGGGTTGATCTTGCAGGATTACGGTTTGCTGCCCTGGGAGACCGTGCACCAGAATGTGACTCTGGGGTTGCGGGTGCGTGAATTCTACGGCCCCGATGGCACGCATGCCCCCAGCGATGAAGAAGTGCGCGAGATCAATGCCCGCGCCGATCACTGGATCGCGCGCCTGGGCTTGGAAAATGTTGCCGGGCAGTATCCGGGGCAGATCTCGGGCGGCCAGCGCCAACGCACGGCGATCGCGCGCACCCTGGCGCTCAATCCGGATGTGCTGCTGATGGACGAACCCTTCGCCTCGCTGGACGCACCGACGCGTGAGAACCTGCAAAAGTTGGTGCTGCAGCTACAAGCCGAGCAGCAAATGACCGCCATCATCGTCACGCATTCCATCGAGGAAGCTGCTTTCCTGGGCAAGAAGATCCTGCTGCTGGGCAAACCGCCCAATTGGCAGACGCAGGTGATTGCTAACCCCGGCGCGGGCGGGGATGACTATCTCAATTCGCCCGCTTACTTGGATGTGTGCAATCATCTACGTTTGACTTTAGAGGCCGTAATATGAAGCGCGCCCAAATCCTGCTGGCTTTGTTGGTGCTCTTGCTGGTCTGGCAGTTGACGGCTGTGTTGCTGCGCCAGCCGATCTTGCCCACGCCGTTGACTGTTTTGCAAGTGTTCATTGGCGAGATCGGTGGTGAATTAGGCCGGCATTTCCTGGCGAGCTTCTGGCGCGTGATGGCTTCGATGTTGCTTTCGGTGGCGTTGGCAGCCCCAGCCGGGCTGCTGTTAGGACAGTCCAAGCGCCTGGATCGCATCTTTTCCCCAATCATCTACCTGCTCTACCCAATCCCCAAAGTAGTACTGGTGCCGATTGTGATCCTGTTCCTGGGCATCAACGACCTTTCCAAGATTGCGATGATCTTCCTGATCCTGTTCTTCCAGATTCTGGTGCTGGTACGCGACCAGGCCGCCAGCATTCGCCCGGAGTTGATCTATTCGGTCAGCAGCCTGGGGGCGGGGCGGCGGGCCTTGTTCCGCTTCGTATATCTTCCGGCCAGCGTGCCCGGCATCCTGACCGCCCTGCGGCAGTCGATAGGCACTGCGGTGGCTGTGCTCTATATCGTCGAGTTGATCGCCACGCAGCGCGGCCTGGGTTACTACATTTACCTGCAAGGCAGCACACTGTTCAACTACCCCAAGATGTATGCCGGGGTGGTGGCGATGAGTCTGCTGGGCCTGGGCATGTACTTCACCGTGGACGTGCTGCATCGTAAGCTCAGTCCGTGGCAGTTTGTGGAGTGAGTTCGGTAGTTTAGTGGTTCGGTCGTTGGATCGTTGTGTTTAGTTCGATCACGTGAAGAATCTGCGATGCCCAATTTCAATCGGACAGCAAGCTTACTGGTAAACTATTCGACGATGCAACCAGATAACTACAAAACTATACAACTACTAAACTAATCATCATGACCGACCTTTCTGGAACTGAACGCGCGCAATACGTCCAACGTATGTTTGGGCGCATTGCCCCGCGCTACGATTTACTCAACCGTCTGATGACGCTCGGGCAGGATATCCGCTGGCGTCGCGAAGCTGTCCGGCACCTGGAGATCGAACCCGGCGGCCTGATCCTGGACGGCGGCACCGGCACCGGCGACCTGGCCTTCGAGGTTTTGCGCCAGCACCCGGCGGCGCGCGTGGTCGCCAGCGACTTCACTGCCGAGATGGTGGCCTTGGGCCGGCAGCGCCCCGGTGGGGAGTGCATCGCCTGGGTGATCGCCGATGCCCAATGTTTGCCCTTCGCCTCCGATAGCTTTGACGGCACCCTCTCCGGCTTTCTGATGCGCAACGTGCCCGATGTTGACATGGCTTTGGGGGAACAGCAGCGTGTGCTGAAAGCCGGCGGACGCCTGGTTTCATTGGATACCACCCCGCCCCGCCGCAATCTGCTGCAGCCCTTCATCAAGTTCCATTTGCACTACATTGTGCCGCTGCTGGGGCGCATCATTGCCGGTGATCCCGAAGCCTATACTTACCTGCCCGATTCTACCGAGCAATTCCTGACCGCTGAAAAACTGGCCGAGCGTATGGGCGCGGCTGGGTTCCGGACGGTGGATTTCGTGCGCCGCATGTTCGGCACCGTGGCGATCCATTGGGGGCGGAAAGATTCTTGATTTGATTTTTTGGGGAGATGTAGTTGTGAGCACGTAAAGTGTGTCTAGAGAGTGTAAGCGAATCTTTTAAGCCCCTTCTCGGTCAGGCTGGGAAGGGGTTTTGTCTGTAAAGTGCTTTACGCTGCAAATAGTACTTTTATCATATAAAGGTATTTCCGTCCCTTTGTTACACTGGAAACCGTCCCCTGATGCATTGCAGCCTTGAAATTCATTACCCTGACTTGATCCAAGAACTGGTTGATTGGAGATGTGAATGGTGTTTAAAGTTGAGCGCGTTGAATTCAATATATGGGCATGGTTTGCCAATCTTTTACAGTGGTTGGGGTTGAGCGGCACAGCCGGGAAGGATTCGGTTGATCCGTTCGTCCATCTGATCGCGGTGCTGGGTATCCTGATCGTGCTGGTCTTGCTGCCGATGATCGACAAGCTCTTCAATCAGCTTTACCGCAAGATCGAGAAGTGGTCGGCGACCCGCCTGCGCGTGATCCGCTTCCAGAACCTGGAGATCACACCCCCCAGCCGCATCGGCGATTTCTTCGTCGGTTCCTTGAAGTCGGTGCGCTCGGTGGTCAAGGTCATTTTAATGCTGACCGGCCTGGGGCTGTTATTGAGCATTTTCCCGGCTACCCGCCAGATCGTCAGTACGGTCTTCGAGCAAATTGGGGTCTTGTTGGGAAAAGTGTGGGAGAGTTTGGTTGACCTCTTGCCGGATATGTTGGCGCTGTTGCTGATTGCCGTGATCACCCGCTTTACATTGAAAGTGCTGCGTTTCTTGTCGGAAGGCATCAAGGAAAAAAAGATCAAGGTATCGGGCATGCATCCCGATCTGGTCGATCCCACTTACCAGTTGCTGCGCATGCTGGTGATCGCCTTTGCCATCGTAGCTGCCTTCCCGTATATCCCCGGCTCGGACTCGCCTGTTTTCCGGGGCATCTCGATCTTCGTCGGTTTCCTGCTTTCGCTAGGTTCTACTTCGCTGGTCTCAAACCTGATCGCCGGGCTGGTGTTGATCTACACGCGCGGCTTGGGGATCGGTGATCGCATTGAAATCGGCGACACGGTAGGGGACGTGGTGGCCCGCAACCTGCTGGTCACCCGCATCCGCACGATCAAGAACGTGGTCATCACCATCCCGAACAGCATGGTGTTGAGTGCCCATATTGTCAACTACAGCGCGGACAAAGATGAGCAGGGTTTGATCTTGCATTCTACGGTCACTATTGGCTATGATGTGCCCTGGCGGCAGGTGCACCAGTTGCTGGTTGCGGCGGCGCGCGCCACGCGCGGCATTATCGATCTGCCTGAGCCGTTCGTGCTGCAAACCAGCCTGGACGATTACTACGTCAGCTACGAGGTCAATGCTTACACTCGTGAACCGGCGCGCATGGCGCTGATCTACTCCGAACTGCACCAGAACATTCAGGATAAATTTAACGAAGCCAACGTTGAGATCATGTCGCCGTCCTACGCCGCGCTGCGCGATGGCAACGCGGTCACCATTCCACCCAAGTCGGTGACGATCGATTATTCCAACTTATTTAGAAGCTTTGCGGATGAGGAAACCCGCCCCCGCCCTTCGATGGGGGATTAGGCTGACTGGTTATTCACTGGGCGGGCCGCCACACGGCGGCCACACAGCTTCTAAATGCCGGATGTCGGGTCACTTCCATCCAGAAGTTCCTGGGGCATAAGGAGTTGAGCACCACGATGATCTATGCCCGCGTCCACGACCAGACCGTCGCGGACGATTACTACGCGGCCATGCAAAAGGTGGAACAGCGCCTGGATCTACTTGGTGAACCGGAGAACACACAAGGGTCGATCACCGAGGATGAACGCACGCAGCTTCTCGCGCTCACGGAACAACTGGCTGCACCCGAATTGGGCACAGAAATACGTCTGGAAATCGTAGCGCAAATGCGCCAGGTGCTCCTCGGGAATGAGGGTATCCCGATCAGCGTCCCTGCTTTCCAGGAAGCCATTCCGGTCTAGTTCAAACCTATCTGGATGTTAAGGTGCTGGATATGCCTTTGCGGAGCCTTGAATTTAGGATACACTTCAGAGGCCGGGTTGGAGGATAGGGCAACGCTGGCGAGCGACCCGAGCGCCAGCCCGGTGGCTATACAGCAGGGCAGAGCGAACTTCGTTCTGCCCTCTGGTCTCTGCCCCGCTGGCAGTCCTGAAGCGCTAAACGCAATTCTTGGTTTTGCTTAATCCCAATTCATATGTTAAAATGCTGAGCCTGTGAAATGCTTATGGAGTGGAGGTTTCTAAAGGAAAAGAGCTGAGAAATTCCGCAAATTTCGTATCCATCGCCATAACTATGTTTTCTATCTGCTCATATGTTAAACCATCGGAGTGGATTCCTTCGTGTTCTTCTTGTAAATCCAAACGAATGTCTGTTACATAATTGCGATAACGTGCTACAACGACGCAATAAGCAGTGTGTACCCAGCCACAAGCCAGATGGATTTCGTCAACAGCCGGGCTTTGGAAACTAATCTCTGTTGGCGGTTTTGGCTCAACGAAGATTGCATTAGGTTCTGATGGCCGAGACGGATGAAACTGACTTTGTAATTCGTCATACTTTCTTTGTGCATCAGCGATTGAATATGCTCGCCATATTGCCTGCTCTGCGTGAGCACCGTTGACGACATTCCCCCAGGTTCTTCCAACATGATTGGCCGTTGAGTCTGTTGAAGTATCTTGTGGGAATTCGACAGTCCAATCCTGAGGAAAAACAGTGTCGTCGACCAGTAACTGATAAACAGGAGATCGCCACCCAGGCATTGGTGTTGGTGTAATGTCAACCATTTTACATCCCTCCATCAGACTTGCGAGAAGGAAGATTACTACCAGTCGTAGATAACGTTTCATGGTTGCCCCGGAACATAGGCACGGCCAATGTTGTTGAAGTGACCAACAGAATACGGCCAATACTTCGCATATTGCTCGTTGACAGGTTGTGCACTTGGTGCGTGTCGTTGCAACTGGTTTACGTAGGCGTTCAACTCGCTCTTGAATTGGGCCAAAGTCAAGTTCATTCTATGATTGTTCCATAACTTTATCCCGAATGTAACCGCAGCATTATCATGTTTCTCGTCTCCCAAATTCCATACTACAGGATCAGGCGAACTAAAATCTCTTTCGCCAAGGGGTGCATCTGGTACGTACTCAGGACTATTCGGGTCATGAGACGGATCATTCTGTTCAGCCCATGCTGCGCCTCCCTTGATTTCCCACCAAGCAAAGCCAGATGCACGGCCAATGTAACCATAGAAAATGTTTCCAGCCACTGAATATTCTATATCATCGTAACACATACCCATCCCACAGAAGGTTACTCCCTGTCCAAGTTGAATACCAATTTCGTCCTTGAAATCCCATCGCGCACCATTTTTTACCTGTTGACCGAACGTATATAGAGCGCCAGCGTGTACAGCCCCTGCGCCAATGAGTATAACACCGCCACCCGTAATAAGGAGAGGTGAGGCAGGTTCAAGTATTAATCCTGCCCCGCAACCTATTAAACCAACTCCTGTCAAAGTTCCAGCAAGCTTATTTACATTTCGTAGGCGGTTCACTACTGGATCATTTCTAGCATTCCACACCATTTCATTGTACAGCCATTGAGTCAGATCCCTTGCGTCATTGACTTCATAACTCTCAGCACGATAGGGCGTTTGACCTGATGGGTCTGTAAAATTGATTGGGTTGTTTCGGACGTAAGTATACTTGTTCCAGTCCGAGGGAATTCGCGAGTCTGGTACAATCGTATCCGGTTGGATGAACTGGTTAAGATAAGGTGCATAGTAACGCGCTCGCAGATACTGCATTCCCGTCGCATCCGTCCACTCGCCTGCAAATCCGTAGCTGCTCTCCCCCACCCCGGCACTGCTCAGGACCTCACCAAAAGGCGTATACACCTCAGCATAGGTCACATCCCCACTGGCATCCGTGAGTTGGCGCACGGAACCGAGCGCATCGGTCAGGTAGTAGTCCCACTCGTCCAGGGCCTCCTCGGCAATACGCCCGCTGCCATACAGATACACATTCGTGCCACCATCCAGCACCTGGGTCAGCCCGGCGTTCAGATCGAGGGTATACTGCGTGGTCACGCCATTCACTGTCTGACTAATTCGGTCGCTCTCACAGCCAAGGATACCCCACTGATCTCTTGACAAGCCATTACATCTGTAGGCAAAGGCGTAGTTATTCGAACCATCGGTTACCTGGGTCAGGCGGTTGGCGTGGTTGTAGGTATAGGTGTAGGTGCCGTCGCTGAGCAGGTAAGGGTTCTCAAAAATCGCACACCCACCAGTCCTGGTGGGTGTGCAACTCTAACCCAACTGTGTTTTTCTTTTTTTGCTCTATGGCACTGACAGCCAGCCAGTGACCCAGTAACCCTGTGAAGTTACTTCAACGCACTCTTTACTATCTACTGAGAACAAATTAACGACAGAACCACCGATCGCGGCCCATTTTCCGTCCGGAGACCAGGCGAGATTGTCTCCGCAACGAAAATTCTCGATACTTGATATCTCTTTCCGATTGTACATATCATAGATACGTATCGCATCACTCAGTTCTCCATACACGATCATGGTCAAATAGCGACCGTCCTGTGACCATGCAAGAGGATGCATCGGTGCTTTGCTGAATATGGGACCCAATCGCTCAAGGGTGCAATCCTCCTGCCCAATGCAGTTCGTTGAAACGATGTATACACCGTCTTCTTCAGTAAGTCCTAGCGTTCCACTATTTCGTTGATGATAAGCAATCCACTTCCCATCAGGTGACCAAAACAAAGGGGGAAAAATATCATCGTAAAGCTGTGGTTCTGGAATTAGTTCAGAATAAACTTGTGTTTTCAGGTCAAAACCGTATATTTGGGAGAACAAGACGTCAGGGTATTCTTTGCTCTCTAGTACGCAAATTATAGCAACTTGCTTACCATCTGGGGACCAGTCTATCCCCTTGCCACATGGACTTTCATCCAAGGGAACTTCTACGAGATCTTCAGTTACAAAGTTGAACAAATATGGATTTGAGTTATCTTTAAGTGATGAGTAAACGGCAATGAAAGGTGTGTAGTTAATTTGAGACGATTCAACATATGACGTCTCTATCAGTAGGGGCAGGTTGATTTCGCCATCTAAAGAGACTGCGTAATGGCGATTATCTTGCTCGTTCATATAAATGATGTATTCCCCACTAGGAAGTAGTGAGTAATAACTATGTAGTTCCACTTTTGGTGTTGCCGTGTCAGTTTCTTTTGAAGCATGAGCTGTTGCGTTGGTCGTTACCTGAGTTGGGACAACATCTGGTTTTGTAGCGGTAGAAGATACTTGTGTTATGAGGTTCATCGACGTTACATCATTTTCAATCATGCCGCAACCGCTGAAAAGCAACACAGATAGAATAACTATTTTCAAAATAGAATACAGAGATTTGTTCATATACTACCTTTCATTTATTTGGACTCACTACAACTACTTCGTTACCTGCCGCATTCCAGGCTCCCAAAAAATGAGTTGCATGATAGTATTCAGTCACGTTGTCAAAGGGGTTGTATATTCTTATCCAGTTACTTTGAGATCTGATATCTGTAGAATCCCATTCATTAGATATGCCTGTTATTACAACCCAATGCATTACATTTCTGCTTTTTTCGTCCGATTTTACTCTATCGTAATATCCAAGGAATCCTCCCATATCATTTTTTGCGTCTCTTGAGCCTATTAACATCATAACGTTTGCAATAGCAAGTTGATCATTGAATAACCAATTTCTAATCGTATTTTCAATATGTACCGACCATTCAGGATGGTTTTCTTGCCACGCATCAGCGTAAAAATTTTTTGGAGCACCATACATCATTGCCCAGGTAGTCCAATATGCTTTATTATATGATTTATCATATATCTCTGTTGTTCCTCCATATGCGGTGAGATAATCTCCATATACCTGATTAATAATTCTCATTATCTCGCTAGGGCCGGTGTAGCTAGCAATACCTGCCTTTCTCTTTTCTTTGGTTTTTTCATTTACTACGAAAGCTGCTTCATTTAAATCACACGAATTTTGCCAATAACACAAATGCTGTTCAATTATTTCTTGTATTGAAACAGTTACCCCTAGAGCATGCAAGATTGCTAGTATATTAATGTGGCCACATAATCCTGTTTCACTGCTCTTGTATGTAAGTTGTGCCCCATCTTGATTATAAGGCAGGCCGGGAAAACCAGATGCCAAAGGATCCAAAGTCGGATAAAAAGTTACGTTTCCAGGCTTCTCTTTTTCTTTGCCAAGATAACTAGCCCCTTCTTCGCGGGAAACTGCCCCTCCATTATAAGGAGGTCTATCTGGATTTGGAAATGCACCCATATCTGGCGATGGACCTATCGCTTCAACAGGATTTGTATATTGATCATCACCCATGCATGCCAAATATGCATCCCGATTTGAGATTCTTTGGTGACAGGTGCCACTTGGATCAACAAAACTCATCGGATTTCCAATTCCATACAACCACTTGTTATAGCTCATTGGCACATTGCCATCCCCAGTCCAGGTATCCCTGCTCACAAATCTCCCTGTCGTCGGTGCATAATACCTTGCCCTGAGATACTGCATGCCGGTTGCATCCGTCCACTCCCCTGCGAACCCGTAGCTGCTCTCCCCCACCCCGGCGCTGCTCAGGACCTCACCAAACGGTGTATACACCTCGGCATAGATCACATCCCCACTGGCATCCGCCAACTGCCGCACAGACCCCAAAGCATCGGTCAGGTAATAATCCCACTCGTCCAGGGCCTCCTCGGCAATGCGCCCCTTGCCATACAGATACACATTCGTGCTATCAGCCAGCACCTGGGTCAGCCCGGCGTTCAGGTCAAGAGTGTAATTCGTAGTCACGCCGTTCACCGTCTGGCTTATTCGGTCGCTTTCACAGCCAAGGATACCCCACTGGTCGCTTGACAAGCCATTACATCTGTAGGCGACTTGAGTCGCCGAATTTTCGCTAAACCGTCTCGCCCAGCTTGATGGCCTGGAAAATCTTCATGCGCCGCAGCAACACGACCAGCACCACCAGCGCCACCAGTAACAGCATACCGAACAGAGCATAAATGCGCAAGATCGGCGGCCAGGCGATCACCACCTGGTAAGGTGGAATATTGGCGGCTTCGCCGCTGCCAACTTGCAGGTAGGGGATGAACATGTTGCTCATCTGCACGCCGAAGATCGTGCCCATCACCCCGCCCATCAAGATCAGGAAGAGTAGTTCCCAGGCCAGGAAACGTGTCATTTGTTTGGTGGACAGACCGATGGCGCGCAGCACGCCCAATTCGATGAAGCGGCGGCGGAACGAGAACATGGCGTACAATAGGAAGCCGACCACGGTCAGCAAGGCCGCCGCGCCATACCCCACCGTGAGCAACCCGAACAGCCCCTGCCGCTGGGGGGATTCCTGCGATGTGATGATCGTTTCTGCGGGCGCTGACCAACGTGTGGTCAGCCCGGCGGTGGAGAAGCCGTCTTCCAGCATGACCGGATCGACGCCCGGTTCGAGCTTGAGCCACACGCTGTAAGGGAATTCGCTGCCCAGCATTTCAAACATGTATTCCAGGTTGCCGACGAAGAGCGGCCCATCCGTCTCCGGATACCAGCTTGGGAAGAGTTCGAAAGTGCCCACGATCTTCATGTCCAGCCGTTGGATCACGCCAAAGACCTGGAGCTGCACCTGGATCACGTCGCCGATTTCCAGGGCATTGTTGAACATCCACTCCCGGTTGACGAGGATGCCGTCGGAATTCAATGCCAGCGCGTTCATCAAGGTGCCTAAGTCGTAGACGGAGAAGTCCCGCCGCCAGAAGGCCACCTGGGGGAAGGTCAGACGATCGATCCCCAGGAAGACACCTTGCGCCCCGTCTGTCTTGCGGGCTGTGTAACGCCCGACGCGGGTCACGGCTTCGACGCCGGGTTTGTCGAGGTATTCGCTGACTGGTAGGAAGACCCACTGCGGGCCGGTGTCTTCTTGCGCGTTTGTGGTGTCGGCGGATGAGGCCGTTATGCTGCCAAAATTGGAACTTGCCTGCCGTCCACCCGAATCGTAAAAATTGACGTCGGCACCAACCTCATAGAAATGCTGGTCGTAGAGGTGGTTATCCAGGGTTTGCGCCAGCGAAGATGTGAACACCGACAGGCTGATAGTCAGGATCAGCAAGACCAGCGGCATGCTGTAAAAACCGGGCGTGCGCGCCAGGTGGCGTACGGCCATCAACAGGCTGATGTTGGATGTGCGCGTCATGATCCAGGTTACCGCCGACATGATGTACGGCATCACGCGCAGGAAAAGCATGGTCAGCGCCAGGATGCCCAGCACGGGAATCAGGTAAAGCAGCGGGTTTTCAATCGGGTTGAGCGAAATGGTTTCATCCAGGACGGCGACGCTGCCCTGGGCTTGCAGCAGGTACAGCCCGTAGCCGACCGGGATCAGCAGTAACACATCCAGCCAGGCGCGCTGCCAGAACGGTTTGCGCAATGAACGCGCGCTTTCGCGTTTATAGGAAATGATCGTGTGGCGCGAGGCGTTGATCGTCGGCCAGATCTGAGCGACGATCGCCAGCAGCACCGCGCCTACACCAATTTCCCAAGTCAGGATGGTGGGGGTGACGCGCAGCGGCGGCAGGTCGGAGGAAAAATCGAGGAAACTGCGCGCCCGGCCGATCAATTGAGCGGCCAGCATGGCGATAGGCGTGCTGATCAACAGCGCCAGTACGCCGACCAGCAGTGATTCGAGCACTGCCAGGGCAATCATCTGGGAGCCGGTGCCGCCGCGGCTGCGCAACACGGCGATCTCGTTGCGGCGGCCTTCCATGGCAATCTGCGCCGCCAGGCTGATAAAGGCCAGCAACATGCCGATAATCGGCACGCTGAAAGCGAACAGAAAGATGGTCAGCAGTTGGGCTTCCTGCTGGTATTGGTAGAGCGCGTTGGTCGGGGAAATTGCCAACGAGGTGTCCGGCAAACGCGACGATACTTCCTGTTCCAGGGCGCGGATGCGACTGTTGATCGTGCGCACATGTGTGTAATGGATGTCCGCCCCATCTAGGACGAAATACCAGGTTGCGGTGTAAATCTCGTCGGGTAGTTCGGCGCTGATCTGGGTAGTAAAGGCGGCTTCGTTGACCAGCAGGCGTTCATCCATGCTGCTTTCGGGGACGAACCAATAATCAGCCTGGGTGTCTGCCATCTGCCAGACGCCGACAATGCTGACCGGCAAACGCCTTTGCACACTGATACCGCCAGAGGTCTCATCGACCACGTAGACGATATAGGTCTCGCCAACCTGGAAACCGGTTTCCTCTGCCAGGGTATGGTGGATCAATACTTCGATCGCGTTCCCTGGTGCAGGCTCGCTGGTGGGCAGGTTGCCTTCCAGAATCTGGATGTGGTCTTCGAAATCGCTGAAATACGAAAAATTGGTGTACATCAGCGGATCGCTGGTGTCGAAGTTGTTTTCGGTGGCCGAGAATAGGCGGTAGCTGTCGGTGCGGAAATAACGCACAAATAACTCTTTGGGCAGGCCCATCGCATTTTCGAACGCCCCGGAAGCGAAATAGGTATCAAGGGCTTGGATGTCTTCCAGTTCCAGCAGCCCGCTCCAGGAGCCGACGTAGCGAAACATGAAAGCGAATGGGGGATAGGAAGCGTTCTCCTCCTCGGCAAAAACATTCTGCTCGAAAGTGCGGTAATAGACGGCGTCGGCGTACATCGGGATGCTGACGGTCAGTGCGATCGAGATCACCAGCCCGACAAAGGTAGCCAGAGTCAGCCACGGTTGGGCAAGCATTCGCTTGAGAATGGTTTGCAGCAAGGGTGAAAGGCGATGCCAAAAGCGCATGGCTGGTTGCTCCTAAGGTCCGATCACGACCTGACCGGCTTCGACTCCCTCAATGATCTCGACCCGGTCATCCCCCTGGATGCCAACCTTGATATCCACGCGACGCTGTACCTCGCCATCCTGGATGACGACGAAGCGGCGGCCTTCGAAAGTGCGGATCGCTTGCGGTGGCAGCCAGAGCACGTCTTCTCTTTTTTCCACAATCACGGTCACTCGCAAACGGTCACCCAATTCGAAGCCGGTTTCACTGATGGGGGCATCCAGCTTGACGCGTACCAGTTCATCCTGGTTGAGGATGTCTTCGGAACTGCTCAGATAGGGTAGCTGGTAGATCGTGCCGTTGAACTCGCCGCTCGGCTCGGTGGCATGCACCACCGTGACGGCCATACCCTCTTGCAATTCGATCACCACGTTGGAAGTCAGGTCGGCGCCGATTTCGAGCTCGTTTAGATTGCCGACCAGCAGCTTGGCGCTGTAGGCCTGTACCTGGGCGCCTTCGGTCAGACTTTCTTGGAGCACCACGCCGTCGATGGGGGCGACGATCTGGGCGGCGGCAATCGCTTCTTCCAGGTCTTGCAGATCGAGTTGGGCCTCTTCCAGCGCGATCTGTGCCAGTTCGACCTCATTCTCGCGCAGCGTCAGCGCCTGTTCGAAATTGCCTTCCTGCAGCAGTTCCATGGCCTGGTTGGCGGCTTCCAGGTTGGCCAACGCGATGGATAGGTTGGCCTCGGCAATCGACTGGTCGACTTCGCTGGAAGCGTTGACCAGGCTATTGTAAGTGCGCACTGCGGCTTCATATTTGCTTTGGGCGGTCGAAAGCTTGTTCAGTAGGTTGGCTTTGGTCAGGTTATCAGCGGGTTTGTTGGCGTAGGGCTCGTATTCTTTCTGTACTTTGTCGAGTTCGTTGCGGGCCAGTACCACCTGAGCGTAGGCGGCATCGACGTCGATCTCGTCGGACGAGCCGCTCTGGCTCAGGCTGTATTCGCGCTGGGCTTCGTCTACGGCTTTCTGGGCTTCGGCAATGGCAAGCTGGGCTTCGGCTTCTACGTGTTCGGGGGTGACACTTTCCGCCGCTTCCAGGGCATAGGCGGCTTCGGCATTTTCCAGGGCGATCTCCGCCCGGCGCACGGCTAATTCGTCGCGGGTGCGGCGCAAGTCCATGTCGCTGACTGTTTCCAGGTCGGCCAGTACCTGCCCGGCGGTGACTTCGTCATCTTGTTCCACGTACACGTTGGCAATGCGCCCGTCGACTTTGAAATATAGCTCGTAGGATTCGACCGGTACGATCTCGGCGCGGAATTCCATCAACTCGCTTACCGTGCCGCGTTGCACCTCATAGGTCGGCTTTACGGGAACGGCTGGGGGTGGAATTGGGGTAGGCGTTGATGCTTGGCCCCCGCCGCCAGAACCTGAGCAAGCGCTGGCGAATAAGATAAAGCAGGCGAGCGTGAGACGGGCAATATGCTTTTGCCAAGAGCGTCTGTACATAGGTGTTCTCCAAAGTGCAATATTCGCTGGCGATAGAGGGCGAACACTACGGCAGTTTACCGTATAAATTTATATCAAATTTAGGGGAACCGTTCGCCAAGTCTGGAAAATTATAAAACATATTTGCTTAAAATAGGTGCTTTGAGTGCATTCTTGATCAGGGTGACCACTTCTTGTCCGCTTTGGCCGGGTTTTCCAGTATAATTCCCGGCGTTAAGAGGATATCATGCAGCTTGACTTGAACGAACTGACGTATTTCCAACGCTGGCAGCTTGCTGCCCGCCCCAAAACGCTCCCGGCGGCGGTTGCCCCTGTCTTGGTGGGGGCTGCTCTGGCTTACGCGGCGGGCAGTTTCCGCCCGCTGGCCGCGCTGGCTGCTTTTCTAGGCGCGGTGCTGATCCAGATCGGTACCAACTTCGTCAACGATGTGGCCGATTTTGAAAAAGGCGCCGACACGCCCGATCGCCTCGGGCCGACGCGCGTCACGGAGAATGGCTTGCTCACGGCGCGGCAGGTGTGGGGTGGTGTGGCAGTGACCTTTGGCCTGGCTGCGTTGACCGGCATATACCTGATCGCGGTGACCGGCTGGCCGGTGGCGGTGATCGGGCTGGCTTCTTTGCTGGGGGGCTACATCTATACCGCCGGGCCGTGGCCGCTGGCCTACAATGGTCTGGGTGATCTGGGGGTAATGATCTTCTTCGGCTTTGTGGCGGTGTGCGGCACGGCTTATGTGACGGCCGGTTTTCTGCCGGGCAGCGCCTGGCTGGCGGCGGTGGGCGTTGGGGCGCTGATCACCAATATCCTGGTGGTCAACAACATCCGCGATATCGAAAGCGACCGCAAGGCGGGCCGCCGCAATATCCCGGTCGTGTTCGGCCGTGCCGCCGGTGAAACCGAATTGGTGATCTGGTTCGTAGTCGCTTATCTGGTGCCGCCAGTGATGCTGCTGATTGGGTCAATTTCGGGTTGGGGGTTGCTGCCGCTGCTCAGTATCCCGCTGGCCGTGCGGCTGGTGAATTACGTCAAACGCACGGACGGTTTTGCACTCAACAAGGGTCTGGCGCAGATGGCGCAACTGGCGCTGGTCTACAGCGCCCTGTTCGCAGTGGGGATTGCTTTAGGAGCGTAGAAGATGGAGGCTTGGAAAGCACGCGCTCGCAAACTCAAATCGGAGACCTACAGCCTATACCTGGCCTATAAGGATCGGCGTACGCCCTGGTATGCTAAAGCCTTTGCCGCTTTGGTGGTGGCCTATGCTTTCAGCCCCATCGACCTGGTGCCGGATTTCATCCCCGTGCTCGGCTATCTGGATGACTTGATCCTGGTGCCGTTGGGCGTGGCTCTGGCGTTGAAAATGATTCCGACGGAGGTGATTGAAGCGGCGCGTGCCGAAGCCGCGACACAGATGGCTTCCGGCAAACCGGTCAATTGGGTGGCGGGGGTAATTATCGTAGCGATCTGGGTTGGGGGATTGGTGCTGGCAATCTACTGGATTGCCGACTTGCTGCGATAACCCGCTTATCCCGTCAGCGCCTCGGCGATCTGGTCGAGCATCCCGGCATTGAGTTCGATGAATGCCTCGGCGTCTTTTTCGAGGTGGTGCATGTTGACCAGATCGACCTTGTCCATCGCTTCTTCGGCATAATACAGGATCGGCTGCAGGCGGAAATAACGCTCTTTTGGCAGTAAGCCCTTGAGTTGGTACTCGACCGTATCCCCCAGACTCTGGAAAACGACCTTGAAGATTGGCACACCCCAGCCCAACACGCCCCAATCCGCTGCTTTTTCGAAGCTGATGCCATGCCCGGGAATCTGCCCAACGGTGCCGGTTCCCACCGAGACCATCATAATGTCTTTGGGAGCTACACCGTGCGTCAGCGCTTCGGTGTAAGCGCACATGGATGGGTTATTGGCGAACACGCCGCCGTCCACCAGGGCGTAATGCTCTGTGCCCTCGTCGGTTTCGATCTGGATAGGCTGGAAATAGGTCGGGGCGGCCGAGGTGGCGCGGGCAACTTGCACGACCGGGAAGTCGTAGTTAGGATCGTTGCGGGCGCGCCAACTGCGGAAGAACCACGCCATGCGGTTTTCGATGTCGTAGCTGGTAACGATCACTTCAGTGAGGGCATCTTTAAGGCGGGCGTTTCCCATCGCTTCATACAGCACTGCTTCCAGCCCTTCGACGGGGTACTTCTCGTGCAGCAGCCCGGAGATCGAGTACAGCTTATAGCCAACGGAAGCGGAGAAGATGCGCTCGCCGTTCTCGAAATAAAAATCCAGCAAGTCGGCGGCGGAGTAGCGCGGTTTGCCGTCGCGCCTGGCCAGCGTCAGCGCCAGTGTGAGCAGGCCACCGGTCGAGGTGCCCGCGATCAAGTCGAAGGTTTCGGCGAGCGGTTTGCCGGTACGCTTTTCGATTTCCATTAATATCCTGGCCGGGATCACCCCGCGGATACCACCCCCGTCGATGCACAATATTTTATATGCCATAACACCCTCCCTGATGAGAATACCAATAAGTATTGCTTTATATATACCATATTTGGTTGGATTTAGAGGGGAGTTAGTTGCGTAGTCCCGGCTTGGGGTAGTATGGCAAAGCTTCAGTGGGGTCAATGTGAGGCGCTCTGCTCCGGCGCAGGGGCAGAAAAACCGGGCACTTGAGTTAGGGATCAGGCTGTGATTTCTGTACGCTTTTCGCGAAAGACGCTGTTTCCGATTCCGGGCCAGATACGTAAAATGCCAAACAGGGCGCGCACCGAAACCCAGATGCCGACCACGATCCAGATCCCGTACAGCGTATCGGTTTCAAATGATTTCCAAAGATAGATGCCGCCAAATCCAACCAGGGTTGCCGCGATCATGGCATTTCTCAAAAAACGATAATCACCTGTCCCCCAATGTACGCCGTCTGTCAGAAAGGCCAGGGAACTGGCTGGTTGGCTGATGGCAGAAACGGCCCAGGCTGAAAGGAAGATCGCCACCGCCGTCTCGGGGATGAGGAAAGCAACTACCAGGCCTCGTCCCAACCACATCAACACGCCCAGGATAGCCCCAGTCACCAGGCTCCAACCGGCTCCCACGCGCACGACGCGTTTGACCCAATTCATTGCATGCTGTCCCAGAAAATAGCCCACCAGTGATTGGACCGTGGCAGCGTAGGCGTCCAAAGCCAGGGAGGTAAAACCGTATACCTGGCGAATGGCCTGATGGGCTGCGCCGGAATCTGCCCCAAGTTGCGTGGCCACCCGGGTAGTATAGGCCAGGAAGAAGAGCAACAGGCCGGTGCGCACGAACAGGTCCCCGCCCACCCGCAGGAGATTGGCGGCGTCGCGCAGGGCAAAGCTGAACGACAGGCCCAATTTTTTAGATACGACTGCCAATCCCGCCAACGCTCCCAACCATTGGCTGATGGTGCTGGCCAGGGCCGAACCGGCCACTCCCATGGCCGGGAAAGGGCCGTTACCAAAGATCAGCAGCCAATCGAGCAGCACGTTCAGCAGGTTGACGCCCAGCGCGATCCAGAGCGGAGTGCGCATGTCTTGCAAGCCGCGTAACACGCCAAACGTGACCAGGGTCAGCAATACCGCCGGCATCCCGTACAAGCGGATGTGCATATAGCTGACGGCGTCGACCTGTACGTTCCCCGAAGCGCCTAACAATTGGGCCAGCCGGTTCAGGAACGGCAGAAGCAACACGATCATAGAAAGGCTAAAACCCGCCGCCATCGTTAACGCCAGGCTGGCAATGCCGCTTGCCTTTTCGGGGCGTCCTTTGCCCAACTCTTGGGCTACTTCTGTTTGCGAACCGATCCCCAGAAAATTGAAAACCCAGGCCAGGCTGGTGAGCGCCGTGGTCCCCACGCCGACCGCTGCCAATGCAACCGATCCGAGCGAGGCGACGAAGGCTGTATCGACCAGGGCAGTGATCGGCTCGGCTGTCATTGATAATAAGACGGGGAAGGAGAGCGCCAGGAGGGTGCGATGGGGATGTTGGGTGAAAGGATGCGGTTTGTTGTTCATCACGACATTGTAACTGGAATCCAGCCCGGGGTGGGCTTTTTTTATTCAACTGCGCTTGGAAGTGGGGAAGTTAATTGAGCAAGCCCAGCTTGGGCCGATACTGCAAGGCCTCGGCCAGGTGGGCGGGGGTGATCTGCGCTTCTCCGGCCAGGTCGGCGATGGTGCGCGCCAGTTTGAGCACGCGGTGGTAGGCGCGCGCCGAAAGCTGCATCTGGCGCATGGCGTTCTTGAGCAAGGTGTTGCCGGTTTCATCCAGGGCGCAGAACTGGCGCACTTCGGCCACACGCATGTCGGCGTTGCAGGTCACACTTTCATTGCCCGCAAAGCGTTCCCGCTGGCATTCACGCGCCGCCTCGACGCGCTGCTGGATGGCGGCACTGGGTTCGCCCAGGCGGTCGTCGCTGAGTTTGTCGTATTCGACGCGCGGCACTTCGATGTGGATGTCGATGCGGTCGAGCAATGGCCCGGACAGGCGCTTCTGGTAGCGCGTGATGGTCTGGTTGGAGCAGGTGCACTGCTTGACCGGGTCGCCGTAGAAGCCGCACGGGCAGGGGTTCATCGCCCCCACCAGTTGGAAATTGGCTGGAAAGGTCAGCGAACCCTGCGCCCGGCTGATAGTGACCTGCTTGTCCTCGATCGGCTGGCGCATCACTTCCAGCACGCGCTGCCCGAACTCCGGCATTTCATCCAGGAAGAGTACACCGCGGTGGGCCAGCGAAATTTCGCCGGGCTGCGGCCAGTTGCCGCCACCCACCAACCCGGCGTGCGAGATGGTGTGGTGCGGGGCACGGAAGGGGCGGCTGCGTACCAGTGGCACACTGTCCGGCAGTTGGTCGGCGATGGAGTAGATGCGGGTGACGTCCAGGGCTTCTTCCACCGTCATCTGCGGCAGGATGCCGGGCAGGGCGCGTGCCAGCAGCGTTTTGCCTGCGCCCGGCGGGCCGATCATCAGGGCGTTGTGCCCCCCGGCGGCGGCCACTTCCAGGGCGCGCTTGACGTG
>JAFGRA010000268.1 GCA_016935415.1 Anaerolineales bacterium
GGAAAATGCACCTACTGCCTGGCCGGGAAGGACAATCTGTGCAAAGATTGGCACCTGCTGGGCGAAACCATTCGGGGTACATACGCTGAATATGTGGTCGTCCCGGCTCGCAACCTGATGGCGGTACCTGAAGGTTTTGACTTTGGCTATGCCGCCGCGGCCTCATTGGTTTTTCTGACTGCCTGGCATTCGCTGATCACACGGGCGCAACTACGTCCCGGCGAGAGCGTGCTGGTGGTGGGTGCTTCCGGCGGCGTGAATACGGCCAGCATCCAGATCGCCAAGCTGACCGGTGCAAGTGTATATGTGATCGGTTCGAGCGCCGAGAAGCTGGAACTGGCCGAATCATTGGGGGCAGATCACCTCATTCACCGTCTGGAGCATGAGAACTGGTCGAAGGCGGTCTACAAGCTGACCGACCGGGAAGGTGTGGACGTGGTGGTCGACAATGTGGGTACCACTTTCCCGCTCAGCTTCCGCGCCGCTAAGAAAGGCGGCCGCATCCTGACGGTGGGCAATACCGGTGGACCGAAATTCGAGATCGATAATCGTTTCATCTTTGGTAAACACCTTTCATTGATCGGTTCCACGATGGGCACGCACGCCGATTTTCGCCAGGTGATGACGCTGGTCTTTGCCGGGAAACTCGATCCAGTAGTCGACAAACGTTACCCGCTGGTGGAAGCTGCCGCGGCCCAAAAACGCCTGGAAGCCGGTGAACAATTGGGCAAGGTCGTGCTGGAGATCGGCGACTGAACGGCATTTTGATCCCGATTTTAACGCCGAAGCACCCACGATCTGAAATTTTATGATGAAAAATCGCCGCCCGTTTAGCGTAACGCTGCTCGTAATTGGGGTGTTAAGTCTTACGAGTCTGCATTTTGCCAGATTTTATCTGGCGCTCCGCCAATGGCATTTCATCCTTGCCGGCCCCGCCGAGATTTCCCCGCTTTACTTGGCTGTTTCCGGACTCATTTGGGGTTTGGCCGGACTGCCCCTGGCCTGGGGCCTGTGGCGCGGGCAGCGCTGGGCGTGCAAGACATTGATAGGATTTGGCAGTATTTATACAGTTTATTATTGGATAGAGCGAATTTTACTGGTGCGAGAGCCTGCGGCAAATGGTAATTGGCTTTTTATGCTCGGGTTGACGATCCTTTTACTTCTATTCACGATTTGGACACTCACGCGCCCTCGGGCGCGGGCTTTTTTTGGAGAAGTGCATGCAGAAAGACCCCAAGATCAAGGAATTACGAGATAAACGTGCGCAAGGTCGACAGGGCGGCGGCGAGGCACGCATCGAAGCGCAGCACAAACGCGGCCGTCTGACCGCCCGCGAACGTCTGGACTTGTTCCTGGACAAAGGTTCCTTCCGCGAGGTCGACGCCTTTGTCGAACACCGCACAACCGACTTTAGTCTGGAGGAACGCAAGTTCCTGGGCGACTCGGTGGTGACCGGTTGGGGCACGATTGACGGCCGCCTGGTGTACGTCTTCTCGCAGGATTTCACCGTCTTTGGCGGCAGCCTGGGTGAAGTACATGCCGAAAAGGTATGCAAGATCATGGATATGGCGATGAAGAACGGCGCGCCGGTGATTGGCCTGAACGACTCGGGCGGGGCGCGCATCCAGGAGGGTGTGGTTTCGCTGGGCGGTTACGCTGATATTTTCCTGCGCAATACGTTAGCTTCCGGTGTGATCCCGCAGATCAGCGCCATCATGGGGCCGTGTGCCGGTGGGGCGGTGTATTCTCCGGCGATCACCGATTTCATTTTCATGGTGCGCAATTCTTCCTATATGTTCATCACCGGCCCGGAAGTGGTCAAGACGGTGACGCACGAAGAAGTTACCTTTGAAGAATTGGGTGGCGCCAACGTGCATGCCGAAACGTCTGGAGTGTGCCATGTGGCCGCCGACAGCGAAGCCGATACGCTCTACCTGATCCGCAAGCTGCTGTCTTATCTGCCGCAGAATAATATGGAAGACCCGCCTTTCAAGCAGTCCCAGGACGACCCGCTGCGGCGTGAAATTGCTCTGGACACGATCGTGCCCGACTCACCCGAAAAGCCCTACGACATTAAAGAGGTGATTGGCCTGATCGTCGATGAGGGCCAGTTCTTCGAAATCCACGAAAATTTCGCCCAGAATATGGTGGTTGGGTTCGCCCGCCTGGGTGGGCATTCGGTTGGCATTGTTGCTAATCAACCGGCTGTGCTGGCCGGGGTGCTGGATATCGACGCTTCCGAAAAAGCCGCTCGCTTCGTCCGTTTCTGCGACTCCTTCAATATACCGCTGATTACCTTTGTAGACGTACCTGGCTTCTTGCCCGGCACCGACCAGGAACATAACGGCATCATCCGTGCCGGGGCCAAACTGTTGTATGCTTATGCGGAAGCAACTGTGCCCAAGGTCACGGTCGTGACTCGTAAGGCTTATGGTGGGGCCTATTGTGTGATGAACAGCAAGCATATCCGCTCGGATGTCAATCTGGCCTGGCCGACGGCCGAGATCGCCGTGATGGGGCCGGATGGGGCGGTGAACATCATCTTCCGGCGCGAACTGGCCGAGGCGGACGATCCGGTCAAGCGCAAGGACGAGTTGGTCAGTGAATATCGCCAGAAATTTGCCAACCCGTACGTGGCGGCTTCACGCGGCTATATCGATGATGTGATCGAAGCCAGCGATACGCGTCCACGCCTGATTAACTCGTTGGAAATGCTGGCAAACAAGCGTGATTCCAATCCGCCTAAAAAACATGGCAACATCCCGTTGTAAGAATTGATTGGTTAGAGGTTTAGATTAATGCCGTTAAGTAAAGTATTGATTGCCAATCGCGGTGAGATTGCCGTCCGCATCCAGCGGGCCTGCCGCGAATTGGGACTGAAGACCGTGGCGGTTTTCTCCGAAGCTGACCGCACTGCTTTGCACGTGCGCTACGCCGATGAGGCTTACCTGTTGGGGCCTTCGCCATCCAGCGAGTCCTATCTGCGGATGGACAAGATCATCGATATTGCCAAACAAAGCGGAGCCGGTGCCATCCATCCCGGATACGGCTTCCTGGCTGAGCGCGCCGAGTTCTCCCAGGCCTGCCAGGATGAAGGCATCTCCTTCATTGGGCCAAAACCGTCTTCGATTGCAGCGATGGGCGACAAGGCCGTGGCCCGCAAAACGGTGGCCGAGGCTGGTGTGCCGGTTGTGCCGGGTACCGAAGGCGAGGGCGACCTGCGTGATGAAGACTTGCTGCGCCTGGCCCCGGAAATCGGTTTCCCGCTGCTGATCAAAGCGACGGCTGGTGGTGGCGGCAAGGGCATGCGCGAGGTCAATAGCATCGCGGAAATGCCGCGCTTACTGGAAGCTGCCCGCCGTGAGGCCGAAGCATCTTTTGGCGATGGTAACGTATATCTCGAAAAACTGATCGAGCAGGCCCGCCATATCGAAATCCAGATCATGGCCGATAATCACGGCAACGTGGTGCACCTGGGTGAGCGCGAGTGTTCGCTGCAGCGCCGCCACCAGAAGCTGCTGGAAGAATCCCCCTCACCCTTCATTGGCGAAAACGAAGCCTTCCGCCAGGAACTCGGCAGTGTGGCCGTCAAGGCAGCCAAGGCGGTGGGGTACGTCAACGCCGGGACGATCGAGTTCCTGGTTGATAGCGAAGGCCATTATTACTTCCTGGAGATGAACACGCGTTTGCAAGTCGAGCACCCCGTAACCGAAGCGGTGACTGGCATCGACATTGTCAAGGAACAGATCCGCATTGCGCGCGACCGGAATTTACCTTTCACCCAGGAAGACATCAAGCTGAACGGCTGGGCGATGGAATGCCGCGTCAATGCCGAAGACCCATACATGAACTTCATGCCCTCAACTGGAAAGATCAACCATCACGACATCCCCACCGGCCCCGGTGTGCGCGTCGATACCGGTGTGTACGACGGCTTTGAAATCTCGCCTTATTACGACTCACTGATCTCCAAGGTGATCGTATGGGGCGAAACGCGCGGCCAGGCCATCCTGCGCATGCGGCGTGCCCTGGAAGAATACAAGATCATCGGCGTGCTCACCAATATCCCCTTCCATCAGAACCTGCTCGGCCAGCACCGCTTCATCGCCGGGCGCTTCGATACGCGTTTCGTGGAAGAACGTTTCTCGATGGATCAGGCCGAAGAAGCCAAAGAAACCTACCCGGAGATTGCGGCGATCATGGCGACCCTGGTTGCCCACGAGCAGAGCGAGCTTTCGGCGCAGATCATTCGCACCAGCGGGCGCAACGGCAGCGGCGATTGGAAACGCAGCGGCCGTTGGAAGCGGATGCTTGAGTAAGAGGTAAATGATGCGATACGTTACAACGATAGGCGATAAAGAATACGCCGTCGAATTGTTGGAACACGATCAGGTCAGCGTGAACGGCGAAATCTACACCGTCGATTTTGAGCCGGTCAGCGGCCAGCCGGTATTCACCTTGCTGGCGAATAACCAGTCGTTCGAAGCCTTGATCTACCAGGATGAAGAAGAGTGGCAGGTGCTGTTGACCGGTACGCTCTACCGCGTGCGGGTCGAGGACGAGCGCGAAAAACGCCTGCGCGCCGCCGGTGGAGTGAGCAGCGTGCAGACTGGACAATTTACGCTCAAAGCGCCGATGCCGGGCCTGGTGGTAGACATCCCGGTAGCACCGGGCGATACCGTTGCGGCCGGGGATGTGCTCGTGATCCTTGAATCGATGAAGATGCAAAACGAACTCAAGGCCCCGCACGATGGCACCGTTACGCGCATTCTGGTGAACGAATGCGACAGTGTCGAACGCAAGGCTGGCCTGGTCACGATCGAATGAGTGTTGGCAGGGACGCCAATCATGAGCGCCAATCGTAATAAGGAAATTGAAGTCAAGTTCTACATTGAAGATTTGGGCGCGCTGGAAGCGCGCCTGATCGCGTTAAAGGCCGAATGCGTGCAGGCGCGTACGCACGAATACAATCTGCGTTTCGATACCCCAGACGAAGTCTTGAAGCAAAAATTGCACTTGCTGCGCCTGCGCCAGGATAACCACACCACATTGACTTTCAAGGGGCGCAGCGATGCTGCCCAGGGCGTGCTCGACCGCGTCGAGATCGAAGTCGAGATCAGTGATTTCGAGACCACCCGGCAATTGCTGGAAGCCTTGGGTTACGGGGTGACTTTCATCTACGAGAAATACCGGGCGATGTATGCCCTCGATCAGTATCTGGTTACCCTGGACGAAACCCCGTTGGGTAACTTCGCCGAGATCGAAGGGCCGGATGCAAAAACGCTCCAGGATGCAGCCCGGCTTTTGGAACTTAATTGGGATGTGCGCGCCCTGCAAAATTACTCCGACTTGTTCAAGCGGGCCAAGGCAGCGCTGGACATCGACTACCGCGACCTGACCTTCGAGAACCTGGCGGGGATCACAATTGCGCCGGGAGATTTGGGAGTGATTGCGGCAGATGGGTAATGCAGCTACGAATAAAGAATGATGAATTAGGGTTTGTCGGGTAGATGGCGAATTAGATATACATGGATACAAGTGAATAAGGAAACGCAGGATATGTATGTAATATGAATTCATCCTTTACATAGTCTACGATTCTCGTTTCACGCAAATCTAATCACGCCTAACTTCCTCCCGTGGTAAGATATAGACAAATCAGCAATCAATAATGAGAATAGCCTTATGAAGTATGAAATCTTTCGCGAAATGCCGGTCGGCACCATGTTCGAGCTTTCCGGCTTGAAATTCAAAAAAGTAGAACACGACCAACGCCCTGATGGTGAGGGCTATTACAATGCCTTGCAGTTGGACATCAAGGATGGCTATGCCTGGGTCAAGGAAGATAACCTGTTCCGTGTGGTCACACAGGAAGATATCGAGGCCGAAAAACGGTGGATCGAGAAAAAGAAGAAGAAGCGCCGCCGGCGAAAACCGAATGCAAAAAAGGGCGGCGACCCTGACGGATCGGGCAAGCCCTCGAATAACAAAGGCTCTTCCCAAAGAAAGTCTTCGAAGCACCGCTCGTCCAAGCGACGGTCACCCAACAATCAAAACCGTTCCAATCCGAATAAGTCCTGAGTAACGCTTATCCTAATTATTGGTGCTAGTCTATCCGCCCTGGAGCCGGGTTTTTCTAAAAACTCGGTTCTATCTATATCAGCAAGAGAACGCCGATGAATAAGGGAATATTCGCACAAGCTGCTGCACTGATCAAGGCCGGTGAAAAAGAACAGGCCCGCCGGTTGCTGGTGACTCTGATTCAAAAGGAACCGGACAACGAAAATGCCTGGCTGGCGCTTTCCTATACAGTCGACGACCCAGAACATGTGATCCGCTGTTTGCACAAAGTCCAGACCATCAACCCACGCAACGCCCAAGCGCGCAAGCGCTTGTCTCAATACTTCACCCCGCCATTCATCCTGGAAGAAGGACCGCCCGCGCCAGCCCAGCCTGAACCGGTTCCTGCACGGCCTGTGCAGCCGGTAGCGCCTCAAGCCAAACCGGTTTCGCCACAGGCGCAACCACCACAGCCCAGGCCCGCCGTTGTCGCACCTCGACCGGTGGCTGCTGCCGCCGCCATCACAGCCAGGCCGGTTGCGGTTAGTACAGCGGTCGGTGAAGCAGTTCAGCCGCAGACAAAGGATACCTGGCTCTACCTGGGCGCGGGGGCAATCACGCTGGTGGTCGCGGCGCTTACGGCCTTGATGTGGTTTAGTTAACGGCCTGGATTGGGGGAAGGGTGGGGGAATCGATAAATCAATATTCCTTGGCGTATCAATTGATATTGTAATATATATTGCATAAATTGAACGCGGCAACAGTGCTGCGTACCTGGGGGGAAGATTAAAAAACTCTCACGCATTTGGTGGGATTCTGCCTTTAGAATGGTGGTGATTATCTAAACCAACATACGCCAGAAAACGAAGGAGCCAATGCGTACGAAACCAACTCAAAAAGTCTATCGCCAGTTAGCGCTGATGGTGTTATTTGTCTTTACGGTGGGTATCGCCTGCGAAGCCACCCCGGTAGACAGCGATCTGATCCCGTCGGCAGCAGAAGATTTCAATGAGAACCGCTACCAGGGTGTGACCTACAAACGCGAAGTGCGGGATGACCCGCGCCCGATGGTCATCCATATCCTGACCATTGACCTGAAAGCCAATGGCATTAAAACGCTGGTCACACCCGGCGACCCCGACGCGACTGAATCATCTACTGCCCGCACGACTTCGGAATTCATGGAAGAATTCGATGTGCAAATTGCGATCAATGGCGACGCCTTTACTCCCTGGCACAGCCTGGGGGTGTTGGGGTACTATCCGCATTCCGGGGACACAGTCGAGCCGATTGGTTATGCTGCTTCCGAGGGGGTGGTGTATTCTGAAGATACGCACAGCGAACCGACGTTGTACCTTTACAAGACCAGCAAGGCCAGCATCGAGAGTGTAATTGGCAAGGTCTACAATGCCGTTTCCGGCTCCAAATGGCTGATCAAAAATGGGGAGATGGTGGACGACTTGGGAGATAAAGCCGAGCCGCGTACCGCGGTTGCCCTCGACCGCCCCGGCCGCCGCCTGATCATTGTGATTGTCGACGGCCGCCAACCGGGCTACAGCGAAGGCGCGACATTGACCGAAATGGCGCAGCTTTTGCTGGATAATAAAGGTTACATCGGCTTCAACCTGGATGGTGGTGGATCGACCACACTGGTGATGGCGGACGCGAACGGTGACCCGCAGGTTATCAATTCACCGATCCATCAGGGCATTCCCGGCAATGAGCGCCCGGTTGCCAACCATCTGGGCATTTTTGCCAAGGAGAAGTAGGGGGCAGTTTTGGCTGCATAGTTGAATTCGCGGCTTTTTCACCGCAGAGGCGCAGAGCCGCGGAGGACAATCGATAAGAAGATTTTCGAAATAGGGATGTTCTATCCCTATTTTTGATTAAGTTTTTTTAGTCTGAGTATTTTGGTCAGAATTGAGTTAAAATAAGCCATGTCCAGCCAACTCCTGGAGGCTTAGAATGGATGTTGATCTTGAGCTTTACCGGCGTGAGGTAACCGTATCTGCGGAGCCGCGCGTGCGCCTTTCCGTTATCGACATCGCTCCCGAACACTATCGCCACACATTCGTATTGATCCACGGTTATGCCGGTTACGCCCGCCAGTGGCAGTACCAACTGCGTGAGTTTTCCGGCTACAATCGTGTGATTGCCTTCGACCAGCGCGGCCACGGCCAATCAGACAAACCCGATAGCAGCTATTCGATGGACGAAGTCACCAGAGACATCGCCGTGGCGCTCGATGCTCTGGATGTCGATGGGAAAGTTGTGATCGTGGGACACTCGTTCGGTGGGGCGGTGGCCTCAGAGTTTGCGGCGCGCTATCCTGAACGCGTTTCTCATCTAGTTTTGATCGCCACCTCGGGGGAGTTTCGCCTGAATTTCCTGTACCGCCTGCTCTTACGCATGCCAATCACTTTTCATCGGGCAATCGCCCCGATCTTTGCCACCGTGCCGCTGGCGCGTAAGTGGCTGGGCGCGCCACCGGCAGTGCTGAAACGCTGGAACGATAACAATCTGGCGCGCTGGAACGGCTGGAGTTTGTTCCGCAATCTGCGTGTGCCTACGCTGGTGATCCGCGGGCATCGTGACCGGTTGTTTTCACAAACCTTTTTCGAAGAAGTCGCCCGCACGATCCCCACCGCTGAAGAGGTCAACGTTGGCGCGTCGGGACATATGGTTCAGTTGGAACGCCGCGATGCTGTCAACCGGGCAATTGGCCGCTTCCTGGAAGCGGCGGCCAGTTCGTGGCGCGGTGCGGATGGCTACAATCATTCGGATAACAGCATCTACCGCACCCGGCCGTGGGTTGACCACTACGAGAACGGCGTACCTTATACCATTGCCGTTCCCGACGTGCCGCTGCATAATTTGCTGCGTTCAGCCGAACGGCGCTTCGCCAACCAACCGGCGATCATTTTTGAAGGTCGTAAGATCAGCTACCGGCAGCTTAACCAGGAGGTCAACCGTTTCGCCAATGCCCTGCGTTCGCTGGGCGTGGATAAGGGTGACCGGGTGATGCTGCTTTTGCCCAATATCCCGCAAATGCTGATCGGCTTTTTCGGTACATTGAAAGCCGGAGGGGTGGCGGTGTTCTCGCTGCCATTCAACCAGCCGGAAGAACTCATTCGCCAGATCAACGATTCGGGAGCCAGGATCTTGGTAACGGTCAACCAGTTTGGGGCGTTGGCTGTGCGCGCCCTGGCCGAAACTGGCCTGGAAATATTGGTGTGCACCCATGTGGACAAGTACCTGCCCTGGGGTAAAAAGTTGGCGCTGCGTTTCAACCGCCGCAAACGGGAAGCATTGGGACTGCACATTGAAACCGAGGCCTGCATGCATGCCTTTGCAGACCTGGTCGGCGCACACAGTTCCGACGCGCCGGAAGTTTCAGTTAAGTCGAGTGATCTGGCGGCGATCATTTATACTGGTGGCACTACCGCCGCGCCTAAAGGGGTGATGCTCAGCCACCGCAACCTGGTCGCCAATACTTTGCAGACCCGCCATTGGATGCCGGACGCGGTTGAAGGTCGTGAACGTTTCTTGTGCGTGCTACCTTTTACGCATGCCTATGGTATGACGGCTGCCATGCTGGTTCCGATTGCGTTGGGTGCAACGCTGGTTCTCAAGCCCAATTTCGACGTGTTGGATACGCTCAAGAGCATCAAAAAATACAAGCCGACCATTTTTCCCGGTGTACCCAGTATGTATGTCACCATTGGAAATTTCCCCGGCGTGCGCGCGTATGGAATCAGTTCGGTCAAAGCCTGCATCAGCGGATCGGCTCCCCTGCCGGTGGAGGTGCAGGAGTCGTTCGAAAAGCTGACTCGCGGCCGATTGGTGGAAGGTTATGGCCTGACCGAAGCCGGGCCGGTGACACATGCCAACCCACTGCACGGTCTGCGCAAGGTTGGTACGATCGGTATACCACTGCCATCCACTGATGCCAAGGTGGTCTTCCTGACCGACCCCGAGCGGGAGATCACCGATGGGCAGATCGGCGAGCTGGCCGTGCGCGGCCCGCAGGTCATGCAGGGCTATTGGAACAACCCCAACGCGACTGGGAAGGCACTGCTGCCGGACGGTTGGTTGCTGACCGGCGACGTGGTGCAGCAAGACGAACAAGGTTACTTTCGCATTATTGCTCGCAAGGCGGACATGTGGTACCCTGGCAAACCAGGAGAGCCGGCCTTCCCGCGCGACATCGAAGAAGTGCTTTTCGAGGTGCCGCAGGTCAAGGAGGCTGCGGTGGTGGCAATTGCCGGACAACCGGTCGCTTTCGTGATCGCCAAGAGCAAGCAAGACCAGCCGACGACCAAGAAACTGATCGCCTACTGTGAGCGCCGTCTGCCACCAGAAATGGTGCCTAAACTGGTGATATTTTTAGATGAATTCCCGCGCACATTTATTGGAAAGGTTCTGCGCCGTGAACTCGCCAAACGTTATGAACAACTCGAATACCAACGGGCGGAAAGTTAACTATCAGGTTTCCGGGAGCGGTGACCCGATCGTCCTGATCCACGGCATGGGGTCCTCGTACCGGGAATGGGATACGCTGACCCCCGACCTGCACAGCCACGGCTACCAGACCTTTGCGCTGGATTTGCTGGGACACGGCGAGAGCCTCAAGCCGGCTGACCCGCAGCAATACCATATCCAGGCTTACGTCGACCATGCCGAAGCCTGGATCGAAAGTCTGGAACTACAATCCCCTTTCCCCATCCTGGCACATTCGATGGGATCATACATCGCCTTGAAGTATGCCCTACGCCATCCGGAGAAGATTTCCCGGATGGTATTGGTCGACCCATTCTATGATCGGGAACAGCTTTCCCTGCTGCTTAAATTGGCGATTCACAAACCCGATGTCAGCGCCACGATCCTTGAAGCCGTTCCCATCTGGGTATTCGAACCGTTGATGAAGATCAACCCCAGTGTAGCAGCTAACCTGAATTTCAAAATGGTGCATCGCATGGCGGTGGATATGATCCAAACGCATCCCTACACGGTCTATACCGCTCCAACCATCGAAGACATCACTCCGCACTTGGGGGAGATTCAGCAGGAGACGCTGGTCATCTGGGGTGAAATGGATATGACGCTTTCCCCACGTTCATTCCAGCCGTTTGTCGAACACCTGCCCAACGGACACAGCTTTCCGGTGCCCTGGACCGGACATACCCCGCATCTGACCAAATCGAAACTTGTCAAGGAACAAATCTTGTTGTTCTTACAAGCGTCTTGCAAAGCGGGACAAGCGGCGCGATAATCAGTAGAAAGTGCAAATTGTTGAAAATGTCCCCTCTTTTTTAGGACAATTGACACACAGACCCATACTATTAGATCAAGTAAAATTAGCGAGTTGTCTAGACGACTAAAGCCGCAATGCAATAATTCCTTTACGAATTGTTTTGAAAGGAGGTGCCGGGCTTTAAATACGAGATAAGGGAACCTTAGTTTTTTGCCTATTAAAACATAGTCTACGTGGAGGTAGAAGAGGATGAGAAATAAAAGCGTTTTGTTTTTCCTGAGTCTATTGGTAATTCTGACGCTGGCGTTGTCTGCTTGTCAACCCGCAGCCACCGAAGAACCAATGGAAGAGGAAGAGCCGATGGAAGAAGAGGAACCCATGGAAGAAGAGCCTCTCGTATTCGGTGTAGTGCTGGTTGGCCCGCGCAATGACCGCGGTTGGAGCCAGGCACATGTTGAAGGTGCAGAATACGTGATGGCAAATATGCCCGGTTCGGAAGCTTTGATCTTCGAATCGCTCAACCCGGCCGACAAACCGGAAGCTACCCTGGAAGGTGTGGTCGATGACATGGTGGCGCAGGGTGCCAAATTGGTTTTCACCACTTCGGACGAGTTCGAAGAGGATACCGTTGGTGTGGCAGAGAAGTACCCGGATGTGATCTTCATGAGCCTGACCGGTGACGATGCCTGGGACGAAGGCCAGGATGCCGGTGTAGCCCCTGCCAACGAAGGTAACTTCATGGGCCAGATGCCGTATATGAAAGCCGTTGCCGGCTGTGCCGCCGCTTTGGCGACCGAGACCGGTCAAATCGGCTACCTTGGGCCGCTAATCAATTTCGAAACCCGCCGCCTGGCGTCTTCCGCTTATCTTGGAGCGCGCTACTGCTACGAAAATTACCGCGGCATGGACCCCGCCGACCTGGAATTCACCGTGACCTGGATTGGTTTCTGGTTCAACATCCCCGGCGTCACGCTCGACCCGACCGAAGTTACCACCAACTTCATCGACAGTGGCGTGGATGTGGTGATGAGCGGCATCGACACCACCGAGGGGATCGACGTATCCGGCCAGCGCTTTGACGCCGGTGAACAAGTATGGGCAGTGCCTTATGACTACGAAGGCGCCTGCGACAGCAAACCGGAAATCTGCCTGGGTGTGCCGTACTTCAATTGGGGTCCCGCTTACCTAGAAACTGCCCTGGCAGTCCAGGATGGCACCTGGGAACAATCCTTTGAGTGGATACCGCCGTACTGGGATGACCTGACCGACAATTCCCGCACGTCTGTGGGTTGGGTGGATGGCCCGGCGCTTACAACGGAAATGAAGGCTGATCTGGATACCTTCATTGCTGGAATGGCTTCCGGTGACATCAACGTCTGGACCGGCCCAATCAATCTGCAGGACGGCAGCGAGTACGTTTCGGCCGGCACTCCTGCCACCGAACAGGAGATCTGGTACCTGCCGCAGTTGCTCGAAGGCATGGAAGGCCCCAGCGAGTAAACTAACTTTTTTCGATCTAATAACAAGGAGCGACCTGTACGGGTCGCTCCTTTCAAATCTGGTATTATAGGCTTTATTCCGCTTATCAGAACGACAAAAAGATCACTTATCTATGAGGCTCATCTATGCGTGTAGACATTAAAGAAATCCGCAAAAATTTTGGGCCGGTAAAAGCCAACGATGGCATTACCATCTCGCTCGAGGAGGGGCGTATTTACGGCCTGCTTGGCGAGAACGGGGCCGGGAAAAGCACGTTGATGAAGATCCTTTCCGGCTACCAGCCCGCCGATAGCGGCGAAATCTGCCTGAATGGTGCAGCGGCCCAATTCACCTCGCCGCGCGAAGCGCTGAGCGCCGGGATCGGTATGCTCTATCAGGAGCCGCTTGATCTGCCGCCGTTTACCATCCTGGATAATTACCTGCTGGGGAAAGATCAACGCATCATCCCCGATTATCGCCAGGCGGCCAAAGAGCTGAACGCACTGGCAGAGCGCTATGGTTTCGAAATCGACATCCAGGCCACGGTGGACAGCCTTTCGTTGGGGGAGCGCCAGCAGTTGGAATTGGTACGTTTGCTGGCGGGTGGCGCGGAAGTGCTCATTCTGGATGAACCGACTACCGGGATCAGCGCCGAGCAGAAGGATTTGCTGTTCGCCTCGATGCACAAACTTGCCAAAGAAGAGGACAAAATTCTGATCCTGGTTTCGCACAAGCTGCCCGAAGTGCAGGAGCTATGCGACCATGTTTTTGTGCTGCGGCGCGGCAAGCTGGTGGGGGAGGCGGATATTCCCTGTCCGAACGAGAAGCTGGTCGAAATGATGTTCGGCCAGTTGCCGCCGCGTAGCGAACGCTCGCCGTTTGAACTGACCGCACCGGCGATTGAGATCAGCGACGTGCAGGTCGATACCTACCGGCTTTCGATTGCCGGGATCGATTTGCAGGTGCGCCAGGGCGAGGTGTTGGGGCTGGCCGGGTTAGAGGGCAGCGGGCAACGTTTGCTGCTGCAAGCCTGCGCCGGGCTGCTCAAACCGAGCCGCGGCCGGATTACATTGGGCGGCAAAGAGGTTACCAATCACAGCTACCACGCCACCCAGGCGGAGGGCGTGGCCTACATTGCCGCCGGACGATTGGAAGAGGGCCTGGTTGCAGGCCTAACGCTGACCGAACATGGCGTGTTGGCTGCCCCGAAACACAGTTTCATGATCGACTGGCACAGCGCGCGCGCCGAAACCGACCGGCGCATTACCCATTTCCAGGTGGTGGGTACACCGGAATCCAACATTGATCAGCTTTCGGGCGGCAACCAGCAGCGTTTCTTGTTCGCGCTGTTGAATACACCGCTCAAGTTGATCTTGATGGAGCATCCCACGCGTGGCCTGGATGTGCGCTCGACCAATTACATCTGGGAGCAGCTCTACGCCCGCCGAGCGGACGGCACCGCCATCATCTTCATCTCGGCTGACCTGGACGAGGTTGTCGAGCGCAGCGACCGCATTGCAGTCTTTTCCGGCGGGCAGATGCTGCGTATCGTGGAAGCGGCCGAAACCAATGTGGACGAACTTGGGCATTTGATCGGAGGGCAGGCATGAACATCCGCCGTTGGATAGAACGCATCTGGATTGTTGTTCCGGTGCTGGCCGCGCTGGGTTTCGTGGTTGTGCTGCTGGTCTTATTTGGCGCAAACCCCGGCGATGCTCTGGCTGCGATGATCGCCGGTTCGTTCGGTACGCAGGACAAGGTCTTGGGTGTGCTGGCTTTCTGGGTGCCCTTGCTGCTGGCTTCGATTGGCTTGATGGTCACCTTCACGGCCGGGTTATGGAACATCGGTGTGGAAGGGCAGATCATCATGGGAGCTATCGGGGCCAGCTACATCGCCCTCAAGGTTGATGCCCCAAGTTACGTACTCATTCCCCTGGAAATCCTCACAGCGATGGCTGCCGGAGCTTTGTGGGCGGCCTTGAGTGGGGTCTTGAAAACGCGTGGCAAAGTGCACGAAATCTTCAGCGGATTGGCATTGAATAACTTGGCTATCATTTTGACCAATTACCTGATCTCCGGGCCGTGGCAGCCGCCGGAGGGCGGCACTTTCCGCGGTACCGCGCCATTCCAGGATGCGGCCTTGCTGCCGCGTTTGCTCGACTCGCGTTTCAGTCCCCTCTCGCTGGTGCTGGCGCTGATTGCGCTGGTGGCGGTGGCGGTGATGCTCAGTAACACTTTCTGGGGCTTGAAGCTCAAGGCGCTGGGCAAGAACCCGCGCTCGGCTTTCCTGCTGGGTGTATCCAGCGAGCGTGAGATGATCTACGGCATGATGTTCTGCGGGGCGCTGGCCGGGCTGGGCGGCGCAGTGCGCGTACTGAGCTGGTTCGACAGCCTGCGCCAGAGCATCTCCGGCGGGATTGGTTTCCTGGCGCTGTTGGTAGTCATGCTGGCGGCCTATCGCCTGGTGCTGGTGCCGTTCATCGCCTTCTTTTTCTCGGTGGTGCTCAATGGCTCCATCACGCTGCAACTGACCACGCAACTGCATTCTTCACTGGGCGGTATCCTGACGGGTGTACTGGTGCTGTTTGTACTCTTATTTGGGGATGTTAGAAAGCTGGGCTTCTGGAGAGATAAGGCGGTCGAGGAGGTGGAGCATGAATAACAGCGAAATTATCTTGATCCTGACCTCGATCATTTTACAGGCTTCCCCGCTGATCATTGCCGTGGCGGGCGAAACGCTGACCGAGCGCGCCGGGGTGGTCAACCTGGCGCTGGATGGCACGATGTTGATAGCGGCGATGGTGGGCTTTGTGGCCGCCTACGAGACGGATAATATCTGGCTGGGTTTCCTGGCGGCGGCGGCCGTGGGGGCGTTTTTTGCTTTTATCGTCGCTTTCGGCAGCATCCGCTTACGGCAGAGTCAGGTAGCAATCGGCTTTGTGCTCACCTTGCTGGGCGACGACCTGAGTGCTTTTCTCGGCCAGAACTACACGCGCCTGCCCGGCCCCAGCGTGGGCAAGTTGGGCATCCCGCTGCTCAAGGATATTCCCATCCTGGGCCCGTTGTTCTTCAACCAGAATGCGATCGTGTATTTCGCCATCATCCTGGCCGGAATTACGTATTGGTGGCTGTTCCGTACGCAGCCCGGCCTGCACCTGCGCGCCAGCGGCGAGCGCCCCGAGTCGGCCTTTGCGCGCGGCGTGAATGTCAACCGGGTGCGCTACCTGTACACGATAGTTGGCGGGGCGCTGGTGGGCATCGCCGGGGCAGCGTATTCGCTGGGCATCAAGATCGGCTGGAGCGAAGGACACACGCGTGGCCTGGGCTGGATCGCCCTGGCAATCGTGATTTTCGGCGGCTGGTCACCGGTGCGCGGTGCCTTTGGGGCGTTGCTCTTTGGAGCGACCAAGGCGCTGGCGACTTGGTTACAGCGCGCCTTCCCGGAAGTGTCGGTGGTGGCCTTCAACGCCATCCCCTGGGTATTGATGATCCTGGTCTTGCTGGTGGTGGGCAGCGACTTCACCGAACGCCTGACCGCCATCCTGCCAAAACGCTTACGGCGGCCGATAAGGCGCATCTTGCAGGTTGCCCCGCCGATGGCCTTGGGGATCACATTTGGGGAGGAGAAGTAACTTTTTCCCAGATAAGAATATAAATGGAAAGCGCGCCTGATCTACGGTCAGGCGCGCTTTTTGTCCTAGAGAATCTAACCTTTACACCTGACATTGATTACAGATGTAACATGCTCCACCCAGGTATTGGATTTTCTGCACTTCTCCGCCGCAGGCCGGGCAGGGGCGCGCCACGGCATGCTTGTCCATGATGCGTTCGTAGCCGCCGGGATCGCCGTACAGGTCGTATTCGTCGTAACGCCCGCCCTGGGCGATGATTTCCTGCACAGTGCTAATGATGGCATCGTACAGTGTTTTGCGCGCCTGCCCATCCAATTCATCGATAGAATGTTTTGGGTGCAGGCGGGCGCGGAAGAGGATGTCCTGGGCAATCGAATTGCCCAGGCCGGGGATCAATTGCTCCTGGGTGAGCAGTCCCTTGGTGCTGCGCTTCTTTTCTGGAATGAGTTCGTCGATCAGGCCGCTGAAATACTCGAAAGTGAAGGCCGGGTCGCTGGGGGTGGGACGCATGTCCTTGACGTATTCCCGCTCTAGCTCGTCGCCATTTTTGTAAAGCTCCATTGCGCCCCACATTTGGGTGGTTACGGTCATGAAGGAATCATCGGTGAAGGTGAGGTAGAGGTGGTACTTCTTGGGCAGTTTGGAACCCGGGGCGTGGTAGAGCATTTTGCCGCCGCACTCGCCGAAGAGCAGCACGTAGCCCGGCTCGACCGGCACAAAGAGCCAGCGCCCCCGGGCATGCGCTTCCCCAATTGTTTTTCCCTGGGTCAGTGCTGCGAATTCTTCATGGCTGCGGTTGTACCACACGAACTTGTGCGGGCTGTTGCCCAGGCTGCCCTGCGCGATGGTCTTACCTTGTAAGCTTATGTTGATCTGTCCGGCCAGGACGACGTACTCCGGTAACTCGAACATGGTTTCCTCCGTATGTGTACTGATGCCCTGGCGCAATGGCCGGGACTCCATTGATACTTCTCCTCTGACGGTTGATACGGATTGCGATAAATCGTAATTCGATTGTAACGTGTGCAAGGTGTTTGGGGAATGAATGGGATGAAATTGTAAAGGGGGAGAGTTTGGGAAAAAAACATCTACTCTGCTGGCAGATAGATATCGACTTCAAATTCCATATCATCGATCCAAATCTCTTCCTCAAGCACCGGGTTCCAAACGCGGATATCGGTAATTGTCATGATGCCGCGTGAGTGGGGAATTACACGCCTTTCACCAGTTCCCGTTTCAGGGGGGCAATTTATGTTATTCATCGTACAGTAATATTCGTTGTGTCTTGCTTCATAATCGACGCGGTTGAACACAAAATTAAACCCGCGCGTACCAAATGAGTCCGGATGGCTTGATTCTTCATCCATGTCCGTGAACTGAAGACTGTCGATGAAAATTGGGTTTACACCATGGAAGGGTGGCGAGACCAGCCCGCTAAAATTGACTTCGCAATTGTCATCAGCCAGGTCGGTCATGACGATCGTCCAGCCCTGGCCATTAGGCCGCAGGCAAAACACCAGATCGGGGATGACCTCCTGTTTGAAGAACTGGCCCCTTCTAACCTGGCCGCTGAATTTACATACTCTGGTGATCGTAATATTAGGATAATATCCGCCGTTATATTCAAAATCAGGGAGGTGTGTAAATGGGTTCGAGGCCGGTTCGCATGAGACCTGGTTTTCGCCTGCCGGTTGGCAGGCTGCTAAAAGGATCACAACTGTTCCCAAAATGGTAATACATGCCAGATGGAAGTATTTCATCTCTATAGATCTCCGGTTTTAGAAAAAAACAAGCGCGGTAACTATACTATACAGATAAGCGCTGGCTTTGTGGTGAGAAACGCATGAAAAAAACCGGCCCAAGTGATCCTGGACCGGTTTCGTTTTGGGTTGTGTTGCGAAAAGGAGGTTAGGCTTTTGCTCCATTGGTCTCCGGCTTCCACACTTCCCAGACCTTGCCGACGAGGGCCGGGCCGGGAGTCAGGGTGGTGTCGCCGGGCTGCCAACCGGAGGGGGTAACCTCGCCGGTGGCGGCGACGTGCTGGTAGGCTTTGATCTGGCGCACCAGTTCTTCGGGGTTGCGGCCGACTTCGGCGGTGAGCACTTCCATGGCGCGGATCACGAAGTCGGGGTCGATGATGAAACGGCCGCGGATGTTCACACCGGCAGCTTCGTCGTATACGCCGTAGATCGTGCCGACTTTGCCGCCCGCATCGGACAGCATCGGGAAGGGCACGCCCCCATCGACCATCTTGGATAATTCTTCTTCTTGCCAGATTTTATGTACAAAACGGCTGTCGGTGCTCATCGAAAGCACCTCTACCCCCATTGCCTTGAATTCGTCATATGAGGCGGCGACCGCCGCCAGTTCGGTCGGTCAGACGAAGGTGAAATCGCCCGGGTAGAAGCACAGGACGATCCACTTTCCTTTATAGTCTGAGAGTTTTACGGGTTTGAAGCCTTCGCCAGCGATGAATGCGCTGGCTTCGAAGTCGATGGCTTCCCTTCCAACACGTGCGAGCATTTGCTTGGCCTCCAGGGATGGGGCAGTCCCGGCCGGGGCTGCCGATTCGGATGCGGGCACGATTGGCCCGCGGACGGGTTTTACACAAGCATCTTTAAGTTCTGGCATTAATCAAAGCCTCCTTTACTGGTGATGGCTGGTTGATCGGACCAGTCGATTATGGATTGAAACGCGAGAACTTGCTATGAATAAGCTGCGGCGCAGCAAACGATAGTTTGTACAACGCCGCTTGAATGTAATTATAAATCCTTTTACGTGATTTTCATCACAAGCCAGGGGGTATTTTTACGGCAAAGCGCTATATGCCAGCTTCTGCGGCGTTGAGGCCCAGTGTGCCCGACCAGGTTTCGAAGGGGCGGCCTTTGCGCTCGCCGGGGCGGTAGAAGGCCAGCATGGTCATGGTCTTGTAGGACACGAAGTTCATGTTCTTGGGGTGTGCTTCGGCCAGCGAATAAACCGGTCGCCAGGTACCGGCATTGATGTACAACTGCTGGAAAGGTTGGGCGTCGACCTCGGCGGCTTCCAGGCCGGTGACGCGATGATGATGGGTATGCCCGTAGACGATATAGCGCGCCTGGCGTTCGATGAAAGCCGGTTCGTGCAGGGCGTCTAACAGGGAAGGCGAATACTCCGATGTGGTCAGGCGCTTCTTGAGCAGCAGCACGGCCTGGCTGAACTGTTCGATGTCGAGCGGGCTGGTAAGTTTGAGAATGGGGTGGATGGCGTCGACGTAATCAATCACGCCTTTGCGGTCGGTGATTTCCAGGTAGTCCGATTCCAGGAAGCGCTTCACCAGGCGGTCCCAGATGATGTTGATCTTTTCGCGCTGAGCCACGTCCAGGCCGAATTTGCGCATGCTCCCGGCGATCCAGACCGGGGCCATGGTGATCGGGGCGGTGTTGCCCAACTCGCGCAGGTGGCGGTAGAAATCATCCGGTAGTTCGTCGCCAAATTCGTCTGCCACGGTTTCCGGGAAGGGATTGAATAATTCGATCAGCAGGGCGTCACCCAGCGAGGGGAAATCGCGGCCGCGGTTGGCATCATAGTTGATCGAATCGTAAATATCGCCGTGCCGGGCAAAGACGCCGTGCTCGGCAAACAATTTCTGCAGTCCCTCCGACTCGTTGGGATCGTGCGGGTATGGCCCGACCGAATCGGCCAGGCCCATTTCGCGGTTGATTTTCTGGCGGATCTTTTCATATCCGGTGCCGCTCAGGTGCAGGTACCAGTCGTGGTTGCCGACCATGTAGTGGATGTTGATCTTGACCGGCAGCCGCCCCGGCGCGTCGATGTTGCGGGAGACGAACTGCACCTTGCCTTCGGGGGTGGGCGGCGGCAGGGTGATGATGCCTTTTTGGATGCTGCGCAGGATGCGCAGTGAACGCGCATTCTCGGATAGGATGGCGTCGACAATGCTGTCGACTTTGTCGATGTAGGTGGCGCTTTGTAAGTCGTGCCAGGGACGCACGTAACCGGAATCGCCGGGAGCCTCGCGGTTCCACAGCGTCGAGCGCGAAATATCGAGTACATCGCCCAACAGGACGATGTCGAATTCTTCCAGGGGTTGGTAGCTGCCGTCGGCGCGCTTGGAGGCATCGAAGGCCATATCGCCGATGCGGTCACGGAAGATGCGAAAGGCGCCTTCGCTGATGCTTTTGCCGGTGCTGTCGTCGGTCAGGTGCAGGTCGCTAATTATAATGAGCATGCAGGATTTCCTCCTAGAAACTTGCTTCAACCAATCGACACAAAAAACGCCCAAGGCCAGCTTGGGCGGTATGTACCTTTAATAATGCTTTCGCGTTTGCGGCGAAAATTGCCATGTGGGCTTTCCTTTTCGTGGCCTGGCGGAGGAGCATGGCTACAGCAACCCTTGGTACCCGCCGCCATCGACTTGCAGCATGACGCCGTTAAGATAGGAAGCAGCCGGGGAGACGAGGAATACAGCTACGTTGGCGAACTCTGCGGGTTCGCCCAGGCGGCCCAGCGGGATGGAGGCGGCGATCTTTTGGGCCTCGGTTTCTAAGCTGGTATTGTTCCCCTCGGCGCGGGTTTCCAATAGGTGGGTGACCCGGTCGGTCATCGTCCAGCCGGGCAAGATCGAATTGAAACGGATGCCCGCCCCAATCTCCAGGGAGAGCGACTTGGTCAGTCCGACGGTGGCGGCGCGTACGCTGTTGGAGAGGATCAGGTTGTCGATAGGCTGCTTGACGGAGATCGAGGTGATCGTCAGTACGCTGGGCGCATCCGACTGGCGCAGGTGGGGCAGGGCGGCGCGGATCAGGCGCACGTGGCTCATGAAGGATAAGTCAATCGCCTTTTCCCAGGTGGCCTCGGCATGGGCCTCAAAAGCCCCGGTGGGTGGGCCCCCGGCATTGGTGATCAGGATGTCCAGGCCGCCCAATTTGGCGACGGCTTCTTCTACTAGTTTGGCGGGGAACTCAGGGTCGGCCACATCCCCGGCGGCGGCGAAAACCTGCGCACCGCTTTCCTGCGTGAGAGCGTCGGCGGCAGCCAGCAGGCTGTCCTGCGAACGGCTGTTGATGACGACCTGGGCAC
>JAFGRA010000269.1 GCA_016935415.1 Anaerolineales bacterium
CAACCGAGTTCGAGATACAGGAAACTTATCCAAACCCTCTCTTATTGGTTGCTTAAATGTGTCCAACTTTTCAACCGCAGTACAAAATACTTCTCGGAGTTTTCTTGATGCATGATCTAACAACCTAAATCGGTGCCTTACTTCTCTTTGAATTAGATAGTCCCCTCTATAAATAGTGGGATAAAATGTTGAAGAACCATTACGATTGCGAAAATCACGTCCCTGTCCCCTGAAAAACAATAAGTGATCTTTATTCAAATAAGCTAATTTTGCTACATGTTCAACTAATTGACGGTATGTAGATAGAGGAAAGGCTTCTGCCTTTTCAACCTCATTTTTCCCAATAAAACTCTTTATTTCATCTGTCAGCTGCCCATCTTTTATTTTCCGCATAATTTTCCTCCTAATCAGCAGTAAAATTTGAATTAAACTTTACTGCAATATTGAATTCTTTCAGCCACAAACCATTGCCTGAAATTATCCCTTAACTTCTTGGCTATCACCTCACCGTGGGCACTGATACAAAGCTTCGTTCTGTGCAATCACGCGCATCGGGTTGCCTTCGGTGTTGAGGTAGTATCTCCCAATATTAACACTCACTTATCACAATCGAGCGTATCGAGCAACATGCCGATCCTGGCCTGGATATTCCGTAGACGTTGTTCCGGGCGAATTTTTTCGGGTGGGGCGATCGGATAAAACTCGACCAACTCGGTGATCTTGTCATACGTTTTTCGAATCAGCTTGGCGGTCGACTTACCCTGCCAGGAAGCGAATACCGTTTCCTGCAATGGCTTCCGCACGGAGATCTTTTTATCGCGGAATGCAGTCAGCTTCACCCCCGAATTGCAGACCTCATCATAGATCTCCCTGGAGAACTCTGGCAAAATGGTACTTAGTTCAAGATCATATTCCAAACCCTTATGACAGACACGCTCGTTATGTTTCAATTCCTCGACCAGCGAATTGCAGGCAATGCGCGTCTTTTTCCTGGCATCCTGCATGGAACGCAAAGCATCCTTTAAATTGTCCAGGATGGGTTGTAAGTCGATCTTTATTTCTGGGGTTACCATCAGTCCACCTCGATTTCTTCGCCAAAGAAATGTAAATCGCGTTTATCCAACAAAGCAGTGCCGGTTACCCCAATTATAGCAGTCTTCCTAATCTCCTCCTCCCCACGGGCATTCGTAAATGGCTTCGCTCGGGGCCACCACGCGCATCGGGTTACGTTCGGTATTGATGTGATAATCCCCCAGCAACGGCTCAATCTCATCCAAGGCCTCGAGCGCCTGCCCGCGCGAAACCGTGAATCCTTGCCAATCTAATTTCTCTACTGCTTCTTCCGTGACCGTTTCGCTTTGATCGGCTTCATCCCCAGGCGTTTCAGCTTCCGCTTCGGATTCATCCACCAAATCGCCCACCCCCTTGAATTCATCCGCAAACGCATTGGAATGCATGTAACACAGCAAAGCCGCCCCCACGCCTTCGCGCGTTGTGGTCGGCAGATCAGAATTTTTGAATTTATAGGCAATCCGAGGGATGGCGTCGGTGGACAGCGAAGCCAGGTAGGTCACGTTGAAATGCCTGCCGGTGGCGGCACGGTAGATGTTATGCCCGGCAATCGAAGCATCGATATCGAAGAAACTGAGCGAGGCCGCGAAACCAATCGAGGCCAGCAGGGCTGCCAGGGCGAAGTAACGCTCCCGCCGGAAGATTTCCAGCACGATCACCGCCGCCAGCAAGATCGCCACCCAGATCATGAAAATGCGCGGATAAAGCCGCAAGCGTGAGTAACCATGCCACTCGATGCCCAGCAGCAGCCGCTGGAAGCCCGAGACCAGGATGGGGATCACCAGCAGCAGCAACAGCACACTCAGCCCGGAGTAAATGCGCTTTTGCAACCCGTTCCCACGGCGGGTAATGATATTCAAGCCCAAGACCAGCAGCAGGCTGAAGAAAATCACCAGTACCAATTCGGTAAAACCACGCCGGGCATATTCCGAATAGGTAAATTCGCCCACCCCGATATTGGCCGTCTTGCCAAAGAAATACTGGAACTGGATGCTGACGAACGCGGAAAACAGCACCACCACACTGCTCAGCACGATGGCGGCTTCGGTGAAGCCCAGGAAAGGTTTGAGGATCAGCTTGTCTTCACCCAGCAATTTCTCATCCGTGCTCTTGGCAGCAGTATGCAGAAAAACGCCCATCAAAATATACGCCCAGAACAAGATCAAGAATACCCGGAAGACATCTTCGACCGTATCCCGGAAACTGTAGTCCTCGAAGAAATCCACGATGCGTTGGTTGAAGACCAGGTCTGCCGAGGCGAACAGCGAACCAAAGCAAGCCACCACCGGCAGGGCGATCAACAAACCGCGCAGCACCGGCCACACGGGGAATTTTCTTTGCTCTTCGGGGGCGCGCTCTTTCCAATTCTGGCGCAGCTGGGCCAGGTATTGCAACGGGCGCACGCTGATGCTGATCAGCAAGTCGAAGAACTGGTAGAAGTAATCGAACAAACGGTATTGCAGCCATTTTCCCCCGGCATAGGTGGTCGCGAACACCCCCATCGAAAACAGCACGAAGGTATAGGCCAGGCCGGCGGTTAATGGCTCGCGGCGCATAAAGGTAACCACCGCAAAAAACAGGAAGGGGATCAGGAGCAGCAAGCTTTGCGGCGCGGGGCGCATCCCATTAACAAACAGGATATAAATTCCGCCCAGCAGGCTCAAGGTAGTGAAGATGGCGAAATTGACGCCAATGGACTTTTCCCAGAAGAGGAAATCGAACACCCAGCCAAGCAAAAGGACCACGATCAAAAACCGTCTTGGTGTTTTTATCATCATTTTTCTCCCGAAGGTTGTGGTTAGGGGCTGATGCCAGATACCATTACCGCCCTGCGATGGAGACACCAATATTTTGTGGCTTCGGCGCGATTATACTATGAGATTGAATGGGATTTATTAAAGAAAATACCGCCCAATTAATCTTAATCTGGGCGGCTCTGCGAGTGGTTTCGATCTCTATTTTACGTTAACACCCTGCCAAATTGGAGAAATCATCGCCGGTCGGGTTCTGGAAGACCTTCAAATCGAATTCCGGCACCACCGACAGCAGGTGGTCGAAGATGTCGGCCTGGATGTTTTCGTATTCCGCCCACGCAGTGGTTTTGGTGAACAGATACAACTCGATCGGTAGACCGGTCGGGCCGGGGTCCAATTGGCGCACCAGCAAGGTCAGGTCACCCTGAGTGTGGATTTTGTCCGCCTGGCTGTGCAGGTAAGCAGTCACATAAGCCCGGAAGGTACCGATGTTGGTCAGGCGGCGGCCGTTGACCAGCACACTGTTATCGATCTGGTTGACCTGATTGTATTCGGCCAGTTCCGCTTCCTTGCTTTCCAGATATGCCTTGATCAAATCGTACTTCTTGAAGCGCGCCGCCATCTCCTCATCGACGAACTTGATCGTGCCCAGGTCGATATTGATCGAGCGCTTGATGCGCCGCCCGCCGCTGGCCTGCATGCCGCGCCAGTTTTTAAAAGCCACATCCATCATCTTGTAGGTTGGCACGACCGAGATGGTCTTGTCCCAATTCTGGATCTTGATCGAGTGCAGCGTGATATCGATCACGTCCCCATCGGCGCTGTAGCTGGGTACCTCGATCCAATCTCCCTCCTTGACCAAATCATTGGCCGACATCTGGATACTGGCAACGAAGGATAAGATCGTATTTTGGAAGATCAACAAGAGCACGGCAGTCAGCGCGCCCAGGCCGGTCAGTAATACAACCGGCGATTCCCCGGTCAGCTTCGAAACCGTCAGGATGGCACCCACGGCATAGAAAAAGATTTTCGCCAGATCGAGATAGCCCTTGATCGGTACGCCGGTAAACGACTTACGGCTCTCATAGATCACATTGACCCCATCCAGCAAGGCGCTAACCGTGATCAGCACCAGCCACAGGATCAGGATCAGGATGATATCCTGCGCGGTTTGCTGGTATTCAGGCACCAGGTAAGTGAAATAATACAGCACCAGCAGCGGGGCGATCCAGGCAAAGCGGTAAGGCTTGAGTTCCTCAACCACGATGTCGTCGACCTTGGTCTCGGTGTGTTCGGCAAACAGATACAGGGCGCGGGCGACGATGCGTCTGGCGACAAAGAAAACCGCCAAACTGAGGGCAACCACGCCGGTGATATTGGCGGCCAGCAGATAATCCGGGTTGGCGTAAAGCCAGGCTAGAATGTTCTCGATCATTTATTTTTTTACCTCTAAGGAATTGATTTTTTACGGCGGTTATGCCGAGGGCAACCACACATTTAATCTATAAAAATCGGAATCAGAATTTAGCTTTTACTTATTCGAGCTTGATCTGCGAAGCCCCGCGCTGCAAATCGAAAATCTCGCCCAGCCGGGAATACCCTGGGCCGGCCAGTTTGCTGACCGGTTTGAGGGCACGCACGTCGATCTTGTGATCGGGCAGCAAGATATCATCGCGGATGTGCATGTAGAGAATTTCCCCAATCACCACACTCCCCGCGCCTTTGCCCTCCCCCACCTCCACGATCTGGGTAAGCTTGCACTCAAAATTGACCGGGCTTTCGGCCACGCGCGGCGGCTTGACCATCACAGAAGGCACAGCCGTCACCCCGGCCAACTCGAATTCGTTGACTTCCGGCGGCAGTTCAGTAGCGGTGGCGTTCATCGCTTCGACAAGTTCATCGGTAACCACATTCACCACGAACTCCCCGGTTTCACGCACGTTATAGAGGGTATCTTTCTGCTCCCCATCCGTGATGCGCACTTCCGGGCAGAACAGCAAGGTCGGCGGCTGAGGGCAAACCGCGTTGAAGAACGAAAACGGGGCCAGGTTGGGTTGGCCCTCGGCACTGATCGTCGAAACCCAGGCAATCGGGCGGGGCACGATCGTGCCGGTCATCAGTTTTTTAACTGCCATCAGCGGCAGTTCAGCAAGTTTAAATTCCATAATTCTTTACCATTACTCCATTACAAATCGCGAACAACTGTCAGCTGACCGCTCCTAATACACTCGATTTCGGATCACACCCAGGCGCTCGACCTCCAACTCGACCACGTTGCCGCGCTGCAACCACGGGCCTTTGCCTTGGGTCAATTCCAACAAGCAGCCGCTCCCCACCGTTCCCGAGCCGATCACATCACCGGGCAAGAGCGGCACATCCGCCGAGGCACGCGCGATCATCTGGCCGAAGGAATAGTAAATATCCTTCCAGTTACCGCGCGAATATTCCTTACCATTGATGCTTGCCACCATCTGCAAATCGTACACACCCGGTCGATCTGTAGCCTTATCCGCCAGCTCGTCGGGGGTGACGATCCACGGCCCCAGGGTAGAAGCAAAATCCTTGCCTTTGGCCGGACCTAAACCCACGCTCATCTCCCGGGCCTGCACGTCGCGCGCCGACCAATCGTTGAAGAGCATGTAGCCGAAAATGTGCTCGTGCGCCTTTTCCGCCGGAATATCCTGCCCGGCCTTGCCGATCACACAGGCAATTTCAAGTTCGTAATCCAGCGCCTGGGTAGACTGCGGCATGGGCACATCGGCATACGGCCCAAAGATGGTATGTGGATTCGAGAAATAGAACACCGGCATCTGGTACCACTCTTTGGGCACCTCCTTGCCGCGGTTAGCCTGGGCAGCGGCGACGTGCGTTTCGAAAGCGTAGAAATCGCGCACAGTCGGCGGACGCAAAATGGGCGTATTGATGGTCACATCGGTGATCTTCCAACCCACCTTGAAGAGATCGGGCGAACGCAGCCGCAGCGGGTTGTCATCCTCCAACGCTTCCACGATCTCCGGTGTGCGCGACCAGGTCTCCGAACCGGCCTGGATGAAGGCAATCATATTAGCGGGCAATTTGGATACCGTCTGGCGGAACATTTCTGCAGCCCAAAGTTTGGCCGCAGCCAGATCGATAACCATGTCGTTCTTATACAACGTGCCCAAGCGCGGCGGCTGGGATTTATCCAGCGGGGTAAAGGTAAGATAGCGCATATCTACTCCTCGGAATCGAAATGTCGCAGTGTTTTCTGAGGAAATCGTGATCCGATTTTCTCCTATGTAAAAAGATCAATGCTGGGTAACTGACCGTCTATGACGGAAAGCTGACCATTTTAGCCTAGATTTTATTCAAAGGTTAATATCGGTCAGTTCCTTTAGTAAATGCACTTGCAGGTAATTTATTTTCAAAACCTTGTGAGCATTTACTCAGCCTACATCCCTGATTATACAGGTTTTTGTGAATTTTTCCTCGTTTACCACCCGCTTATTATCCCCCAAAGGTTTTATCAGAAACATCAACGCGCTGGAAACAAAAAAGAGGCCCGGTTTGAAACCGGACCTCCAAAGCTATACTTTTGGTTTGAATTATTCAGTTACTGTCGTGACCAGTGTGGGAATGAATACCAACGAGGTACCGGTCTTGCCAACAATGAAGGTGCCGTCGTAGCGGAGGCCATTGGCGGCATACACGTAAGTGTAGGATCCCGACACCAAATCCAGGCGATTCAGGCCCGGCTGCAAGGTGGCATAATAGGTCAGCGGGCCAATCAGGGTGATGTCCACCGGCGAGCCGAAGTGGTTGGCTACACGCAGTTTAGTCGGAACCGGCTGTTCGAAATCCAGCAAGAGCAAGCGCTCGCAGTTCTTCAAGGTCATCTGCGTCTTCCCATTCTTCTGGATATCGACGATACCGGAGAAGGTAATGCCGCAGGCATCGTAACTGTAGACATAATCACCAGAAACCATGTCGGTGAACTTGTTGACACCCAACTCGACCTTGAGGCTGTATTCTTCCGGGCCAACCAGTTCGACGCTCAAGTTCTCACCAAAATGGCTGGAAACCAAGAACTTGGTCTTTACTTCTTCCGCCGGGCAAGATTCAATATAAAACGTTTGCCCGTTATTGGTGACTTCAATATCTCCGCTGTGCTTCTCGCCACAGGACGTATAGCTGTATTCGTACTCACCTTCCACAAAGGTTTTCTCGTACTTACCAGGGTATGCGGTCCATTTGTAGGTTTCCGGGCCTTCAAAGGTCACTTTGACATCTTCTTCGGTATCATTGTGAATGATGACAGACTTTTTGGCGGCCGCCAAAGCAGAGGATGGCATCGCCAGCATCACAATCGCCAGCACCGAAACCAAAAGCAAGGTCTTTTTTAACATGGAATTTCACTCCGTTTCAATAGATCGCGTGCAACATAATAGGATCAATTCAATGCACGCCGAATTTCGAACGCGCATTTTATCATATATCCCAAAACTATGCCTGTCAAGCGCTCTAAAGGCATTCTAAGATTAATGTATTCTAACCAAATGTTAACAGACTCGGCCAAACCAAAGGTACTATTTTTGAGCCTGCCAATTTAGTTTTCCCCACTCGCCTTAATATACTTTTCCCGCTTGGCCCGCAGCACACCCCATACCGCTTCTGGGACACAGGCCCGAATAAAGCGGTAGAGCGCTTCGAGTTCTTCCGTTTCCCGCACCCGGGTGGGTACCTTATACTGCTCTCCCTGGTAACTCACATCCAGCCATTGCAGGCTGCCGCCCACCGCGCCGTCCTCAACGGCCTGCCAGCGGCGCGTGAAAACATCCGCTGCGACCAGCAATTCATGCAACTCTTCAACTATATTGCTTTCAAGCGCAAATTCTTCCCGCCAGACCGGCACGCCTTCGAAGGCATAATCGGGTTGGTAATCGATTTGTCCCGTAAACCCAGGTCCCAGCGTAATCATGTATTCGTAATGATGCGGCGGCGGCATCGACCCGGCTACCCAATGATAGACAATAACAAGCTCGTCAGATTTTTCTTCCATAACGCCACATCTTCCTATTTCTAAAACGCTCGCCTTTCACAAAATGTTCCTCGATTTGCGCTGTACACATGTAATTGCATTGGAAGCCCCCAGGAAATAGGCAATTGATCTAGACCATTTTCGTTTTGGTTGCCAAAAATATAACTTGAAATATCTTGTAACTTGACAAAATCAAAGTAAAAATAGCAATTGAGTACGATAAAACTGCAGCAACAACACTCCCACCGACTGAATCACGCAACAGAATCCCTAATAACACCCCAAAGCCTACTACTGGTGAGGCATATTTTTCCAATTTAGGGTATCTTTTTCCTGACAGAAATCCATTGATAAGTGGATTTTGGGAGAGAAAAATTAGCGGAATTGCAATGATTAAAATCAGCGCAATTATTACATATGCAGCAATGCCAATAATCATGGGTGTATCACCAATTGTTTCATTCAAATAAAAATAAAATGAAGAAGACAAGAAACTGATAGATAGAATGAGTCCTCCAATACCTAAATGACCAATCCTGCAAATAACAAAGATCCTTTTCCAATATTTTCCGGTTTTGCTGTTTCGACTCTGCCTCCAGACAATATAAGTCATCCCCACATAAAGTAAATATACAACGATAACGAGAATACATCGTTTGAGAATGAGTAGAGAAAAACCGGAAACCATCCAGGTAATGAGTAACGGAAACAGATAAGCCCAAGTGTCTATTAATTCTCCTGGCGACTTTATCAGGAATCTTTGAGAATAAGTCTTCCAAAGTCCTTTTACATCTTCTTCTGAAATATTCAAGTTTGTCTCATCCACTTCATCGATCTATCCCATACAGAATTATCACAATCAGTTTAGTTGCTAACCACCAACTTGTAAATACCTACGCCGCTCGCATGTGATTACGCTGGAAGAGCCACACGCCCACCAAGAAGTAGGTCACCGAGAGCACAATCAAGGCAATCAACTCAAAGGTGACCTCATCCAGCCCGACGCCCAGGGTCAATACCTTGTTCAAAGCCACCACAGCGTGCGTTGTCGGCAGGATATCGAACAGGCCGATGGTCTGCTTGCCGACTTCGAACAGGCGCGGGTTGGGCACCGGGAAGACTGCGCTGCTGAAGAACATGAACAGCACCAGCGGGAAATTGGCGATGATAAAAGCCTGGCTGACCGTCTTAGAGAAGGCCGCCACGATCAGGCCGGAACCGATCACTGCAAAGGTGGTGATCGCCCCCACCAAAATCGCCACCCACAGCGGCCCCTGGCTGCGGAATCCCAGCCCGTAGGCCACCAGGAAAGCCAGCAGCACACACACCACCCCGATCAAAATGATCGACAAACTGATCCCGCCCAGCAGGTCGAACGAAGTCAGGCGGGTGAGCTTCAAGCGCCGCAATGTCCCGGCTTCCACTTCGTAGGCCACCACCATCGCCGACTGGAACACCAGGATGATGACGGCGAAAACCAGGATGCCGGGCACGTAAATTTCGAATTCGCTGCGCGCCGCCGAACCGCCCAACGCAATTTCATTGAACTGTACCGGGCTTTGCTGTCTGCTCACGGCCTGCACGTAATTCTCCAGCCCAGAACCAGCCATCACCGCCGCCACGGCATAATACGGGTTGGTCAGGTCGCCGACGAAGGTCACCGGCACCGGTTCGGGTTCCAGACCTTGCCCGGCAGCATACATGGTCGCGGAAAATTCGGCCGGAATGACCACCAACAGCGTGGCCTTGCGGTCTTTGACCCTGGCTTCGGCCAGTTCCTGGTCGTCCACCAGAGATACATTCAAGATCGGCAGGTCGTCGGCATAGGTGATCGTCTGCATGGCTTCAATCAAATCTGTTCCGGCGGCGTATGTGCCGCTTTCGGTTTCTACCGGCATATCTTCATTGATGACGTAGACCGGATAAGTGGTCGAGCCGCTGGGGAAGAACATCCAGTACAAGAATACGAACAGCGGGGCCAACACCACGCTCAAGCTCAAGGTGAGCGGATCACGCAGTTGCTCACGCATACTTTTGACGAATACTTTCCAGAGTTTCATTCGCGTAACCTTCGCCCGGTGAGTTGGATGAAGACATCTTCGAGCGTATTTTCCCGCAGGCGCACCTCACCCGTTTCTACTCCGGCTCCTTCCAAGCAGTCCAAAATACCTGCCAGCAAGCGCACAATGCCCAATGCCCGCACGATCAGGGTATGGTCGGCCGCCTCGACATTGATGTTCTCAAATTGAGCCGTCAGCAATTCGGCCGCGCTTTGTGCATCCAATCCGCCTTCGATGGCTAGTTCTACCACATCCCCGGCCCCGACGCGCTGTTTGAGGTTTTCGGGCGTATCCAGCACCAGCAATTTGCCGTGGTCGATGATTGCCACCCGGTCGGCGACGCGGTCGGCCTCGTCCATATTATGCGTGGTCAGGATCACGGTCTTGGTCTGGGCCAGCGCCTGGATGAACTCGCGCACCAGTACGCGGCTCTGCGGGTCCAATCCGGCCTCGGCCTCATCCAGCACGACGATGTCCGGATCGTGCACCAGCGCCATTGCCAAATTCAGGCGGCGCTGCATGCCGCCGGAGAGCGTGCGTGCCAGTTTATCGGCTTTTTCGCTCAAACCCAGCATCTCCAGTAGTTCCGCACCGCGTTTGCGGGCTTCGCGCGCCGGGATGTTGTACATCTCCCCAATGAACTGCAACTGCTCGATACAGGTCAGCCGCGGCCAGAGGATGATCTCCTGTGGGCACATGCCCACGCGCGCCCGCACTGCTGCCGTACCACCATCCAGGACTTCGCCATGCACCAACACCCGGCCCGCATCGGGTTTCAGCAGACCGCAGATCATGTTGATCGAAGTGGTTTTCCCGGCCCCGTTCGGCCCCAGGAAGCCAAAGATCTCTCCCGGACGGACTTCCAGGGTCAGGTCAGCCACCGCGGTCAGGTCGCCGTAATGCTTGGTCAACCCTTGTGCCTGTAAAACGTAATTTTCCATTTCTTCCATGTTCCTATTCCTGTTCAGGTGCATCAGCCCCAATCCCATCCACGATCAGGTTCGCCAGCGTTTCCACCAGGCGCTCGTAGGGGATGTCGGGGATATCCACCTGAAAATATGCATTCAAATATGGCAGCAAATAGCTGTCCCCGGCGGCAATGGTGAGGGCATGTACCAACCGCACAGTGGCATCCAGATCGATCCCAGCGCGCACCTCGCCGCGTTCCACTGCCGCAGCGAGCATCTCGGCCACCATGCCTCGCAGGCAGTCCGCCACCGGGCGCACGATCGCTGCTTCCAACTGGGGATCGCCCTGGTAAGCGGCCTTGAGAAAGAATTGCACCAGCCAGATCTGCAACTGGCTCCATTCGACCCCACCCATCAGGTAAGCCTGCAAGCCTTCCCGCAAGGGCATCGCTACCAAATATGGCCGGAAGCTCTCGAACTCGTCCAGGATGTAGCGTTTGGACAATTCGACGGCGAAAGCCAGCAGCCCGGCGCGGTTTTCGAAATATTGATACAGCGAACCGACCGATACCTCCGCCCGCCGGGCAACCTCTTTGATGTTGATCGCCGCCGGGCCGCGCGCCACGGCCTCTTCCAGGATGGCGGTCAGGATCACTTGCTGCCGCTCGGGGTCGAGCCGCCGGAAAGTGCGCGTCACCAGCCCGTCCTGTTCGAGCTGCAAAATATGGGTATGGATTTGTGTCCAGTCGGATATGCTCATAGATTATGAACCTTTAGTTCATATTATATACATGCAAAGTTCGTTTGTCAAGTGGGCCGTAATCCGAGAATCGTGATTCGTTAACCGACAGCATCCATGATAGAATCGCGTTCCAAGCTAAACGAGTTCAAAGCTGCAATCTGCAATTTGTAATTTGTTCTTCAAACCGAAGGCCCACATGCCCGACAACAATTTACAGAAACGCTCACTACGCTCGATCATTGCCCTGCCCGGCTTGGCGCTGATTATCATCCCGGCTGTGATCCTGTGGTGGTCGCAATCCTTCCAGCCCGGCTGGGGACTGCCGCTGTGGGGCGTAGTTTTGGTAAGTCTGTTGGGGTTAGCATTGGTGGGTATTGGCCTGACCCTGCTGATCGCCACCATCCGCCTGTTCGTTGGCGTGGGCGAAGGCACCCTGGCCCCCTGGGATGCGCCTAAAAATCTGGTCGTAGCTGGGCCATACCGCTACGTGCGCAATCCGATGCACAGCGGCGTTTTCATCACGCTGTATGGCGAGGGCCTGCTGACCGGCTCGGGACCGATCCTGATCTTCGCCACGGCAGCATTTGTCTTTCATTGGTTCTATATCCCCCTGATGGAAGAGCGCTGGCTGACCGAAAAATTCGGGGAGCAATACCTGACCTACAAGCGCAACGTCCCCGCCTGGATTCCGCGCCTGACGCCCTGGCAAGACACAGAAGACTGATGTAATCTCAAAACATATTTAGACTATAATTTACTTGCAAATCCATCTCACCTTTTCCACAAGGGGCATATGATGAACTCCTCAAAATCCTGGATTCTAACAATAGTTACTTTGATCGTTTTGGCTGCCTGCAAACCTACTGAACAAATTTCCTTTTCCCCTACGATCGAACCAACCGAGCAACCTATAAGCACTGCTACACCGTCGCAAACTTTTACATTGTCTCCAGCAGAAGTTGCCCAGGTGACCACATTTGCCCGGCGCACTGAATTTGCCTTCATGCAAGTGACCGTCCAAACGGCCTTTGATCTGACCTCAACCGTGAGAGCAGAGCAACGCCAGGTTATGCAAGCCACGCTCGACATCCTGGCACTCACCCCTACGACTACCCAAACCCCCATCCCGGACCCCAGGAGCAATTTATCCCCAGGGCTATACATTGTTTACCTTGCCGACGATGAAGATATCATTTATGCCGCTTCGTTGGATGGAGAGCAAAAAGTGCCCTTCATTCCAGGCGACAATACCTCGTATACATTATCTCCAAATGGAGATAAGCTTCTTTTAGGAGATGGCAATAACGTTTACCTTTATGATTTCTTTTCGCGCAGTATCGAAGAATTAGAAATCGACAGCTTAAATTACGATTACGCAGCTTTTAGTTGGTTGCCTGATAATAAGCAAATCATATACACAGCAAAAGCAGACCCCGAAGATTTTTCATCTATATTCATAACAAATACAATCGATGGCACCACATTCCGGTTGACACCTTGGGAAACAGTAGAAACTACTCCGGCTTGGTCACCGGATAATAAGTGGATCGTATTTGCATCAGATCAAGCCAGGATCGATTTACCTGGAAATTATTTAGGATTGACTGAACTTTATCTGTCCGATGCAAATTGTCTAGCTGAACCAAATTCTTGCGCAGGACATGCTCGTCAACTTACTTACACAGGTGGTGAAGATGATAATCACTCTCCTGCCTGGTCACCTGATAGTCAGAATATCATCTTTACTTGTGGTCATCTAATAAATGATCGGTACCAGCACGATATCTGCAAAGTAAATGTATCTGGTGCTAATTTTGACAGGCTAACTCAATCTCTAGAAGGGGATAAATATGCCCCAGAATGGTCACCAGATGGAAAAACAATTGCTTTTACACACTTTGACTTTGATGGTGATCATGATTATGATGTGTATATCATGTCATCTGGGGGAGAAGATATCATCAACTTCACTAATACCCCAGACCAGGATGAATTCTTTCTGTTCTGGATGCTGATCGAGGAATAAGCTCAAGGATGCTGAATTTTGAAAAAGCTCAATAATCCAGCACTAAACGAAGCCAATAAGGCTTTTATTTATGCAGAAAAACTAGAATCCTACGTAGGGGATAGAACCATTAGCTCTACCTGCATGGCTCATAACGCGGTAAGAATGGTAGATGATGCTTACTTTGACCTCAGTCCAGAAGACATGCACGATGGATTGAAACATGGCCATGATAACCTCAAAAGGTGCCTGAGCGGTTACATGAAAGCAAAAAGATACTTTAACAAAGCATTACTCCCTGTAATGGTTCAAGCGGTGCACGATGACGGCGATTTCACCTATAAATTCATCAATACATTACACGAGCATCTGCCTCAAGAGGAATTAGTTGATGTTATTGGCGTGGCATTAAAACTCGAGTTTAGACAAAAAGTAGGGCAGAACCCTTGTC
>JAFGRA010000270.1 GCA_016935415.1 Anaerolineales bacterium
AACTGTAGGACTTTAGTTATGGGAAACAGATCTAGATTTTGGGAATTTCTCTATATTTTCGTTGATTCGAGTATAAAAGCTTTGCTTTGGCTTATTCCCGTATTAATTAGCGTGTTTTCATTCGTCTTGTATACCAGCACACCTTTTATTGATGTCCCCTTATTAATTGGGATAATCGTAATTTGCTTCGTCTTTGTAGGTGTCGTCCAATTTTACATAAACAAAAAACTAAAGGATTTGAGGGTCTTTCATAATGAAGTCATTGAATTATTACGTACTGACCGAAACAATAAAATCCAAGAAATTTCATCTCGAGAAGCAAGAGCATACCCTGACACAGGATATGTAGCGCTAGGAGAATATACGCGCCTGATTGAAGCAATACATTCCAAAGGATTTATCGAATTCGAATGTCAGATTTTTCCAGAAGTAACTATGCATCCTAAAAAATCTATGCGCCTTTATAGAGTCGCGGCTGGAATGTCACAAAACTATCTTGTAGGCAACCAAAGAATAATGCAAACAGAACAAGATGCTTTATTCAGAATCTACGCGCCTGATGGAGTTGATGGTAGAGATTTTTCCTTGACCTGGTTTGAATACATATTTCGTATATTAGGAAATACATGCAGCAGTATTTCTGAGTTGCAAATGGGAGATTATTACATAATTAAAAAGTACAAAATATACAAAAGGAAAGGTCATCATTATTTTAGAATATATATTAGCTGACTAATATGAGCATTCAAAAACCATCTATCTCCACACTTCTCCCTCAAATCTTATCCACCCAATATCTCGATTCTCTCATATAATAACCCTATTACAGAAATGAACAGGAGAATATAAGACGTTGCCAGTCCAACAACCGCAACGTTAGAAAACATTTTTTATGTCAGAACAAGATCAAGAACAAAACGAAGATATCTTCGAACCAGAAGATGCCCTACCACCGATCACGCTAGACAATCTACCCAAAGAGATGAGGGCAGCCGTCGACCGTGCTGGGTGGACGGAACTCACCCCGGTGCAAGCCCGCGCCATCCCCTACATGCGCGCCAGCCGCGACCTGATGGTACAGGCCCGCACCGGCAGCGGCAAAACCGGCGCTTTCGTGCTGCCCACCCTGGAACACATCGACGCCAAGCAGAACACCTGCCAGGCGCTTGTGCTCGTGCCCACGCGCGAACTGGCGCAGCAGGTCACCGACGAAGCCCAAATGCTGGCCGGAGACAGCGGTGTGCGCACGATTGCCGTGTACGGCGGCACCAGCTACAAACCGCAGCTCGAAGCCTTCAAACAAGGCGCCCACCTGGTTGTCGGTACCCCCGGCCGCGTGCTCGACCATCTCATCAAGCGCAACCTTAAGCTGGACAAGCTCAAGGTGCTGGTGTTCGACGAGGCCGACCGCATGATGTCGATGGGTTTCTACCCCGACATGGTACGCGTGCAGGAATTCCTGCCCAACCACGAGATCGATGCCTATATGTTCTCGGCCACCATCCCCGACCACGTCACCCGCCTGGCCAAGCAGTTCCTCAACAAGCCGGGTTTCCTCAGCCTCAGCCGCGACCACATCCACGTCGAGGACACCGAACACGTTTATTACGAAGTGCGCGCCATGGACAAAGACCGGGCGCTGGTACGCATCATCGAGATGGAGAACCCGCATCAGGCAATCATCTTCTGCAATACCAAAGACCGCGTCTTCTACGTCACGCGCGTCTTGCAACGCTTCGGCTACAACGCCGACCAGATCAGTTCCGACCTCTCCCAGAGTGCGCGCGATACCGTACTCAAACGCCTGCGCAACGGCAAGCTGCGTTTCCTGGTTGCTACCGATGTAGCCGCGCGCGGCCTCGATATCCCTGCCCTCTCCCACGTGATCCAGTACGAACCGCCCGATGACCTGGAAGCCTACGTACACCGTGCCGGGCGCACCGGGCGGGCCGGGGCCAGCGGGGTCGCCATCATGCTGGTCGACTACAGCGAGAAGAAAATGCTCACCCGCATCGGCGCGCACTACAAGATCGAATTCACCGAAATGCCGCTGCCCCAGGATGAAGATGTTGAAAACCTGGTTGCCCAACGCCTGTTTGGACAGTTGGAAGCGCGGCTGCGCGACCGTGACCGCTTACAAATCGAACGCATGCAGCGCTTCATGCCATTAGTAAAAGAAATGGCCGAGGAAGAGGAAGGACTTTCCTTACTTGCGATGCTGCTCGATGACACCTACCATGAGTGGATGCACCATCCGCCCGATCTCCCCCCGGTCGGCACGAAGTCCAAACCCAAGCAATCCGGCGGGCGCAGAAGTGGCCGCAGCGGCGGCAAACGCCGTTCCAACAGAGGCGGCAAGCGACGCAATTCATAAAAAGTCAAACCACCGGCTAAGCCGGTGGTTTTCTATTTCGATTTTTCCCTCCTCAATCTCCAAAAGACAATCAAATCCACCGACTACAGATCCATAACGCCGATTCGGCTCTACCCAGCAAAACCTGGATATAATACGAGGTAATACAAATCAGATAAAACTCGTCTATTTTTTCGGAAAGGTACCAATTTATCCATGCCAACAGTTCAAGCAAGTGCCATCAGCCACCCAAATATTGCGTTCATCAAATACTGGGGCAACGTCGACCACAATCTGCGTATCCCCGTTAACGGCTCGATCTCCATGAATTTGGCGGGCTTGGAAACACGCACCACCGTCACATTCGACGCGAGCCTGCAATCCGACCAACTGACCCTTAACGGTTCAAACGCCAATGGCGCTGCGCTGGAACGCGTCTCCGCTTTTCTCGATCACGTGCGCACCCTGGCAGGCATCAACCAGTGCGCCCGCGTAACCAGCAAGAATAATTTTCCGGCCGGAGCGGGGATTGCCTCCTCATCTTCCGCTTTTGCAGCCTTGGCGCTGGCAGCCACCACCGCCGCCGGGCTTTCGTTGGACACGGCCGAATTATCGCGCATTGCCCGGCGCGGCTCTGGTTCGGCCAGCCGCTCGGTGCCCGGTGGTTTCGTGGAATGGCACGCCGGCTCCGATCACGAGACCTCGTTTGCCGAATCGATTGCTCCTGCTGATCATTGGGCGCTAAATGATTGTGTGGCCATCGTCAGTAAGTCCCATAAAGAAACCGGCTCCACCGAAGGGCACACCATGGCGCCCACCAGCAGCTTACAGGACAGCCGGGTAGCGGGTGCACCCGCCCGCCTCGATATCGTGCGCCAGGCCATCCTGGAACGCGATTTTGGCACCTTCGCCAGCATGGTCGAATTAGATTCCAACATGATGCACGCCGTGATGATGACCTCACAGCCGCCGCTGATCTACTGGCAACCCGCCACGTTAGCGATCATGCAGGCGGTTGGGCAGTGGCGGCGCGAGGGGCTAGACGTATGCTACACGATCGACGCCGGGCCGAACGTGCATGTGATTTGTTCTGCTGACCAGAGCGATACCGTCCAAAAAATGCTCGCCGAAATTCCGGGGGTTTCTGACGTGCTGCGCGCCTCTCCTGGAGGACCAACCCACCTCCAAAAAGATGCTGCCTGATTCTTAGGTGACTTTAACGATACTTTCCTGTATCCGAATTCCAGGAGGCGATATAATAGTACAATAACCAAAGTTTGTATCTATTAACAGGTGAATTTTATGCCAACAAGTGGTTTACTTCCAATTTTACAATTTATCGTTGCCATCGCGGTGCTGATCATCCTCCACGAACTCGGCCATTTCCTGATGTCCAAGGTCTTTGGCGTCGAGGTGGAAGAGTTCGGCATCGGTTTTCCGCCCCGCATTGTCAAGCTTTTTGAGGCCGGTGGCACCGAATTTACGCTTAACTGGATCCCGTTGGGTGGTTTCGTACGCCCCAAGGGTGAAAACAACCCCGATATCCCCGGTGGATTAGCGGCTGCCAATCCCTTCATCCGCATTGCCGTCTTCCTGATGGGGCCGATCATGAATATCCTCGCCGCCATCATCATCTACGGCATCGTATTTGGCCGCATCGGCATCGACATCACCAAAGTCTCCATTATCGCCACCACGGAAAATTCCCCTGCCGCGGTCGCCGACATCCAACCTGGTGACATCGTTGAAGAGATCAACGGCAATCCCATTCGCAGTACAGGCGCCATGCGCAACGCGATTTATGCCAACTTGGGGCAGGAGATCCACGTCGACCTGATCCGCGATGGCGAGCCACTCAGCGTCACCGTTGTCCCACGCGAAGACCCACCCGAAGGGGAAGGCGCCATCGGTGTGGTGATGGGCAACCCGCGCGACGAGATCACACCGCTTAAAGCCGTCTACATCGGTGGGATTGCCGTATACGAGCAAGCCAGAACCTTATTGCAGCTTCCCGGCATGCTCATGCGCGGCGACGTTTCCCCCGAAGAAAGCCGTCTGGTTGGCTATAAAGGCATGTACGACATCTACACCAACCAGCTTGAAGCCGATGCCAACGGTGACCTGCCCGCCGGAGTTAATACCTTATCGTTCTTTGCGACAATTTCAGTGTCGCTCGGCTTGCTCAACCTGCTGCCGATTCCCGCCCTGGACGGTGGCCGCATCTTGTTCGCCTTACCAGAGATCATCATCGGCCACCGCATTCCACCGAAATACGAAAACGCCATCAACCTGATCGGCTTGGCCTTGCTGCTGATCTTGATGATCTATATCAACGCCCAGGATTTCATCAATCCCGTGCAGTTGCCTTAAGTGTTTCGATGACAAACGAAGACATTTCTATCCACGAAGTCAGCCGGGCCTTGCTCGACGACACGCAGACTTTTCCGCCGCGTTACCTCTACCGGCTTTCCGGGCTGGAAGGCGAAGAATTTGAAGCGATCAAAGCCACCTGGCCGCAAATCTCGCTCCAACGCCGCCGCGCCTTGCTTGAAGACACAGAAACCCTGCAAGAAACCAATTACGTAGTCTCTTTCGACAAGTTGTGTGAAATCGCGCTGCAAGATGAAGACTCCGGCGTGCGCACGCTGGCCATCCAGATCCTATGGGAGAGCGAAGACCCGGCCCTGATTCCCCAATTCCTGGACATTCTGGAAAATGATACGGAAACCGAAACGCGCGCCCAGGCTGCTTTTGCATTGGGACGCTTCGTATACCTGGGAGAACTGGAAGAGTTGGCCGAAGATAAATTCCACCAAGTTGAAGCGCGCCTGCTCGATGTCTTGAATTCCGAGGCACACCCCCTCATCCGCCGCCGGGCATTGGAAGCGCTGGGTTTTTCCAGCCGCGAGACTGTGGCCGATCACGTCGCAGAAGCCTACGAATACGGCGATGAAGATTGGCTGGCAAGCGCCTTGTTTGCGATGGGGCGCTCCGGGGCATCACGCTGGAAGCCTGAGGTGCTCGACAACTTGAACCACGAATCCAGCCGCGTCAAGCTCGAAGCGGCCAAGGCCGCTGGCGAACTTTACCTAGAAGAAGCTGTGCCCGAGTTACTGGGTTTGCTCGAAGACCTGGACGCCGAAGTGCGCGTGGTCGCAGCCTGGGCCTTGTCTGAGATTGGCGGCGACGACGTGCGCGAAGCGCTTGAAGCGCTCCAGGAAGAAACCACAGACGAGGCCGAACACGAAGCCCTGGAAAACGCCCTGGACAACCTCGCCTTCACTGAAGACATGCCACCTTTGGATATTTTCGATTTCGACGAAGATGACCTTGAGGACATGATCAATTACAACATCGAAGAAGAATAAAGGCGGAAGACATTGCAATACATCGATATATTTGTTTCTAACATCCTGCCCATTTTTTTAATTGCCGGGGCAGGTTTCTTAATTGGTAAATTCACTGAAGTCGATCCTCGTACGATCTCGCGGGTGGTGTTCTACTTATTCACCCCCAGCCTGATCTTCGACTCGCTGACCAAGTCACCGCTCAACCAGAACGATACTATACTGATCGCAGCCTACACAATTGCCAACCTGATCGCCATGGGCATCATCACCTGGATTCTAGCAAAGAGCTTCAAGCTCGATCGCAAGATGATTATCGCCCTACTGCTGACCACATTGTTCACCAACTCCGGCAATTTCGGCCTCTCCCTCAATTTGTTCGCTTTCGGGGATGATGCCCTTTCTTACGCCACGCTGTTCTTCAGCACCAACGCCGTGTTGATGTACTCGGTCGGTGTGATTCTTGCATCGATGGGTGCAGTGAGCTTGAGAAAAGCTCTGTTCAGCATCCTTAAAGTCCCGGTGATCTATGCCCTTGCATTTGCTTTGCTGTTCAACCTGACTAACTGGGAACTGCCGCTCTTCCTCGACCGGCCGATTTCATTGCTGGCCCAGGCATCGATCCCTTCCATGCTGGTGCTGCTTGGCTTACAGCTTCAAAAAGCTGACCTGTCCAATCACAAGCGGGAACTCAGCCTGGCAAATGTACTGCGTCTGGCTATCGCACCCCTGGTTGCAATTGGCCTCAGTGCCCTGTTCGGATTTTCTGGGATACTGCGCAAGGCAGGTATCACCGAATTAGCCATGCCCACCGCCGTCACTGCCATCGTGATCGCCACTGAATACAACGTCGAACCGGCCTTTGTCACCACCGTAGTCACCACCACAACTTTACTCAGTCCGCTCATGCTAACCCCGCTGTTGTTGTATCTAAATCGCTGATCTTATGAGTACGCCTAAAGCTCCGCACCTATTCTTCTCCATCCTCGTCATCACATTGATCGTAATGACCTTTCCTCGGGTCGCTCTCTCTCAATCCAGTTCATCCGTACAGGAAATTCAGTCCCAGGTCAGCCACCAGTTTGGCACAGAAATTTCTTTCGAGGTTACCTACCAAACCACAAAGGCCGTTCAGAGCATCGATATTTTCCTCCGTCCTCAAACCGTACACGAAACCCTGACCGAACGCATGACGCTGGTGGACAATCAAACCGCCAGCTACGAATATCTAGTAGCGTCCAATTACCGCATCCCGGCGTTCACCAAGATCGATTATTGGTTTTACTTTACTTTCAGCGACGGGGAGACCTTCGAAAGCGAGCACTTCAGCTATTTCTACGACCATAATTTCAGCGCAGTTAATGGCACTGCACTCGATTGGCAAACCCTAACCAACGGCAGTTATTCCGCCCACTGGTATGACGGTGAACCCGAATTCCCCCAAAAGGTCCTCGACGCCGCCCAGAATGGACAGGAAGAGATTTCGAAATACCTAAACCTTGTCCCAACCACGTCAATCGATATTTACATCTACACCAATTCTGCGGCCCTGAGAGAAGCCTTGCAAAATACCGCTCCGGAATGGGTTGGAGCCCACGCTTCCCCCAGCCGGAATGTAGCCCTGGTCAACATCATCCCCGGCGCAGAAGAGACCACCCAGATCGAGCGCCAGGTTCCCCACGAAATCACCCACATCTTGCTCTACCAACGCCTGGGAGAAAGTTATGATAACCTGCCGCAATGGCTGCATGAAGGCATTGCCTCGGTGGCTGAGCTATACCCCAACCCCAATTATCGCAAATACCTGGATGAAGCCAAAGCCACCGAAACATTGATCCCCATTTCCGAACTATGCGCAACTTTTCCCAGCGAAACTGAACAGGTTCTATTAGCCTATGCACAATCCGAATCTTTTGTGCGTTTTTTGTACACTGAATACGGTTCTGCGGGCCTGGAAGATCTGGTAACTGCATATGAAAACGGGACTACCTGCGAGAACGGCGTCCAGACCGCTTTCAACCAAACGCTCTCGCAACTGGAACGCCAGTGGCAAATCCAAACTTTCGATGTGCTAACTGCACCGGATATCGAACTCTCGGAAATTTTTGTAACCTGGATTGGGCTTTTCTGCCTGATCTCGCTCGTCCCGCTTATAATCCTGATTAGATTAATGCGACCCAGGAACTAATTGGGAGGAGGTGGTTGGGAAATGACTGAAACACAAGCTGCCAGATTACAGGCCACGGTATCTGGACGCGTCCAGGGTGTCGGGTTCCGCTATTTCGTGCTGGACGCCGCCAACAGCCTTGACCTAACCGGCTGGGTACGCAACCGCCGCAACGGCGATGTCGAAGTGCTGGCAGAAGGCGAACGCCCCGACCTGGAAGCCTTACTACGCCGCCTAAATAGAGGCCCCTCATCTTCGTACGTCCAGGACGTCAAGCATCGCTGGGAAGCAGCCAACGGAGAATTCGAGCGTTTCCGTATCCGTATGACGGCCTGATTAGAAATCTCTGTCGCCCACCTCGCCGACCACATGCGTTAAAGTTCCATCTTCCCGTCGCCAGCGTTGCTTGCCATAGGCGTTGCGCGAAGACATTACATTTGCAAACGCGGCCCCCACTCCCGGATAATCCTTAATCTGCTGGTAATAATCAACGTACTGCCGCCCCTTCACGCGCAGGTTTTCCAATTCGTTCACGTTTGAAAATTCAGTAAGGAAAAGCAGCTTTTCCGGGTAGCGTCGCCGCATGAAGCGATAGTAGCCGCCGCCTCTCTCAGCGCCCATTTCCTGGTCGCTACTCCAATAGCAGTTTACCCCCACCCAATCGGCGCTCATGATCGCTTCGTCGGCTTGCTCAAGGAATACACCCGCATCCAACCGCCAGCCGTCGATCTGCCCGCCCGGAGAAATGCCGGGGAAGCCCAGTTTGGCGTCCGGGAAGCGATCCCGCAAAGCATTACACACGTCCAGCCACCAGCGCCCAAAGCCGCCGCCCGAATGCCAGGAAGTGTTCCACCCTTCGCTTTGCAAGTTCGGCGATTTGTGCACTTCGAAGTAGCGGATGCCAACCTGGTAGAGCCGCTGCATGTCCGGCTGGATGCGCGCCAGCCAGGCCGCCGGTTCGACTTTCTCCTGCGGTAATATATAGTGCAGGCGCGCCATGATGAACAGCGCCGAGTTAACCTGCTTCAAACGATTGATATCCTGAATGGTGGTATTCTCTTCGATCTTGACCGCTTCCAGGCGCGCCTGGGCAACCACGTCGAAATCCGCCTGTGTGAAAGTACCGTCATCACGCGCGTTCAACCCCACCAGGCAGCGTCCCGGCGACCAGGGATAGACTTCAACCGGGCGATTGGCATCTTCTTGACCAGGGAAGAGCAAAAAAGGCGTCGGATCGATGATATCGCGGGGGAAATGGGTCAGGTTAGCAGCCGTTGCGCCATCTTTTTTCAGGGTCAGGTGCAAATGAGACCCTTCCGATTGGCCGGTCGAATCCGCCGCCCCAATACGCTGCCCGGCGATCACATGCTGGCCTTCGCTCACGAACACCCGCATCAGATGGGCGTACACCGTACGATAGCCTTCTTTATGCCGGATACGAATATGCCGGCCATAAGCGTCACCTTCGCCGCTGTCGTGCACGCGGTAGACCTCCCCATCGGCGCAAGCATACACATTCGCTCCCATTGGAGCACGGATATCAACCCCTTCATGACCGGGCAAGCCATACTGGTTGTACACTTCCGGGTGCACACCAAACGGCTGAGAAACATCGGCGTAATCCGTCGGCCAGCGCAGCCGGAAAGTTCCCGTTGCAGGTGTCTGTGTGCCGTAGCGGTCTCCATGCTGGATGCGCAGTTCGAAAATTTCTTCCAACCCGGCCACATTCGTCACTTCAACCACGTCCAGATTCGCCTCCGGGTAATAATAGCCAAACCACTGTACGATATTGCCTTGATTCGGATAACCGCCCGGTGCATTCACGACCGTGACCGTCTGGCCCGGGTACAAGTACCGCGCCGCCGTCACCGGATCAGGGGTCAGGTTGACGCCAAAACGCAAGACGTAGCGCCGCGCCGCCCGCACCCAATCCCAATAATCCGCTTTTGGCAAAAGAATGATATGTTTTTCAGCCATTACAATCTCCGAACTACTCGAACCCTAACCGGCGCTCTTTCAGAGACACAAAGCGCCCCTGTCCGATCACGATGTGGTCGAGTACGTCGATATCCAATAATTTCCCGGCCGCGATGATCGCCTTGGTCACCGCCACATCATCCGGGCTGGGTGTCGGGTCACCGCTGGGATGGTTGTGCACCACCAGGATCGAGGCCGCGTTGCGGCGCACGGCGGGCATGAAGACCTCTCCAACGCGCACCATCGAGGCATTCAACGAGCCATGATAGAGTTCCACAATATCCATTACCTGGTTGCGGGTGTTCAGCAGCATCACCCGCAGGTGCTCCTGCTCCAGGGCACTCATCTCATACATCACCAGCGCCGCGGCGTCGGCCGGACTTTGTACTACCGGACGCTCCTCAGGGGATTCTAACGCTAACCTGCGCCCCAATTCGATGGCTGCTTTCAAGGTGGCTGCCTTGGCCTCTCCCATGCCGTGCTGGGCCTGCACCTCGGCCACAGTAGCCTTATGCAAGCCCAATAATCCGCCAAAGGTTTGCAAGATGCGCTGGCCGACCTGCACGGCGTTCTCGCCGCGCACGCCTACCCGCAGCAAGATCGCCAGTAATTCGGCATTGTTCAAGGCTTGCGGCCCCAGGCGCGCCAGCCGCTCGCGCGGCCGCTCCGCTTCGGGCAAATCCATAATCCGGTAACTTGCTTTTTGTTCGTCCACACCACCTCCAGGATACACCCAATATACAATAAGCTTGGGGAAACAGCAAGCTAAGATGAGTTGGTTTTAATATCGGAGACCTTTCCATTGACACGGCACCCCTCTCGCGTTATATTGCCCACCATGAATTGGAAAAAACCGGCACCCATCATCCTGCTATGCCTGGCGATCCTGGCCTGCAACCTCCCCCCAGGTGCAAACCCCGCGCCCACCGATCCCGCCGCGACCATCCCAGCCATAACCCTGCTCCCCGGCGAAACGCCCGGGGTCGTGCCCACCAGCACACAAAATGTGCCACCAACCCTGGAACCGGGCGCACGCATCGCCAGTGGCGACCGCGCCTTCTTCGACGGCGATTGGGATAAAGCCATCAGCGAGTACCAGCTTGTCCTCGATTCGATCTCCGACCCGGAACTGCAAGCCGCTGCGCTGCTCGGCCTGGGCAAGAGCCGCTTCCAATTGGCAGACTACCCTGGTGCGTTGAGCCATCTGCGCACCCTGATCGATACCCATCCCCAATCCCCCAAATTACCGTATGCCTATTTCAGCCTGGGGCAGGTTTATTATGCCTTGCAACGCTACACCGAAGCCGCTGATGCTTTCCAGCAATACATCAACTCCCATCCCGGTCTGATCGATGTCTATGCACAGGAACTGCGCGGTGATGCGCTCTCCGCCGCCGGGAACTACACCGGGGCAATCTCAGCTTACCAGGCGGCCACATCTGCGCCACAATTGAACGAGAACCTGGAATTACACATCAAGATTGGCAACAACCACGCCCTGGCTGGGAACTACAACGATGCCATCATCAGCTACAACTACGTTTTCGAACGCACAGCCAACGATTACACCAAAGCCCGCATGGACCTTTACCGCGGCCAGGCGCACGTCGCCCTGGGGCTTAACGATCAAGCTTACGCTTTCTACCTGCACACCGTGGAAAATTACCCGCTCTCCTACGACTCCTATACCGCCCTGGTGGAATTGGTAGATGCCAACATTGCCGTCAGCGACCTGGACCGCGGCCTGGTCGATTATTACGCCGGACAATACGGCGTGGCAATTTCGGCTTTCGACCGCTACATCCAGGCCAATCCAGACAACGCCGATGACACACCTTATCATTTCAAGGCCCTATCCCTACTATCGGCCGGTGAACCGGAAATGGCGATCGCGGTCTGGGATGAAATCATCACCAACCGGCCGTTTGGTACCTACTGGACGAATGCCGTTGATGAGAAAGCACACACCACCTGGACGTACCTCAACCAGCCCGAACAAGGTATCCAGATCTATCTCGATTTCGTGAACAACAATCCCACCCAGCCGCGCGCCGGGGAGTTCCTCTATTTCGCGGCGCGCATCGCCGAGAACACCGGCGATCTGGCAACCGCTGCCGCCCTGTGGAGTCGGATTGGCAGCGATTATCCCGCTTCTGAATACGGCTTCGACGGCTTTTTCCAGGCCGGAATTGCCTACTTCCGCATTCAGGATTTCGCCAATGCCACGCTCAACTTCGAGGGCGCGCTCGGTCTGGCCGCCAATCCAGGCGAACAATCGCGCGCCTATTTCTGGATCGCCAAATCACAGCAAGCGGCGGGTAATGCCAACGATGCGGTTGCCGCTTACCAGCAAGCTGCCGCCACCGACCCGACCGGCTATTACAGCGAGCGCGCCAACGACCTGCTGGCAGGCCGCGCTCCCTTTGCCCTGCCCGCGTCTTACAACCTGTCTTACGACATCGAAGCCGAACGCACCGAAGCCGAGAACTGGATCATCGCCACCTTCGGCCTGTCTACGGACACCAACCTGCGCGATCTCACCCCCATCCTGACCGACCCACGCATGATCCGCGGCACCGAACTCTTGGAGCTGGCGCTCTACAATCAAGCCCGCCTCGAATTCGAAAGCCTGCGCATCAGCCTGCAATCCGACGCCGCCAACAGCTACCGCCTGGCAAATTACCTGATCGACATTGGGCTGTACCGCTCCGGGATCATCGCCGCTCGCCAGGTACTCACCCTGGCCGGGATGGACGATGCCGCCACGATGAATGCCCCCATCTACTTCAACCGGCTGCGCTTTGGCAATTACTACTGGGACCTGATCGTGCCCATTTCCCAATCCTACGGCTTCCATCCCTTGTTCATGTTCAGTGTCGTGCGCCAGGAGAGTCTATTCGAAGGCTTCGTAACCTCTTCCGCCGGGGCACGCGGCCTGATGCAGATCGTGCCTACTACCGGGCAAAGCGTTGCCAACAAGTTAGGTTGGCCTGCTAATTATTCCGGGGAAGACCTTTACCGCCCGATCGTCAGCCTGAATTTCGGAACCGATTATCTGTCCACCCAAATGGGATCACTGGGCAACGACCAATACGCCGCCCTGGCAGCCTATAACGGTGGGCCGGGCAATGCGGCCGAATGGAACAGCCTGGCCGGGGGCGACCAGGACTTGTTCCTGGAAGTTGTGCGTTTCTCCGAAACGCGCAGCTACATCCGCGGCATCTACGAAATCTATACGATTTATCGCAATCTGTATGGAGAATAAAAGCAAAGAACTTTCCTTTGTTCAAGGAAAGTTCTTTTTATTTATCCTAGCCATCCCCCAAAATAAACGCACGCGCCCACTGCCCGCACGCAACCGGGGCATCCAGCCAGGGCAAATGTCCGCCGCCCTCAACACCGTGGAAACGGGCATCTGGCAGGAGATCGGCAATCCCGCGGCCAACTGCAATACTCCCAAACGGGTCATTGCTGCCCCACAGGAACATTGTCGGCTGCTGCACGCGCTGCAACGCGGCTGTATCCAACCGGATTTCCGGCCGCGACCCTCGCAGGCGATTGACCTTGCGCATCAAGCTGAGGCTTGAAACCTTGGCGTTAGGCAATTTCTGGAAATAGTAAAAACATTCTTTCATGGCATTGGAAAGCTGTCCAAGCGTTTCCTCCCCATGCCCCATAAAAGCCAAACCTCGCAGTGCGTCTTCTGGACTACTGGGCATCACTAGGTCATATACGAATTGGTTGAGAACTGGAATCGTGGTCAGACGCAGCGCTAGCGGTGGGCTGGTACTGAGTAGGTTTCCGGGCACGCCTAGCAGCACCAATTTGCTGACATATTCAGGTCGATCCAACGCCAGCCACAAACTCCATTGTCCGCCAATTGAATGCGCAATCATGGGGATATCTTTCAATCCAAACGCGTCCAACACGCTGGCAAGCGTTTCTACTGCAAAAGATCGAAAATCGACCTTACGGTGATCCATGCCATCGCTCAAACCACCCCCTGGACGGTTGAGTGCCAAGATGCGCATGCCCTGCAATTCAGCCATCAGCGGGATCAAAGGAAAAGCGTCACCATTATTCCCGGGTACGATCAAAATGGGTTGGCCGCTTCCTATCTCACTCACCCGCACGCGCACACCCGCGTCATTCAGCTGAACATAGTGGGCCTTTGGCTCCAGCCCATAATGCGCAAATAGCCGCTCTTCTGCTTCTCGAGCGGCTATTACACGCGGATTATTTTCAGAAAGTGTTAGGAAATACTGTTGTTTCGGCATCATCCCAATGATTACGGTGCTGTCTCGGACTCTGCCTCGGTTGTAACCTCCGGCGTAAGCGTCCCCTCGGTCGCCTCGCCGCCACCACCGCGCGCCAACAAGAACCAATCACCAATCGTCACAAAGCGATCATTAGGTTCGTAGACCGGACCAATCTGAATACCCTGAACCTCATCGGCAACGGCGTAATTATAGACCGGGAAATACAGCAAGAGCGCCGGTAACTCACGCGAGAAGTGCACCTGGAAATTTTTGTACATGCGGATGCGGTCGGTGATCCGCGGCGTGACGCGCGCTTGTTCCAGATATTCACTGGCGCGGCGATCATCCCATTGCGAATAATTCTGTCCGCTGTTGGCTTGCGATTGATGCCAGAACGGGTAGGGGTCGGGGTCGGGCGTTCCAGCCAGGTCGATATCGATCAGCGCGGCTTCGTAGTCACGCGGCTCCAGGTAATCCTGCACAAGCACATCATACGGCTCGGCGACCAGGTTCACATCGACACCTAGGCGTTCCCAGTCACGCTGGATCGCTTCGGCGATTTCAGCATGCAGATCGGTATCGGGATAGACTAATTCGAACGACAGGCGCTCACCATCCAGTTCGCGCACCGCACTGCCTTCGGCGGGGATTACGTATCCGGCGTTTTTCAAGAGCGAGATGGCCTTGTCCGGGTCATACTCGACATGTCCGACTTCTTCGTTGTAGGCCCAGGAACCGGGGAAGATTGGGCTGTCCGCCAGGATACCCTGGCCTTCCAATATGCGGCCAATGATCCAGCGCCGGTTCAGCCCGGTCAGCAAGGCTTCGCGCACGGCTACATCCTGGAAGAAGGGCACGCTCTGATTATCCAAATTCAGGAAAACCAAACTCAAACGCGGCACCACGCCGGTATACATATTCAATTCTGGTTCTGCCAGGGCTTCCGGCAGCACATCCAGGGACACAGAACTGATGCCCTGGACCTCACCATCTTGATATGCCGTAAATGCGGTTGCCGAATCGGGGAAATACAGGAAGATGACCTGGTCGATGAAGGCGCGCTCGTCGTAATAATCCTCGAAAGCGTACAGAACCACACCGCTGATCTGCCCATCCTCGACCAGCAATTGCTCGAACTGGTACGGCCCACTGCCAATCGGGGCCAGATTGAACTGGGCATCGATCAACTCAACCGTGCTCATCCCTTCCAGCAGATGTTGCGGGACAATGCCGAAATCCAGATAATCGAGGAACGGCGCAAAAGCATTGGGGAGCCGGAATTGCAGGTTGCGTTCATCGAATACGACCACTTCCACATCCTCCCACAGCGTTTTGATATCGTCAGGAACCGGCATTTCTGGATCGCTCAACAACGCTACCGTAAAGGCCACGTCATTGGCCGTTAACGGCGCGCCGTCGTGCCAGACCAGATCGGGCCGCAGCTTGAAGTTATACACCAGGCCATCAACGGAGATTCCCCAGCTTTCTGCCAGGTCTGGGGTGGGGTTACCGTGCGCATCGAAACGGATCAGGCTGCTGTAAACCAGCCGGTCCACATCCTGGTCGACGGTATTATAGAAATCCAGCACCGGGTTCAAACGGCTGATCGAGCCGATCAGCGCTTCGGTATATAAACCACCCGTTGCCGGTTCGGGGACAATTGCCTGTAAGACCGGTTGCTGCCCAAACAGCAAGATCCCGATCGCGATCAAGGCAATGATAACAATGATTAGCTGCCAACGCAGTTTTTTCATAGATTTTTAGTCGCCTGATAATAAAAAGGGTGCTCCTGGCCTTAGCCGCGAGGCACCCTTCCTCAAGACCAACCGTTTATTTCCCACACCAATAAATATACGCTTTATCCTGTAATAATGACGGTCGTGATTGCCAGGATGAAAAAGATCACACTCAAGACAATCGTGATTCTGAACAAAGTCTTCTCAATGCCGCGGCGAGCGGAGAATACACCACCGGTGTCCGCACCGGTCAAACCGCCTAGCCCAGCGCCCTTACTTTGAATGACAACACTGGCAATCAGGCCAACCGAAGTTATAATTAACGCAATGTACAGGAACGTTTCCATTCGAAATGATACTCCTTCTAGGGTTATTCAAGCAGCCGGATTATACCGTCCCTAGTATCGTTTCGTCAACTACTACAAACCTACGGAATATGCACGAATATATCGTTAACCTACACATGCACAGCCTATTTTCGGATGGCACCGGCACGCATGCCGAGATCGCCCAGGCCGCCTACCAGGCCGGGATCGATGCCGTCATCGTCACCGACCATAACCTTTTTATCGAAGAATTCGACCGTTACTGGATTTATACAGAAGGCGCTAATACCCGGCGGGTACTGATGATCGTTGGCGAAGAAGTCCACAACCAGGCCCGTGAACCGCAGAAGAACCACCTGCTGGTGCTGGACACCGAACGCGAATTGGCGCAGTTTGCCCCCGACCCGGCGCGTCTGCTGGAACAGATCGCCGAAGCGGATGGTTTAGCCTTCCTGGCCCACATCGTCGATCCGCCTGCCCCGGCTGTCGGGGAAGGCGATCTCTCCTGGGTGAATTGGGAAGTGAGCGAGTACACCGGTATCGAGCTTTGGAACAGCATGTCGGAGTTCAAATCGCTGCTAAAAACCAAGTTACACGCCATTTTTTACGCCTTCAGCCCCAAACGCGTGGCCAGGGGGCCGTTCCCGGAGTCTCTCAAGAAATGGGATGAATTGCTGGCGACCGGGCGTAAGGTGGTCGCGGTGGGCGGCTCGGATGCCCACGCCATGCACGCCAGCCTCGGCCCGCTCAAGCGCGTGCTCTTCCCCTACGCATTCCATTTCCAGGCCATCAACACCCATATCCTGACTCCCAAACCCCTGACCGGCAATTTCGCCACCGACCGCAAAATCGTCCTGGACGCCCTACGCCAGGGACACTGCTTCATCGGCTACGATCTGCCCGCCCCGACGCGTGGTTTCCACTTCCAGGCGCATACCAAGGAAGGCATCCGCATTATCGGGGATGAGATTACCACCCAGCACGGTGTAACCTTCCAAATCAGCCTGCCACAGCCCGCCGAGTGTCATTTGCTCAGGAATGGGCGCGTGGTCAAAACCTCGCATACCCGTAAAACCTTCGTTTATAATGCCACTGAACCCGGCGTGTACCGCGTCGAAGCCTACATCCAGTACAAAGGCCGCCGCCGGGGCTGGATTTTCAGCAACCCGATCTACATTTCTCGCTGAATCCTACCGTGGCTATGCGCACGCCATAATAAAAGGTAATACTATGACGGATAAAATTTTCTCTTATCGCAACCTGGCGCTCGCGGTGATCTTGATTGCGTTGATTGGCGGGATTGCTCTATGGAATCAGCGGAACCAGCTAACACCGCCCCCGCTTCCAGCAACTTCACCTCAACCAACCCCAAACTTTATCATGCATGTATATCCTACTTCCATAAGCAAATTCGATTACGAGCAGTTGGCCGGAATAAGTATCGTGTTTAACCCTAGTGAAATCGACATTGCTCCCGAAAACCGGGAAATCGAATTGATTATACGAAGGGTTTCGCTCATTATTGATTCTAAGCAAGTGCCCCAAGATCCAATCGTACCCCTAATTGCGGAAGAATCCGGGCCTTACTATCTAGGTTGGGCTGTTGAACTCTCGGTTGGGTCACACCAAGCAACGTTTCAATTCGTTACCGATAACGGGGAAATCCGAGAGTATTCCTGGGAAATATTAGTTTATTGGTAGCATGAAATTTATATTTTAAGATTCACCTCATCTCAAACATCTTCCCGTATAGCAACATTTGTTCTATAATATTGTTTTGCCTGCGTCCACCAGATACTGCCAGAGGATTAAATGGAATTTCAATTACAAGCTGCTTATAAGCCTACCGGTGACCAACCCGAAGCCATCACCCAACTAACCCAAGGCATCCACAAAGATTACCAACACCAGGTACTACTCGGCGCGACCGGCACGGGCAAGACCTTCACCATCGCCAATATCATCCAGGAAATCCAGAAACCGACCCTGGTGATCGCCCACAACAAAACCCTCGTTGCCCAGCTCTATTCCGAGTTCAAAGAATTCTTTCCTGACAACGCCGTCGAGTACTTCACCTCTTATTACGATTACTACCAGCCCGAAGCCTACGTGCCGCGCCAGGATCTCTATATCGAAAAAGAGACTGACGTGAACGAGGAAATCGAACGCCTGCGCCTGGCCGCCACTACCTCCCTGCTTTCGCGCAAGGACGTGATCATCGTCGCTTCGGTCTCCTGCATCTACGGTCTCGGTGACCCGCAGGCCTACGGCCGCGTGGTCATCAACCTGAAAGCGGGCGAATCCGTCCGTCGCAACTCGCTGCTCCGCCAATTAGTCGAGAGTCATTACGAGCGCAATGACATCGAAGTCAAGCCCGGTGTGTTCCGTGTGCGCGGTGACACACTCGAAGTGATCCCCGCTTACCAGGACAAGATCGCCTACCGGGTCAGCTTCTTCGGCGACGAGGTCGAACGTATTACCGAAATCCACACCGTGACCGGTGAAATCCGCCGCGAAATGGACGCCGTCGCCATCTACCCCGCCAAGCACTTCATTACTGACGAAGAAAAGCTCGAACTGGCAATCAAGGGCATCGAAAAGGAGTTAGAAGAGCAACTGGCCCGCTTTCGCGCCAACGAGCAACTGTTGGAAGCCCAACGCCTGGAACAACGCGCCCGCTACGATCTGGAGATGCTGCGCGAGGTTGGCTATTGCTCCGGCATCGAAAATTATTCCCGGCACATGGACCAACGCCCGGCGGGCACCCATCCCTGGACACTGATCGATTACTTCCCGGACGACTTTTTGATGGTGATCGACGAATCCCACATGACCGTCCCGCAAATTCGCGGCATGTACAACGGCGACCGCTCCCGCAAGCAGACATTGGTAGAATTCGGCTTCCGCCTGCCCTCGGCGCTCGACAACCGCCCGCTGACCTTCGACGAGTTCGAAGGTTACATGGGTAGGGTGATCTACACAACCGCCACCCCCGGTCCCTACGAACTCGAACATGCCAACCAGGTGGTCGAGCAGATCATCCGCCCGACCGGGCTGGTCGACCCGGCTGTGGAAGTCCGCCCGGTGCTTGGACAGGTCGATGACCTGGTCAGCGAGATCAACGCTCGTATCGAACGCGGCGAACGCACATTGGTCACAACGCTAACCAAACGCATGTCCGAAGACCTGGCCGACTATCTCATGGAACTCGGCATCAAGGTGCATTACCTGCACTCCGAAGTCGATACGCTTGAACGCATCGGCATCCTGCGCGACCTGCGCCTGGGTGTCTTCGATGTGGTGGTGGGTATCAACCTGCTGCGTGAAGGCCTTGACCTACCTGAAGTCTCCCTGGTCGCCATCCTGGACGCTGATAAGCAAGGCTTCTTGCGGTCGGCCACCGCCTTGACCCAGACCATCGGACGCGCAGCCCGCCACGTCAACGGTAAGGTATTCATGTATGCCGATAAGATTACCGACGCCATGCGCAGCGCCATCGACGAAACCAACCGCCGTAGAGAAAAGCAAGTCGCTTACAACGAGAAACACGGCATTGAACCGGTCGGCATCATCAAAGCAGTGCGCGACCTCACCGATCAACTCAGCCGCTCGGCTGCCCATGCCGTAGGCGAATCGAAAGCCGAATACAAGGTCAGCGGTGCAAGTGCACTGCCCAAGAACGAGATGGAGCGCGTGATCGAAGAATTGGAAGCCAACATGAAAGCGGCTGCCAAGAACCTGGAATTCGAGAAAGCCGCCATGCTGCGCGACCAGATCTTCGAATTGCGCACGATCCTGGTCGAAGAATCCAACCTCAAACCTTGGGAGAAGATTCGCATGTTGGCCGGGGAAGAATAAGCTTACCCCATGCCGGTTACGAATAACGTCACCCGCCTGCTGGATGCCAACGGCATCGCCTACACCGCCTACGAACTGCCCAACCAGAAGCTCAGTGCGGATGAAGTGGCCGAATTCCTGGGTGTCGATCCCGGCCAGGTCTTCAAGACCATTGTTGTGCTTCGCCAGAGACGCGGCAAACCCATCCTGGCCGTTGTGCCCGGACCGCTGGAAGTCAGCTTGAAGCTGCTGGCAAAAGCCGTGGGCGAAAAGAAGGTTGCCTCCGCCAGGCACGCCGAAGCCGAAGAGCTGACCGGCTTACAAACCGGCGGCATCTCCGCCCTGGCCTTGCTCAACAAAGGTTTCGAAATCGTGCTGGATGAGACTGCCCAATTATTCGAGCAGATATACATGTCCGGTGGGCAGCGCGGCCTCAACGTACTACTCTCCCCCAACGATTTCGTCGCCCTGACCGAGGCCCAAATCGCAGAGATCGCCGAATAGAAACTGCATCCCAATAAGACAGAAACATTTAGAGACAGGTTTAGAAACCTGTCTCTACTAAAATGCATTTTTTATCTTTATCTTGCGAAATCATCCACCCGGATAAGTGAACGCCCCAACTTGCTCTCCATTCACCCAAACCGTGTAATCCCCGTCTGCAACATCTTCCAAGGGCAGCGAAATCCTTTGCTCGAACTCCGCCAATACCTGGATACAATCCAGATCAGGATTCGCCCAACTGTCCAGATTGATATGGATCTGGTTATTTTCATCTGGCGGGGCAACCCGAACACGGATATGCTCACACGGTGTCGCTTTCGTGCCGCTTACGTTCACGGCCACCTGGATGGGATAACTCTCCATAATGAGCACATCGGCGTTTCCCACCGTCACATTCGAATAAACCGCGCCGACTGGTGGCATCGTGTCGTCTTGCTCGGCAGGCTGTTGGGGTTCGTCCACATTATGCTCCACGCTATCGTCCGGGCTGGATGCTGGGCCGCACGCCGCCAAAAGCGAAGTGGCGAACGCGGCGAAAATCAGCATGGTTAAAAATCGCTTCATCTTCAAACTTACTCCTGTTATATGCTAATAAACTACACATTTAACGTATCCCAATCCATAAAAGTTCCTGACGATCAGCCTTTGACCACCACAACCGGCCGCAATCGCGCCACCTTGCGCGCAATCCCGGCGCCGCTGACCGTGTCGACGACCGCATCCACGTCCTTATAGGCTCGCGGGGCTTCCTCTGCCAATCCAGCCATCGAACCAGCTTTGATGCGAATCCCTTCATCTTCCAATTCCTTGCGCAAATCCTCGCCCCAGACCTTCTTTTTGGCCTGGCTGCGGCTCATCACCCGCCCGGCGCCGTGGCAAGATGAACCAAACGAGCGCCTCATACTCTCTTCGGTGCCCACCAAAACCCACGAACTGGTGCCCATACTGCCGGGAACCAGCACCGGTTGGCCGATCTTCTGGTATTCGGGGGGCAGCCCTGGCGTGCCGGGGCCAAAGGCGCGCGTGGCACCCTTGCGATGCACACAGACTTCCATTTGCTCGCCATCGATCACGTGCGTTTCAATCTTGCCCATGTTGTGGGCGATGTCGTAGACCTGGTGCAGGTGCCAGTTCTTCACCTTCCCAGCCAGTGCATCCTCGAACGCTCTCCGGGCGTGGTATGCCAACACCTGCCGGTTGGTGAACGCGTAATTCGCCGCCGCCCGCATCGCCGCCAGGTAATCCTGACCTTCCGGGGAATCCAGCGGTGCGCATACCAATTCCCGGTCAGGCAGCTCTATGCCGTAGCGCTGCACTGCACCTTGTAGTTGCTTGACGTAATCGCTGCAAATCTGGTGGCCGAAACCACGCGAGCCACAGTGGATCTGCACAGCCAGATGCCCTTCCTGCAAGCCCATCACGTCAGCCGCCTCCTGGTCCAGGATCTGGTCAACAACGTCAATTTCGATGAAGTGGTTCCCGGCCCCCAGCGTGCCCAACTGCGGGATGCCGCGCTGCACAGCCCGCTTACTGATCACCGCCATATTGGCACCGTCGATCGTGCCCGATTCTTCCGTACGGATCAAGTCAGCTTCCGTGGCGTAGCCGTTATTTTTCGCCCAGCGCGCCCCTTCGACACATACACGTTCGAGATCACGCTGAGACAACCGTACGCTGCCCTTCACGCCCACCCCACTGGGGCAATAATCGTACAGCAACGTAGCCAGGTCATCCAACTCCGGCTTGACAGCTTCATATTCAATCTGGGAACCCAGCAAACGCACGCCGCAGTTTATGTCATAGCCAATCCCACCCGGCGAGATCACGCCCTCCGGGTAGCGCGTTGCGGCCACGCCACCAATCGGGAAGCCATAGCCCTGGTGCATATCCGGCATCACCAATACGTGCCCCACCAGCCCGGGCAGCGTGGCCGAATTGGCGGCCTGCTCCAGGGAACGGTCATTTTTCACATTTTCCAAGATCGCTCTGGTCGCGAAAATGCGCACCGGAACGCGCATATCCTCCCGAAAACTCACCGGAATTTCCCATTCATACTCACTGATCTGCACCAAATTTTGCAAACTAACCATGCTGTCCTCCTAAACGTCAAACACAATCACAACTTCCAGGCCCGCCGCGCTTTGCTCGATCTCCAGGTCATAGAAAGTCACTGCTTTGATCTCTTTTTTCAACGCGGCAATCGGGCTGCCCGCGACCTTTGCAGTCAACTGCTGCGCGCCAATCTCAAGCTCGAAGTGGTCAAAACCCAGCCGCTCCATCTCGCTGTAATACAAAAGTTCCGAAAGGAATTCAACCAGCAGGCCTTCTGCGTCAAGCGCTTCCAGCGTAAACGCTTTCTCGATACGCTCACTTTCAGACAATTCCATTTCGGCTAAATCATTCATACCTATCGCGGCCTGCCCGAACAGTGCCTCCAGGTCTGGTGCCCAAACCTTTAACGCCCAATCGGCCGTATGCTCAAGCTCTTCATAACCAGACTGTTTGGCTTCGGGCATTTCACACCTTCTAGATAACACAAACTCGGATCGTGGGAAAAGTCATTCTTGTAAGCAAGTGCTTCCCCCCAATCCAAATGCTTAAGCTATTTTAACATATCCCCCTACATCTTTACAGTCAGAAATCCGGGATTAAGATAAAATAACTAGCATGAAGGAAAAATTTGACCAAATCGAATCCCAACTCAAACGCTTTATCGAAGAAAGCACAGCGCGCTTGTTTGCCGCGATGAGCGTCGAAAGCCAACTAGCAGAACGCCTGGTCAATGCAATGCGTTCAAAAACAGAAGTCGGCACAGACGGCACCCTTTGGGCACCAAGCATTTACATGATCGCCGTACACCCCGATTACACGGTAGACATGCGCTCCAACCACGCATTACTGGAAACACTCGCCCAGACCTTACAAGAAGTCGGCGAGCAAGCGGGTGTACATTTTCGCGCTACTCCACTGCTCACCGTTGTACCGGATGCGGACATTGTCAAAGGCGAATTCCAGGTCGATGCCCGCATGTTAGCGCAGGAATTACCGGAAACGGATGTGATCGAGATCGACACCAAGACTCAGGCCGAACTCCCCGCCCGAGCTTTCCTGATCGTTGGCGGTTCCCATATTTTTTCCTTGCAAGATGACACCATCAATATTGGCCGCAAGCCCGATAACCAACTGGTGATCGACGACCCCAGAGTCTCCCGCAACCACGCTCAACTGCGCGCCACCAAAGGCCAGTTCCATATCTTCGACCTGGGCTCTTCGGGCGGCACCTTCATCAACGGGGAAAGGGTAACCCAGGCCGTGCTCCATCCCGGAGACGTGATCTCGCTGGCGGGTGTCCCCATCGTCTACGGTCAGGACGCGGTGCGGTCGATCAGCGAGACCCAGGAATATCATCCTCCTGGCTATGTGCGCAGTGAACACACAACTACTAATGTTCCCCTGGACGACCTTGATTTGGATACCTTCCAAGAATAGAGGCTGGCCTTGATCTCAAATGACAGTATCGGCCTGCTGTTAGTCGGGCTGCGCGTCCTGGCAGTCCTGGCGTTGTATGCATTCCTGATTGGCGCACTGTTCACGCTCTGGCGAGACTTGGTCAAGCACCAGGCCAATACGCTGCGTTCGCCCATTGCAGAGGTTAAATTAACATTCGCCGACCGCGCGCCCTTTGGCGAACACGTCTTCCAACAGCCAAAGATCACCTTAGGCCGCTCCCCCAGTTGCGATTGCATGCTCGATAACAGCACCGTTTCGACCGAGCACGCCCGCCTGAGTTACCACCACAGTCAATGGTGGGTCGAGGATCTAGGTTCCAGGAATGGTACCTTCCTCAACCAGACCCGCATCGAAGTGCCCACCGTGATCATTGCCGGAGACGAAATCCGCTGCGGTGAAGTCGAATTCACCTTTCGTGTTGAACAGTGACCGGTCCTTTCTACAT
>JAFGRA010000271.1 GCA_016935415.1 Anaerolineales bacterium
CCGGATCTGGGGAGACCAGCGGAAGAGGTTGCGGCTGAAGGCTACCCCGGCGCCATGCGGCAGGAAGTATTTACCCTGGCGGGCGCCCTGCACCGGCTGGATGAGCACGGCGATGCGCTCGTCGTAGTCTTGCAAACCCTTGCTGCGCCGGTAGAGCAGGGCATCGGGATTGAGGGCGCTGGCATACACACGTGAGATGGCGCGCGTCAGTTCCTCTAGATTTTCCTTGGTGGTGCCCTGGTTGGGACAGAAGTGGCTTTCATATTTCCCTGCGAAGGCCATGCCAAAATTGTCTTCCAGTAAGCTGGAGGAACGCACGATTAATGGTTGCCCTTCGTACTTTTGCAATAATTTTTGCAATTCTTCGAGGATATCGGCCGGGAACTCGCCTTTTTCATAATCTTGCACGATCTGGGGATATTCACGGCGGATTTCAGCTTCGGTCTTGTATTTCTGGGCGGCATAGGGCATCAGGTCGTTGCCCGCCATGAAGGCGTACATTACGTCAGCGGCTAAGTAATAGGACTCGGGAATGTCAAAGTGTTGGAGGATGTCCTCGCCGCCGAGTTGGGTGAGGATGCGCTGCGCCAGCAGCATGCCGGCTGCTTTGCCGCCGATGCGTCCTGAACCGATCTTGTGTTTGCGAATTTCGACCAGGTCGGCCAGCTTGAACCATTCCTTGGCAAGCGATACGAAAGCCAATTGGTCGCTGATCATCGAGCGGATCAGCACGACTTTGATCTCTTGCAGGCGTGGGCGGTATTGTTTGTACTGCTCCGGCGGCATGTTCTTGATCGCCAGGGCTTGCTCAAAGAGCATTTCCTGCGGGGCGAACTCGGGGTTGAAGGAAACCAGTAGTTCGTCGCTTTCAGCGCCGCGCTCGGCCAGGGTCTGGCGCACGATCTCTTCGAATAATTCGAAAGGCAGGTTATTGGCGAAGTGCAGGTCGGTCAGGTAGCTGCTCACCTTATCGATGCGTTCCCGCCAGACCTCGCCCGGTTCTTCACCGAAGGGGTCGCTGACGCCTTCGCGCACCTGGGAAAGGATGGCCTGCTCGCGCACCTGGGTCTCGAATTCGCGCGGCGTAATCACGCCGCGGGTGAACAACTCCTTGCGCATACTGGAACGCACGCGGTTCTGCATGATCGGGTATTGGGCCAGGGAGAGGTAGATGCGGAATGCCGGGTCGGTAAACGCGCTGGGCAGGGTCATGGAAACAGTATATCAAATAGTCGGATAGTTCGGTAGTTGGATGGTGCGGTAGTTGGTTTATTTGGTGGTTGAGTGGCTGGTTAGTAGGATAGTTCAGCGTTGGGGCCGGGAGAAAGATGCAAGATAGAAAGTTGCAAATTACAGATTAGAAATTGCATTGCCGCCGAGTCTATAGCATTAATTCCAATGTGCATTTCTCGCCTCACGATTCTCGGATTGCGTTTTACGAATCACGTCCCAGGCTGACCGCTGAAAGCTTATCGCTGATCGCTATAAAAGAAAAACCGGAAGCCAACGATAACGTTCGGCTTCCGGCTGGTTTGTTCTGCGAGTGAACGCACTTACTGCGCTTCGGCGATAAACTCCAATTCCAGAGTAACTTCATCCTCGACCGAAGCAACCTGATCAGGCAGGCGCAAGATTTGCACGTCGAAATCCGAGTAGAGCACGGTTACGGAGGCCAGACCTTCGATGCGGGTTTCGGACACCGGCGTGATCGTGGCGGTGAAGGTTTCCTCGCGGGTTACACCGTGGATGGTCAGGTTGCCGGTGATCTGGGCCTCGAAAGGCTGGCCGATGGTCACGCTGTCGGGTAAACCGGTGATGCTGGTCACTTCAAAGGTGGCGTAGCGGAAATCGGGGTTACCAGTTTCCAGGATTCTTCCGTGAATGGCATTGTTGCGGAAATTGTTGTCGGTTGCCAGCGAACTCATGTCGACCTGGATGGCGCTCATCGAGGCGACTTGTGGGTTGGCGTAATCCACAAAGATCTGCCCCTCGACGGCATTGGTCACACCGACGACCGTGATAGCATTTCCGGCCAGTACCTCACCGATCAGGAAACGGGCTTCACTTTCCTCCGAAACGATCATATATCCGCCTGCTTCAGGGGCTGCGGCAGGTTCTTCGGCGGGCGGCTCTTCCGCTTCGGATTCTTCTATGGAAGTGTCTTCCATCGGCTCCTCAGCCGCGGGTTCTGCTGCGACCTGGGCTTGAGCTTCCGGTGTGGCTTGGGTGCCTCCGCAGGCGGCCAGCGCCAGGGTCAGGATGGCAAAAATTGCAAGTACCAGGGTTTTCTGAATCTTCATTTGTTACTCTCCTTCTGTCAAAATAGTTTGATAAAGACAAAATGCTGATAATCGGCTGTAATATTCCTTTGGTGGCTGGGAGGCTTATCCCGCCGATTAACGCTCTCCTTTTACGTACTGATCGAAGAAGATGATCGAACGCGTCATCGCTACCGAAAAACCGTTGGAGATGTTGTGGTCATCTTCTTCATATTCGTAATACTCAACCGCTCCCCCGGCATTCTGGATCTGCTGGTAAAGATCGGCCGAGAATTGCACCGGTACACTGGTATCGCTCGTGCCGTGATGCAACTGCACCGGGCCGGATAGGTCGGCGAGGAAGTAATTGGCAGAAAGCGAGTGCCAGAACTCCGGGGCATCTTCCGGCGCGCCATAGGTTTCGATAATCGAGCCGCGCCAGCTTCCGGGGCGCGGGGTGGGCGTTTCTTCGGCGTTTGGGTCACGCCGCCAACTGCTGAGTAAATCTTCATAGGAAGCCACCACCCCGGCCCAGATCACGCCTGCCTGGATATCGGGATCGGTGACCATCGCACGCAGGGTGATATAACCACCCATAGAATGTCCCCACAGCCCGATACGGTCGGGGTCAGCATATTCGAATGCTTTCATAGTGGCTACCGCGTTGAGCACGTCGATTACGTAATCGGGGTTGCCGTACGCGCCGCGTGCTTCACCTTCGGAAAAGCCATGCCCGCGGTAATCTGGGCGGAAGACGATATAGCCGTGCTGGGCGAGCGAATCGACGTAGGCAATGTAACGTTCGGTGGTGCGGTAAATTTCAGGGGGAATGTAACCGTGGTTGAAAACGATCACCGGCCAGCCGCTTTCCGGCTTATCGCCGAAGGGTACGGTCAGCAGGGCGTAGATCTTCAGACCGTCGGATTGGTAGGAGACCAGGAAGCGGTCGTAGTTAGCGCCGTCTTCCAGCACCTCTTCGTAGACGATCTCACTGGCTGTATAGTCGCGCTGGCGCAGGTATTCGATCGATAAGGGATGCGGCGGGGTAGCGGTGGCAGTTGGCAAGGGAGTGTTGGTTGGGGCCAGTGTCATGGTCGCCGTAGGGGAAGGCCCCAGTGTAGGGGTGAAAGTGGGCAGCGGGCTGCCGATCCTGGGGGTGGCAGTATCAGAACGTGCTTCAGGCGCTGTGCCACAACCGGCCAGCAGCAGACCGAGCAGCAGGAAAAGCGGGGGGATTAGCAATCTCTTCATGAGTGTTACTTTACGTCAGTTTCAACCACGAAATCGAAGCGCGCCTGGATCGAACCATCTTCTGTAGTTTGCATCTCTACCAATAAGACATCATTAAAAATATTGTCCTGGGCGTTCAGTTCTTCGGCCGTGGGGAAATATAGCTGCGTGGTCAGGACTACCGCCCCGGGAGCCTGCACCTTGACGTGGATGTGCGGGGGTCGGCTGCCACCTCCCCCGGTGCCGTAAGCCGCTGGCAGGATCGTTTCCAGGCGGTAGCTGCCATCCGCGGCGCTGAACTGATGCCCGCGCAAGCCGTAGCCCTGGTTATCGTAATTACCCAGCGCGTCGGTTTGCCAGAAATCCAGCCATGCTCCAGGGATGGGCTGGCAGTTGCTGTCCAGTACCAGGCCGACCAGAACGAGTGTTGTGCCTTCCGTATCGGGTTCAATCAAGCTGTTTCTTTCAGGCGTATCCGGGGTGTAGTAGGGTCCTTCGGTCGAAGCCGGGGTGAGGGTTGCATTTCCGGCGGTACATTGCGTGCCAGAGAACAGTTCGCTGGATGCTTCGACCGCCGGTTCGGTCGGTTCTTCTGCCGGGACGGTGGTGAGCCCTTCGGGTTCAGAAGGTGCAGGGGACGCTGGATTACAGGCTGTGAATAACAGCGCAGCGATGAGCACAATAACGAACCTGGGGTTGCGGAGCGGCGTATAAACTTGCATGGTTTCCTTTCGTCTGATGGTGTTGCTGTAATTGCACTCGTCAGGCAGCAGGAATTCCGTTCGAGCCGTGAAGATATATCAAGGATAAATTTTATCCAATATATCCTCCATTCTGATTAAGAGTAGATGAAGAAATCATTTAGAAAATATTTAGGTTGTTTGAAACTTGCAAATAGCGAAGCCAGAGCATTGTTAAAAAGAAAGCCCCAAGGCTTCTGCGAGTCTTGGGGCTGTGGTTTCTAATGCAGGTGCGTTATGCTTCGGTTTCCGAGGCCGCTTTTTCTGCCTTGGCCGCTTTCTTGGCCTTGCTGCGGCGCACGAGAGCGCGGATCACAAAGACCAGCACTACCACGGGGATTGCCAGGATGATCAGTACCGGCAGCAGGTAGATTAAGATCCAGATGGCGGCGTCGCCGAAGAAGCGCATCGTTTTCACCAGGGCTTCGACGGCGTCCTTGGCGACCCCGGCGGGCTGCCAGCCACCGATCTGCAGGGGCTGCACGGCTTCGTCAGCGGTCAGGCGCACGCTCACCGCGGATAATGCGGCGGCTTCGTCATAGTAGCGAATCTGGCCTTTGATGACTTCGATCTGCTCTCGGATGTAAGTGAGTTGGTTATAGACATCGAGCACGTCATCCGTGTTCTGGGCGTTACCCAGGATTTCGGTTAGTTGCGCTTCGGCGTTTTCCAGGTTGCGCAAGCGAGATTGCAGGTCAGTGTATTCACGGGTGACGTCCTGCCCGGAAACGTTCTTGGACTGTACTTCGGTCGCCATAGCTTCGATGGTGTCCAGGGCTTCTTCCAGGCGCTCGGCAGGCACGCGCACAGTCACGTTACCGCTGGGCACTTCCAGCCCGCTGTCCAACTGTACCTGGCGTAAATTGGAGTCGACTACGAAGCCGCCCATTTCTTGGGCCATCGCCGTGATTGTATCCATGGAAGCTACCGGGTCTGGCACGACGATGGCTAAGTCGGCGTTCATCAAGACGATGCGTTGGATGGCTTGGCCTTCCACGTAGGTGGCGTCGCTGATTTGCGGGGCGGCCCCGGCGGTGTTGGCGCGCATTTCTTCCTCGTAATAGAAATCGACTTCTTCCATCGGGGCCTCGGCGGCCATGTCGTAAGCCGGTTCGCTGTAGCTGGCGCTTCCGGCGCAGGCACTCATCAACAGCGCCCCAACGGTAATTAGTAAAATAAAGGCAAAAGCTTGGCGGTTCTTCATAGTATCTTCTCCTGGTTTGTTTGGATAATACTTACCTCTATAACGCATAAAGCTACAACTTTGTTCCCGGCGATTCTATTGTACAGGCTGGCAGGCAAGTTCACAAGTGTGCTGCCCGGTTAAAAGCAGCTCCCGCAGGGAGGCAAGGCCCTGCGGGAGATTCGAAGGGGAGGAGAGATGGCTAAATTATTCTTCGGGCGGGGCAGGTACGGCTGCTTGGGATTTATTGTAGCGGTCGTAGAGTTTCTTGCCGCCCAACCCGACCAGACCCAGGGGCACGAGGTAGAGCAGCAGGAGTGGCAGTGTGTACAAGGTGAAGCGGATCAATCCATCGATCACCTTTTGCATGCTCTTGCCCAGGTCTTTTATCGATTCATTGACGACTTTGAGGGGATTCCATTTTTTCTCAACCACGACTGGTTCTGGTTCTGCTTTTGGTTCCGGGCGCAGGACTACGGAGATCGAGGACATGGCTGCCGATTCTTCATAGTATTTCATCTGGCCTTTGATCAGTTCGATTTCCTCGGTTACGTCGGTCAGTTCGTGGTACAGTGCCATGACCTGCTTGGAATCTTTGGCGTTTTCCATGAAGGTGCGCAGTTGGACTTCGGCGTCTTGCAGGTTGCGCAGGCGGGACTTGAGGTCGGTGTAATCTTTGGTAACGTCTTGGCCGGTCACTTCTTTGGATTCGACATGCAGGGCCAGGTCTTCGATCCATTCCAGGGCTTCGGTGAGGCGTTCGGCGGGTACCCGGATGCTGATATTGGCCTTCTCGACAGTAACCTCATCTTTTTCGTTGTGTTGGATAAGGGCCGAATTGACCACGTAGCCGCCCATTGCATCGGTCATGAAGATCACGTCGTCCATGCGGGTAGCGGGATCATCGACTACCAACTCTATGCGGGCGTTCTTGATCACCAGGCGGGTGGTGAGATTGGGCAGATTGCTGGATTGGAAGCCGGTGTCTTGCGCGGTGCCGTCCGCTTCTGCGGCCGGGGCAGATTCTTCTTCCATCGCTTCTTCCATTGGCTCTTCCTCTGCCATGTACATTTCAGGTTCTTGAGTGGCATAGGCGTAGTCTGGAGCACCACCGCAGGCAGAAAGGATCAGGGTGAGGATGCTCACCAGCAGCAAGAGGGTGGGGATGGGGATGCGCTTCTTCATGACATTTTTCTCCTTGGGCTTGCCGGTTGTTAGGACTGGTGCTCGAAATTGGCGTAAGAGCGCCTGTCTAACCGGCTTGCCGATATGCGATTTCTCTTATAACGAGAGAGAGGAGAAAAAAGTTCCCGGAAGCAGGAATCAGTTTTTGTCGGGATAGAAGGCTGGGGCCGCGCTCCAGAAGTGGGTGCCGTAACGTTCTACAACCTGGGCGCGCCCGCTGGCGGTCAGTTCCTGCAATGAGGTGGTGACTTCCCCCGTTGTCCAGCGGTCGAGTGTTTGCAATAATTCTGCTTCCGTCATCGGGTGGCGGGTGATGATGGCGATGATGGCGTCGACTACATTGAGATACTCTCCGAGATCGAACCAGCCTTCGATTGGTGCGAGGACCTGTGCCTTGCTTCCCAGGATGGCGCGGGCGCGCAGCATACCTTCTTCATCGGGTGGCTGCACCCAGGGTTCCGCCGGGGGGCGCGTGGGGGTGCTGAGGTGCACTTCATCCGGCTGGATGGTGTCGAGGTGGGCAGCAATGGCGCGTAGGGCGCTTTCGGTGTCGTTCAGGTCGCGGATCAACATGACTTCGATCCACAGCTTGCCTGAGTAGGCCGCCCGGAACGCCGACAAACCTTCAATGTAGCGTTCGAAATAAACGGCCGGATGCGGGCGGTTGAGCTTGCGGTAAAGGTCGGCTGTCCCGGCGTCCAATGAGGGCATGATGGCATCGGCGGGCAGCAGGCTCTGGCGAACACCTGGCAAATACAGCAGCGATCCATTGGTGATCACCGCAACCGGGATATCGGTGCTTTCCTTAACCGCGCGGATCAGGTCACCCAGGCTGGCGTATAAACTTGGCTCGCCGGAACCAAGGAAGGTGATCCAATCGACGTCGGCGGGATCGAGCGTATCTAAGGTTTGCTGGATTTCGGCCAGGATGTCTTCTGGGGGAAAGTAGTCTTTGCGGGCATTGGTCACCGGGCGCGTGCGGCCGAGCTGGCAGTACACGCAGTTCCAGTTGCAAGTTTTCAGCGGCACCGGGTCGATGCCCAACGACTGACCCAACCGGCGAGAGGGAACCGGCCCAAAGACGAATTGCATCCTGTGTTCCTTCGTTCACCCTCACCCCACATCCTTGCCAAATCGCACAGCTTCTGCGGATGTTTCCCCTCTCCCACTGGGAAAGGGGCGGCGGCGCAGCCGACGGGGTGAGGGGTAAAGTTGTATTAAGATCGAGCACGCCTAGAATAAATAGTAGGCTGACGCAATTTTACGGAAATCAGTCGTGATTATGATCGTGATGGTGTTCGTGATGTCCGTGCTCATGTTCGACGCTTTCCCGGCAGGGCTGTGCCCCGGATAACGCGCCGTTCAGGTAAGCGTCCAGCGAGGCCTGTACTGTGCCATTGGCACCGGTTGCCACATCAATGCCGTACTGCGCGAAGAACTCAATCGCCCGCCGCCCCATGCCGCCACTGACCATCACCTTCACGTCATGATTATGGATGAATTCCGGCACCATCCCAGGTTGGTGCTGCGCAAAGAAGGGATTGGCGATGGATTGGACGGCTTTGACTTCTTCGCCATCCAGGTCTACCAAGATGTAGCTCGGGCAGCGCCCAAAATGGTGGCTGATGCGGCTGTCCAGCCCGTTTTTGTCCTCGGTTGAAAAAGCGATTCGCATGGTTAATTCTCCTTATTGATCAGTGTTGTCAGTTCATCGGCGGCAACGTAGCCCGTCACTTCGATCTGTTGGGCAGTCACGCCGGGGACTTCGGCTATGGCTTGCTTGATTTGCTGCACTAAAAATACGGCTACCGGGCAAAGCGGCGAGGAAGGCCGGAAGGTGTAGTGGGCTATGCCCTGTGCATCGACGCTCAAGTTCTCGACCAGGCGCATACGCACTACATCGACGTTGGTTTCGGGGTCGATTACGCTTTGCAGGCGCTCGAGGATGGCTTGCTGTAAGTGGGCGGTGTCTGCACTCATGCCGGGATCACTCCTAACCGGGCAACCAGCGTTTCCCAAATTTGGGCCAGGGATTGGCTTGCAGGTGAATCTGGTTGGTAGGCGGTCACCGCTTCGCCCTGTACCATCGCAGCGGTCACGCTGGCGTCGAAGGGAACCTGGCCGACCAGTTCAAGGTCGTGCTCCTGGCAATATTGCTCGATCTTGGTGGTACCTTCAGGATACAGGTCAGCTTTGTTCACGCAGACCACCGCCGGTATATTGAAATGAGCGGCTGTTTCGAGTACGCGTTCCATATCGTGCGTTCCGGAAACGGTTGGCTCGGCCACGATCAGCACCAGGTCTGCTCCGGATACGGCCGAGATCACCGGGCAGCCGATCCCCGGCGGGCCGTCGACCAATACGAGGTCGCGGCCTTCGTCCAACGCCAGCAGGCGGGCGCGCTGCTTGACCAGCGTGACCAGCTTACCGGAATTTTCCTGGGCGGGTTTGAGGGCGGCGTGGAAGAGCGGCCCGTAGCGGCTGTCTGAAATGAAAAATAGCCCGGCAATCTGCGGCTGCATGCTGATCGCCTCGGTCGGGCATTGGTACACACAGGCCGCACAGCCGTCGCAGGCAATCGGGTCGACCAGGTAGCGCCCATCCTGTTCGTGGATGGCGTCGAAGCGGCAGACTTCGGCGCAG
>JAFGRA010000272.1 GCA_016935415.1 Anaerolineales bacterium
CGCCAATACTATCATAGACATAATTTAGAGGCTTTGCTAATGTCCAACTGGTTGGCGAATCTATGCCTAAGATTTGATTAAATTCCCATCGCCCAACATTGCCCGTGCCTCGAGTCTGATGAAATAGCACTGTATCTCCCACGCTGAAACCGACAGAATTGGCAGGTGAAGCTGTGCTACCTGATGCTGACACATTGACACGTATTTGATTGATAATCACAGTTTGTCCGGCGATAACTACGAGATCCCCATCTCTGCCATCACCAAATATTCCAGAGGGCAAGGTTTGCCCGGCGAAATCCGGTCCATATTCACCGACTCCGAGTATCGTTCCACCGTCTTCTGTGTAAACGTACAGCGGGTGCATACGATCGGATTCTCCCACAATCACATGATCGAACGTGACCACATCATTTTGGTCATGTGGCCCGGGCAGGTACACATATTGATCCCAGGGCTGTCCGGTTCCCTTTCCCTGTGCTAGAGCCTGCCCGGTTAATGGTTCGATTGTGCCGACCATGTTAATAGTAATGTGCGAATTCTGCGGATCGTTGGTACGCAGGGTAAAGCTGCCACCATAACTTCCAGGGCTGATTTGTGCCGTATCGAGTTTCAGGTGCAGGGTCTGATAGGTGGCCGGGTCTACCGTCATATTAGGAGAGGCAAAAGAAGCATCATTCCCACTGGCATACACGCGCAAAGGAACAAAGCTTGGGTTGGCTATGGTAATTTCCCTTTCTATCAGCGTGCCTTGAATAATATTACCAAGATTCAGTGCACCCGTTGATAAAGCAGCTACGGCAGTTGGATCCTCCTGGAGCGTGTCCAACGGCCGGGCTGCCGAGTCGATGATGTTATCCTGGGCGTCTGTCCAAAATGCGATCAGAAGATTATCGGCAGAAGCGTCAAAAGTTCGTGAGAAAATGGCCGTTGACCAATCTACGGACTGGATAGTTGGACCGGGCTGCAGCGTCATTGTGTAAGGCAGTTCAGCCACCAGTTCGCCGTCAGCGACAAAATTCAAGTACAGGTGGCCATCCTCGATGGGGGATGGATGCAGGCTGTTGAGGATGAACTCCGTGGTGTTGTTTCCCGTTTCATCAAGCGGTGCCATCGCAACGATTTCCAGTTGGGCATCCGGCAGCATTTGACCAGTGTAAGCATTTAAGTCATCAGCCAGGCTGTTCAGCTTGACCGGCGTAATGAAGCGGTGGCTGCCTTGCGGATCGCTGTAGCTGACGACAATGACTGGCGGCGTGTAAGGTTCGGATTGGATGGTGTAAGTGAAGGTATCCCGCGGGGTCAGCGTTTGAACGGTGAAGCTTTCTCCCGGCATCGCTGTGCCGGTGTCGAAGCCTATCTGCAGACCATCGGCCACATCGATGGGCAGGGGGGCGTGGTAGCTGTCGCCCATATCCAAAGTGCCACTGGTGCCGGCGCCATCGCTCCAGGTTAAGGTTGTACCCGGCTGGCCCACAACGCCTGGCGTTTGGACATTAAAGGTGTAGGTTTTGTCGATGGCGCCTGTATAGTTGCCGGCAGCGTAAAGCTTGGCCGTGCTGCTGCTCCATGCACTCGTATCGGGATCGCGCACCAGACTACCGACCGCCACCTGCTGCCCGGAGCGAGCGCGACCATTGCCACCCACGGTATTGTTGCCGATTAGCACACTGTTATTCGGTGCATACATGACGGCGTCGATGCCATAGGCATCAAATGTGCCGTTGTTGGCCACCTTGAGCAGCACGGTCACGGTATCTCCCTGGCGAGATTCTACATAACCGGCCAGAACTTCCGGCTGCGGGTGGGAGGCCGGATCGTCTTTATTAGTGTTGTACTGCATCTCAACCCGATCCTGATACCCATCTCGATCCGAGTCACGGTTGAAGCGGAAGAGCAGGGCAGAACCGGCCTGGGCAGGCAGTTGGTGCAGCGGGGTATTGCCGGCATCCGCCTGGGTCAGATACACATTCCACCAGGCAATCTCAGACAGAAAATACTCATTCCACATCGGAGGCTGGATGCCGTTGAATTCCGGCGTCCATAGGCTGTTCAGGTTGCCTTCGGAATCGACATCGGAGGGGAAATAGCGGGTTAGCACATCCTGAACGTTCTCGGTTCCCCAGGTGGGGATCACGTACAGGTCAACCATCTCGTCATTATCTTCGACGCCGTCTTCGATGAAAAAGGTCACGGCGCCGTTGACCGCATCCTGGTAGAACAATTCATCGGCGCCATAGGAGTAGTCTTCGAGCACGACCACCAGGCGTTCGCCCAGATCGATACGCTTCATCTGCTCCAGTGTCAAGGGAATTGGGGTGGATGCGAAATTATGCTCGTCGCCGGGGAAAATATTCTCCAGCTTGCCATTGGCGAACTGTTCCCAGGCTGGATAGGAAATCAACGGGGTGGGATCATCGCCCAGGTAGATATTGAAGATCACGCCAGTTAGTTCACGGGCATATTCGGTGCCGGTATTTTGGATGGTGTAGTTGAAAGTCAAATCGGCGGCATGAGAGGAATCTACCGCCCACGCTGTGCTCCAGTTTTCACCGGTAGTAAAAGCCTGGCCTTCGCTGATGGTATGTTCTTCATAAACCTCGTTGGTTACTGTTTGAGCGCCGCCCCAAGAACGCCCATTGGTGCGAGTCTCTGTCAGGCGGGGGCGAGATAACTGGTAAGAAATATCTTGCAGCCCACGGGCAAGAAGTTGCCCCTGCTGATTAATGGCGTATTGCACACCGTCTAGCGATTGAACAATCCTTTGATCGTCAAATTGTTGATTCAAGGTAACGAAAGTATTTTCCTCATAAGATGTAGAAACATTTGTCTGCGAAAAATCATAGATATTGGTGGAGTTATTGTAATGGTTAAGACCAGTCTGGTTTTGCACTTCATCGGTTAGAAGTATATTGCTAAATCCTTCAGCAACGCCAACTAAGCCACCAGCAGCGCCTAAGTAGCAAGACATACCCGCTGTAGCCCCCGCTACAGGTGGCAAACATCCTGCAACAATAGAAGCTATCCCTCCAAGAACTTGTACCCCTCCCCATATACGACACCCAGTATCTCCTGGAGGACATGAAAGGGGAATGCTAGGGGCACGAGTGCTTAATAGCGGCGTTTCCACCGCTTGTGAAACTTCCTCCCATTCGTTCCAGGTCACTGTATTTGCAATGCTCGTACTTTGTCCCTGAGTCGCGCTTGTTTCATATGAGTGCGTGGCTTGCGTCATCTGCCCTTGTTCCGTGGTAATCGTCGTCACCCGCTCCACCGTCCACGAACCTGGCACTACCGAAACCTCAGGAACCGGAAAAGCCGCTACAAAAACATTATCCCCTGGCGGCAACACCCAATTGGGCATACTCGCCTTAATATAGCTCCAGTACTCCTGACGTGGGTAAGAACCATAACCGCAGCTTGTCACGCCACCGGGACAGTAGGTGACGCCAAACAATTCTTGCCCATCGTCGAATTTATCCCGATCCGTGCTTTCTTCCAGCGGATTGCTGCCGACCATGTAAATTTCGGCATAGTCGGGGATAGTATCAAAATCGCCATCGTTGCAGCCGCCGGCCTGGTTGAAGGCTGGCCAGGCGTTGGGCGGGCCGAAGGGCGGGCCGTAGCCCCACCGTACGGAGCGCGGCTGGGTGAAGTCTAGCAAAGCGGTGACTTCCTGTCCATCGGTGTAGCCATTGGCGTCGCCATCGCTGTTGGGATTGGCCGGATCGGTGCACCACCATTGCTCTTCTGTATTGCTCAGGCCATCGCCATCATCGTCGGCAGATGGAGAACGCCCCAGGGCAAGCCGTTGGTCAGGAGAGAGCATGGCTTTCAGGGCGGCTGTTCCTTGAGCCGATTTTTGCTCGTTGTTGACAGCAGTTTGCATCGCGGCGTTCAAACTGGCAGCCAACCAATCCAGGTCGGTAGACTGCGCCAGGTTTCCAAGATCATCGATCTCTTGAGGCTGGAAGCGCAAGCGGGCTAGGGTTTGCAATTGATCTTGATCAACAAGAATGCTGGCCCAGTCCGGCCCTTGCTCCAGGATCAAAATGCCCAGGCTTTGTAAGCGATCTGGAGCTGCGTCATTCGGGAAGGTAACACGCGCCCGGTAGATGCCTGTGTTTTCGAACGGGTCTTGGAACCACGCCGATACAGTTTGCGCATCGAATGCGCCAAGTGA
>JAFGRA010000273.1 GCA_016935415.1 Anaerolineales bacterium
CTCAACATTATCCCCACCACCACCGGTGCCGCCCGCGCCGTCGCTCTGGTGCTCCCCGAATTGCAGGGCAAGATGGATGGCTATTCTTTGCGCGTTCCCACCCCCACCGTCTCGATCGTAGACGTGGTCGTGGAAGTCGAAAAAGCCACCACGGCAGAGGAAGTCAATGCTGCTTTCAAAGCCGCTTCCGAAGGCGCCATGAAGGGCATCCTGGGCTTCGAACCCAAGCCGCTGGTTTCCATGGACTACAAGGGTGATCCGCGTTCCTCCATCGTCGATGCCGCGCTCACCAGCGTGATGGACGGCACCTTCGTCAAGTTCGTCACCTGGTACGACAACGAATGGGGCTACTCGGTACGCACGACCGATCTGGCGTCCATGATCGCCAAATCGCTGTAATTGACCCAAGCGAAGAAACGCAGGACAATGCATCGTCCTGCGTTTCTTACGATAAGGTGAACCCCATGTTCAACAAGAAAACTGTCAAAGATTTAGACGTCAAGGGTAAGCGCGTGCTCGTACGGGTAGACTTCAACGTCCCCCTCAAAGAGGGTGAAGTTGCTGACGATACCCGCATCCAGGCCGCCCTGCCCACCATTAAATATCTTTTGGATCAAGGTGCCGCCGTATTGCTATGCTCGCACCTCGGCCGCCCCAAGGGCGAACCCGATCCACAGTATTCGCTCGAACCCGTGGCCGCCTACTTGGGCACGTTGATTGACAACGAAGTCAAGTTCGCCGCCGACTGCGTTGGCCCAGTAGCCGAAGCAGCCGCCAAGGACTTGCAGCCCGGCCAGGTGCTGGTGTTGGAAAATACGCGTTTCCACGCCGGTGAAACCGCCAACGACGCCGAGATGTCCAAGCAGTTGGCTGCCCTGGCAGACCTGTTCGTCAACGACGCCTTCGGTTCCGCCCACCGCGCCCACGCCTCTACAGTTGGTGTGGCCGATTACCTGCCCGCCGCGGCCGGTTTCCTGCTCGAAAAGGAAATCAAGTACCTCGGCCAGGCCATCGCCGAACCGAAGCGCCCCTTCGTGGCCATCCTCGGCGGTGCCAAGGTCAGCGGCAAGATCGACGTGATCAACAACCTGCTTTCCAAAGCCGACAAGATTTTGATCGGCGGCGGCATGGCAAACACATTCTTCAAAGCCCAGGAGTACGAAATGGGTGACTCGCTGGTCGAAGATGATGCCATCGATACCGCCAAAGACCTGCTCGCCAAAACCGGTGACAAGCTCATGCTGCCGGTCGACATGGTCATCGCCGATGACTTCTCCGCCGAAGCGCAGCACAAGACTGTCCCCGTAGGCAACGTCCCCGCTGGTTGGCGTGTGCTGGACGTCGGCCCCGAGACTGTGGCCGCTTACGCCGCAGTCTGCAAAGACGCCGGAACAGTGGTCTGGAACGGCCCAATGGGCGTGTTCGAACTGGCACCTTTCGCCAAGGGCACCTTCGGCCTGGCAAAAGCCGTAGCCGAAAGCAATGCGACCACTATCGTGGGCGGCGGCGACTCGACCGCAGCCATCAACCAGTCCGGTCTGGCCGGCCAGATCACGCATATCTCCACCGGTGGCGGTGCCTCCCTGGAGATGCTGGAAGGCAAAGTGCTCCCCGGCCTGGCCGCCCTGCAAGATAAATAAACACCCCAGGCAATCAGGGCAGCAAATCCTGATTGCCTGATTTTTCAAAACGGGGCTTAATTAAATTACAGATCGCACCTGGCGCTGTCAGCACCAGGTCGTGATGACAAAAACACAATGAGGTAAATCATGCGAACCCCCCTGGTTGCAGGAAATTGGAAATCATATAAGACCGTAGCCGAAGCGCGCGCTTTGATCAGCGAAATGCTGCCCGGCTTGGAAGCCGTAGAAGGCGTCGACAACCTGATCTTCCCACCCTACTTCGCCGTGCCTGCTGCGGCTGAACTGCTGGCCGGAACCAAAGTCAGCCTGGGCGCGCAGAACATGAACTGGGAAGCGCAAGGTGCCTTCACCGGTGAGGTCTCCCCGCCAATGGTCAAGGAATTCTGCCAGTACATCCTGATCGGGCACTCCGAGCGGCGCACCTATTACGGTGAAACCGACGAAACCGTCAACCGTCGTACCAAGGCCGCCCTGGAATATGGCCTGATCCCATGCGTATGCGTCGGTGAAACGCTCGAAGAGCGCGAAGCCGGTAAGACGGACGAGGTTGTCTCCCGCCAGATGATGGACGGGCTGCAAGGCATCGAAATCAAGTCCGGGGACGGGCTGGTGATCGCCTACGAACCGGTCTGGGCCATCGGCACCGGCCGCGCCTCCACCCCCGAGAACGCCGTGCAAGTGATCGGCGGCGTGATCCGCCCGGTGATGGCCGGTCTATTCGGCGAAGGTATCGCCCAGAGCGTGCGCGTGCTGTACGGTGGCTCGGTCAAGCCCGAGAACGCCGCCGAATACTTCCAGGAAGCAGACGTAGACGGCGCCCTGGTGGGCGGCGCTTCGCTCAAGGCCGATTCTTTCGTCCAGATCACCGAAGCGGCACGCTAACCGGCAGGTTTCTGAACGCAACAACCGGATCCTTACAAGGATAGTCGATTGGACGGCTTATTGTGGCTCCCGCTTACGCTGGGGCCACTCTTATTTTTCCAGCGCCGCTTGCAGCGCGAAACCCAGGCGATCTTCCTGCTGCTGACCCGCCGCCCGGAAGTGACCATCATCTTGTTTTCGCTGCTGTTCTTTCCAGGCGTGCTGCTGCACGAGGGCAGCCACTACCTGGTGGCGCGCCTGCTGGGCGTGCGCACCGGCAGGCTCTCGCTGCTGCCGCGTCCCATGAAAGACGGCCGCTTGCAAATGGGCTACGTCGAAACTGCCCAGGTCGGTATCGTGCGCGACGCCCTGATTGGGGCGGCCCCGCTGGTCTTTGGCGGGTTGTTTGTGGCTTACGCCGGTATCTGGGGTTTGAACCTGACTGCCATGTGGGCACCGCTGGTACAGGGCGACATGGCCGCCCTGATGGACGTGATCGTGGCCTTCCCCAACCAGTCCGATTTCTGGGTATGGCTGTACCTCACCCTGGCAGTCAGCAGCACAATGCTGCCCTCCGCAAGCGACCGACGCGCCTGGCTGCCGCTCAGCCTGGTGATCCTGAGCGTTGCCTTGCTGGCCTTCCTGCTGGGGGCCGGTAGCTGGATGCAAGCCTCGCTGGCACCGTTCATGAACAACGCCCTGCGGGCAGTTGCCCTGGTATTCGGCATCAGCCTGATCGTTCATATACTCCTGTATCCACCACTGTGGGGAATCCGGCATCTGCTCAGCAAGATCACCGGCCTAAAAGTGGTATAAACAGCACCCGTAAACGCTTCCAGACACTTTTCCAACCGGTAGGTGTTCCTAGATTGGCTGACAGACTGCCCTAAATTTGTAACGTAGCTGACAAATTCGCAAGGCCAGATTCATCCTATAATGGTTGTGGTAAGATTTCCCAGATAGGGGTTCTTTGGCTGTGAGTTAGAAATACCTGTCTGGAATCAATCTTGCAGCTTGGCTAGAGATCAACAAACACATCATTGTTGCCATCGATCGGCATTATGCAATCAAGCAAACATCACAACACTACATTGTGAAGTACGCGAAGTATGACAACTGAGGATCTATTACAAAAAAGCATCATTGCCGCAGAAACCGGAGATTTTGGCACCGCGCGTGAAATCCTTTCCAGGGTCGTGCGCGACAATCCAGTCTCCGAGTGGGGCTGGCTGGCGTTAGGATACATTTCGCCAGATCCCAATATGCGCGCCTATTGCCTGGGGGAAGTCCTCCGCCTCAACCCATACAACAAGATTGCCCAAGACCTGCTCAGCGAGCCTTTCAACCCCAGCGCCAAGGGACTCGGGCGCCTGACCGGGATCATGAAATCGCCGCCTAAAGCCTCGGCTGAAAAAGCAAATCCGGCCCGCACCGCCTACCTGCCGATGGATGGCGACGAATTCCCGTCCACCCCCAGCATTCCCACCGTCGAAGAAGTCGTGCAGACCGGCGAATTGAAAGCCGAACGCCAAAAAGCCGCCGAAGAACAGCGCGCCAAAGCAGAACAGGCTCCGGCCCCGGACACCACCCCGCAAAGCGAACCACCGGTCGAAGATCTTGACGAGCCGGATTGGCTGATCGAGTTGGAAAAAGCTGGCGACCACGAAGAAGTTGTGGCATCGCCCCCGGAACCCGCAAAGCCCCAACCGCAAACAGAAACCCCGGTCATCGAGGAACGCAAATCCGAACCGGTGCTGCCAAAATCCCCCTTCCAGGGTATTCCCAAGCCGCGCTGGCTGGACGAGAGCGCGGAAGAAGAGCAACCTCCAGAAGATGCCTTCTCCCCAGTGCTGCTCCAAAAAGCAGCCGCGCCACCCACCAACGCTGCCCCAGCACGTCCCCCGGCGGAAAAGCCCGCTTCGGCATCACCGATCAATCCAAATACTCAGGTCATCCCTGAACTGGAAGAAGCAGCCCCATTACAACCGGCTGCGCCCGAACCATCCCCGGCCGTAGAAAAACCGGCCCAACCTCCGGCCCCTAAAGTGGAACAGCCCCCAGCCGCACCGCCCGAACCAGACCCTGAGCCAACCCCGGAACCGGCTCCGGCACCAGTTGAACAACCTCCGGCAGCACCCGCTGCACCGCCCGCGCTGCGCGCCGAACAACAAGCGCAGCCCCCCAAGCCACCGGCCGAAAAACCGGAACCTGTTGCTCCGGTAAGGGAAGCCGCCGCGCCAGAACCATCACCGCCCATGCCCGACCGCCCAAAGCCCGACTGGATGGCGTATCAGGAACAGGAAGCAGAAAAACCGCCGACAGCCGCGCCGGTAGAAGCGCAAGGGCTGGAACTGCCCAAGGTGGAATTTGGCCCCAGCGCCAAAGCCAAACCGGCAACGGAAGACCCCAAGCGCGCCACGATTGACATGCAGCCCCCCGGCGAGAGTAAACCCACACCGGATTGGCTCAACGAACTGGACGAAGAAATTCGACAGGAAACCGAGCAAAGTGACGAACCAAAAAGCTCGACCATGGAAATCCCGGATATGGCCGCCGACCGGCCCAAGCCAGACTGGCTGAATAAACTAGAAGCAAACTACGGCATAGAATCAGACAATTCAGAAACGGACGCCACGGCC
>JAFGRA010000033.1 GCA_016935415.1 Anaerolineales bacterium
ATGGCTGACGATGTGCTGCGCCAGGGTATCCAGGGTATTTCCGAACTAATCACGGTTCCCGGCCTGATCAACCTGGACTTCGCAGATGTGCGCGCGATCATGTCCGAAGGTGGGGCGGCGTTGATGGCGGTTGGCCGGGCTTCCGGCGAGGACCGGGCGCGTGTGGCCGCCGAACAGGCGATCACCAGCAACCTGCTCGATATCACCATCGACGGGGCGCGCGGCATTCTGTTCAACGTAACCGGCGGCTCCGATCTCTCGCTGTTCGAGGTCAACCAGGCGGCGGCGATCATCAAGGAAACCGCTCACCCGGACGTCAACCTGATCTTTGGTGCCGTGGTCGATCCAAACATGGACGAGGATATTCGCATTACGGTGATTGCCACGGGTTTTGATAGTGCGGGTATGCCGCGGCGAATGCTGCGCAGCCGGTCACTACCCGATCAAACCCAACCATCGCAGGCTGCTCAACCGAGCAACCAGCAAATGGCGCATGCCGAGGTGCAACCAGCTGCCTTCAATCCCGAAGACCTGGACATCCCGACGTTCCTGCGCAAGCGGATCAACTGATCTGGCTTTGCGGCTATGCTATAGGGATTTTGACCTCAGTTTACCCTTACTGGTAGTTGATTGGTGTGTTTGACAATTTAGCCTAAACTGATGGCGAACGGAACCAGTCCTCCACTGGAACCGGCGCAATCTTTTGCCAGCCTCCCCGGTTGCCCTCGCACGGGGAGGTTTGCATTTAATTGAGATAGTGGCGACCACGGGACATTAGAATGATGATGTCGTCCTTACTTCGATCCTTAAGGATGAGCTTTCATTTGTCATTCCGATGCCTGCTGAGCGAAGCTCAGAAAGGCTAGGAATACCTGTGAAGACGCAAGTGCAAGAGAAATAAATGATTAATCAGAGTAGCTAATTATTCAAGTATGCTTTCGGGTATTCCTCACTGCGTTCGGAATGACAGATCGAACGGATTTCCGAGGGGCATATTTTGGAAAATTGCAATAGCTGCCACCGACAAAGACTGATGAATGGCTGACTTGCGAATATGGGGGTAGGGGGATGTTCTTAGGGGGTGGCACCCACCAGTGGGGGTAAAAGCCTTGTCTGGACATTGTGATGGATGTGGCGGGAATCTTAAAGTTTTCGGGAAAAAGCGATTTTCGCGGCGATTCCGCTTGCCAGTGTGAACTGCTTATGATAGAATGTTTTCACTCAAGAAAAACCGCAACATGTAAGGGGTACTAAAGTACTACCCCCCACGGATACGGGGGACATCTGTTCTATATGAGGTGTATATGATTTGTCCACATTGTCAGGACAATGATAATGAAGGAACCAAAGTCGTCGATACAACCCATGACAGCCGCGGGGGTATTCGCCGCCGCCGAGAGTGCAAAAAATGCGGCAAACGTTTCAGCACATACGAACGCCCGATTCTGGCGACACCCTTGATCATCAAGCAAGACGGCACGCGCGAAGAATTCGACCGTGAGAAGCTCAGCCACGGTGTGCGCCTGGCCTGTGTGAAACGCCCGGTCGCGGCGGCCGACATCGACCGCCTGATCGGTGAGATTGAAGCGACCTTGCAGCGTATGGGTAAATCGGAAGTGTCATCGCGCGTGGTGGGGGATATGGTGATCGCCGGTTTGAAAGACCTGGACCAGATCGCCTACATCCGCTTTGCATTGGTTTACCTGGGGCTGGACGACCTGCACGCCATCCGTAGCGAAATCGACCGCTTAATCGAAAGCTAAAACCGCAAACACCCGCAGCAGACCGACGCGCTCGGGTGTCTTTGTCTGTCGACTCAGAAAAAATCATCATTTAATGGTTAAACAGGAGGAGCATACCATGCTCAAAGATAAAGAGAACATCAAAGCAAAGAACGGCTTGTTACCGACACCCCCCATCCCCGCCGACTTGCCGAAAATTGAATTATCCGAGAATGCCTTACGGGTCTTTGAGCGGCGCTACATGCGCCGCGGCAAAGACGGCCAGTCGATTGAGACGCCGGAGGACACTTTCTGGCGGGTGGCGTATCACGTTGCCAAGGTAGAGAAGCAATGGGACGAGGACGAGCTGCAAAGTGCGGAGATGTTTTATCGTTTATTGGGCAGCAAACGCTTCTTCCCCAACTCGCCGACCTTCACCGGGGCAGGCACGCCGATCGGGCAATTGGCGGCCTGCTTCGTATTACCGATTACCGATGACATGGGCCGCGACCAGGCTGGGATCTTCCAGACGCTGCGTGATGCAGCCCTGATCCAGCAGACCGGCGGCGGCAACGGTTTCTCGTTCTCGCGGCTGCGCCCGCACGCCTCGCTGGTGAAGTCTTCGGCCGGTAAAGCCACCGGCCCGGTGGGTTTCCTGCGCGTCTACGATCAGGCCTTCGGCGAAGTGGCCCAAGGCGGCACGCGCCGCGGCGCCAACATGGCCGTGCTGCGTGTCGACCACCCTGATATCGAGCAGTTCATCACCTGCAAAACCTCCGAGAACGCCATCACCAATTTCAATATTTCGGTCGGTGTGACCGATGCCTTCATGCAGGCCGTCAAAGATGATGCCGATTGGGATCTACGCTTCATCGACGTGAATTCGCCGCGCAGCAAGGAGTTCCAGGGCACGCTGGAAGAGGCCGAAAAGATCGGCATCCCGATCAAGACCTACCGCACGGTGCGCGCCCGCGACTTGTTCAACAAGATCATCGCCCAGGCCCACCACAACGGCGAGCCGGGCATGCTCTTCCTGGACGCGGCCAACCGTTCCAACCCCGTCCCGCACCTGTATACCCTGGAAGCCACCAACCCGTGTGGCGAGCAATGGCTTGGCCCATACGAGAACTGCTGCCTGGGTTCGATCAACCTGGCCGAGCATATGGGACCGTACGGCGGGGTGGATTGGGAGAAATTAGAAGAAAGCACCGCCCTGGCGACGCGCTTCCTGGATGACGTGGTCGATGAGAACGCCTACGTCCCGGCCGTGCCGCAGCTGCGCGAGGCCGCCATGCGCGCCCGCCGCATCGGGCTGGGCATCATGGGACTGGCCGACCTGCTGTACCACGCCGGGGTACGCTACGGCTCCGAAGAGGGGCAGGAGTTCGTGGCCCAGGTGATGGAGTTCGTGCGCTACCATTCGATGCTGACCAGTATCCAGCTGGCCGAGCAGCGCGGCCCGTTCCCGGCGATCAGCGGCAGTATCTACGACCCCGATAACGTGACCTGGCAGGCTCCCAAGCCGCTGCAAGCCTACAAGCGCGATTACGGCCGCCCGGAGGTCGATTGGGATCAGGTGATCGCCGGCATCAAGCAGCACGGCATCCGCAACGCCGCCCAGACCACCATCGCCCCCACGGGCACGATCGCGACCGTTTCGGGCTGCGAGGGCTACGGCTGCGAGCCGACCTTCGCGCTGGCTTACATCCGCCACGTCAACGATCACGGCAAAGATTTACAGCTGACCTACACCAGCCCGCTGTTCGAGCAGGCTTTGATGGACAGCGGCATGGACACGGCGACGCGCGAGCGCATCGTTCAGCAAGTGGTCGAGAAGGGCAATTGCCAGGGCATTGCCGAACTGCCGGAGCAGATCAGCGACGTATTCGTGGTGTCCAGCGACATCACCGCCGAAGAGCACGTACGCATGCAGGGTGCTTTGCAGGCTTTCGTCGATAACAGCCTGTCGAAGACGATCAATTTCCCGGCCGGGGCAACGGTCGCGGATGTGGCTACGGCTTTCTCGCTGGCCTGGGAACTGGGCGCCAAGGGCATTACGGTGTATGTGACCGGCTCGCGCGAGGTGGTGGTGCTGGAAACGCACAAGACCGCCGAAAAGAAGCAGCAGGGTGAAGAGCAACTCGTGCTGTGGAACGAGACCAAGAAGCCGCGCCCGCGCTTCCTAGCGGGCAGCACCTTCCACGTCGATACGCCGGTGGGCAAGGCTTTCGTGACCATCAACCACAACGGCGGCAATCAGCCTTTCGAGGTCTTCCTGAATACGGCCAAGGCCGGTTCGGAGACGGCGGCGGTGTCGGAAGCGATTGGCCGCCTGACCTCCTACGTCCTGCGGCTGAGTTCGCCGGTTTCGCCGCGTGAACGCCTGCGCGAAGTCTACCGTCAGTTGGTCGGCATCGGCGGCGGGCGCTCGCTGGGCTTTGGCCCCAACCGGGTGCGCTCCTTGCCGGACGGCGTGGCGCACGCCCTGGCCGAGTACCTGGAGAACACCGATGTGGAAGAAGACCACCAGCCGGTTGCCAAGCAGAACGGCGGCCTGGCCTTGAAAGCCTTCACCCAGGAAGAGCAGAATGGTACTGCCCCCGACGCCCATAAGGCCCACCAGGTGAAGGGCGACCTGTGCCCGGAATGCGGCCACGCCGCCGTGATCGCCGAGGAAGGCTGCCGGAAGTGCTACAACTGCGGGTTTAGTGAGTGTTAGTGTGTTAGTTGAATAAATTTAAAAAGGTGGCTTCTAAAAGCCACCTTTTTAAGTTGTTTGATTTCTAGCCTAGAATTCACTTACAAGGTGAAGGTTTAATAATCTAAACCATATAGCTTGTTCACTTACCTGAAATTTTTGAGCTAGTAATGATAGACCAGATTCGCCGACTTTATGAAATTCGTTTCTTACCCAATTCATTGGCATTAATAAATCAGCTGCAAATTGATTTGCTTTGGTTTCAAGTTTTTGGCGATCATTGTCGTAAAAATGAGAATATATATCATTATCAATAAAATCTAAATATATTTCCTCATCGGCGGGAAAAACAAAATGACCAATTTCGTGTGCGAGCGAAAATCTTTGACGAACATTCGGGTGATTTTGATTTATACCAATACATGATTTATTTTCACTAGGAACGTAAATTCCTGAAACCTCATCTGGGAAATCCCAATAGAATACTGGAATATTAATCTTTTCAGCTATCTCTAATGGGTTGGTAGGGGGATTTATGATCTCTGCTAATTCTAGCACTTTACTCGCAGCTTCGCCTGGTGATAGGTCATGAGTGCTAAAACTAAATTTATAGGGAATTCTTCCGTGTTTACTTGCGAACTCTAAAAACTCTTCAATATCTTCTTGCACTGCTGGTCTAATACCAGTAGCCCGAAGTTGGAATTTCTGTATCTCTGGTTTTGGTTCGTTAGAATCGATGAAGTGACTTATAGGTAACCCTAAAAAATCCGAAATTTTTTGCAGATCTTCAATACTAACCTTTCTTTGACCTGATTCATAATGTGATATTGATGCTGGCGAATTATATCCAATTGCCTTTGAAAGCTCCTCTTGGGATATTCCAAGCCTTTCACGTGCGCGTTTGATTTGTAAGCCAATCCTATGGTAGAGATTGGTTCCCATTTTATGTCTCCTTCCTCCAATCTTAAAGATTTCACAAAATGTGATAATTTTGCTTGCAATTTACAAAAAATTAGATTATACTCATTTGTAAAATTATAGCATAGATTTCACGTTTTGTGATTAATGTTTGATCAGATTTTCTTGACATTCGCTATTTCATGATGCCTGTCTTGGAATTATTGAGACCTCCAAGTGAGATTTCAGGCATGTGAGAAATCCCCGAAGTGAGAAAGGAGCGACTGCAATGGCAAAGACAAATAAAGGTAAAAAAATTGTCCCGGTCAAACCGCACGCTCGGCGTAAGCCGAATAGTCGTGGCAAGACCCGTGTGAAGCGACATCGTCGTAGCACCCCTAATTAACTATCCCTAAATAGGAGGTGCTCAGATGAGCATCGAAATAGTAGGATATGATTTTGAGGGACCCTACTTATACACAAGTTCCCTCAGTAATCGGAGCGGTGTCTATGTAATTTTGACACCCACATCCAACAGCAATTACAAAGTTCTTGATGTGGGCGAATCCGCTCATGTTAAGACACGTGTGGAAACCCACAATCGGACAACTTGTTGGAACCGGAACGCGAATAATGGGGGGATTCGCTATGCAGCTTACTACACGGGGGAGGCTCAACGAATGTCGATCGAGAGAAAGATCCGAGATCAGTATGATCCTCCTTGTGGTAAGAAATAAGACATCAGCTTTTGCCAAAAATCCGGACAAGGAATTGACTCCGCTGATGTCTTGTTCGAACCCTAGTATACAGTAGTTGGTTAGATAAGAGAACCCCTTTCTCAAACAAACTTCTGTGTACGCCATAGAGGAGTATATCTAATATTGGGTGTATTCCTCTAATTTTTTAATTATTATAGAACAAGAGTTCTAATTTGTAAAGAGTTTTTTTGTAATTGTTTTGCAAATGAATTATTTAATATAAAGGTGTTTGCAATATATATTGCGTCTTGAAATAAACCCCTCACCCCACATCCTTGAAGCTATGCTTCTGCGGATGTTTCCCCTCTCCCAGCGGGAGAGGGGGTCGGCGCAGCCGGGGGTGAGGGAGAAATAAGGCGGAAAAACTAAATGCAAGTGTGCAAGAAGGGGAAATAGATACCTAATGTTGTTATGGGGTGATTGAAGGTATAGATCGGGAAAGGGTTCTTTTTTAAAAAAATCGGTTATTCAACGCGATATCTTTCTGAAGCATTGACAGAACTCATCGCCTGATGTATTATTAGACCGACTGGTCTAGACTATATGGTCTATGAGGCGAGATCATGATTATCAATAATGCGTTTGCCGATGTGGAGCAACCATGAATCAAAAAAAGATCGATATTCTGCAAGCCGCGCTCGAAGAATTTTCCCAGAAGTCCTTCGATGACGCTTCGGTCAACGAAATCATTAAAATATCGGAGACCAGTAAAGGTACCTTTTACCATTACTTTCAGGATAAAAAGGACCTTTATATCCAGTTGATGAAGGCGGCTTCCGAAACCAAGTGGAAATTCATCCAGGCAGAAATGGCGAAGCAAGCTGGGGAGGATACCCCGGCCGATATTTTTGAGCTGTTCAAGCAGCAGGCGCAGTACGGTATTCAGTTTGCCGAGCAGTATCCCGCCTATCACGCGCTTGCCAGGCGTTTTTCGGGTGAAAAGGATAACGCCATTTATGCGGTTGTGCTGCAGGAATTGGAAATGGCGCAGGAGGATGAAGAAATCTTGGCACCCATATTTGCCCAGGCCTATCAAGAAGGCGTGTTCAATACCCAATTCCCGCTTGACTTCATCAAGCGCACGGTGCTTTTTCTATTCAACCATTTCGATGAAATTTACAGCGATTCGCAAGCCGCGCAGGAAGACACGCTGACGGATCTATACAACCTGATCGAGTTTATGCGGCATGGATTTGGGTAACTGACCATTCGATATTCGTAAATATACAAAGGTCATTAACGGTCAGTTTCTTGGGTAAATGTGCTTGTGAGCTGCTTTGTTTTCTAAATTCTTTTGCACATTTACCTGGCAATACCTTCAGGAGATAACAATGGACGAAAAAATCTACATCATCACCGGCGCAAACTCCGGCATTGGGAAGGCGGCGGCAATTCAAATCGCACAGCAGGGTTGGCGCGTGATCATGGCCTGCCGCAACCTGCAACGCGGCGAAAAAGCACGGCGCGAAGTGCAGGAAATATCCGGGAGCGACAAGGTGGAATTGATGATCGTGGATATGGCGCTGCAAGCGTCCATCCGCGAATTTTCTGCCGTGTTCCTGGCAAAGTACAACCGCCTGGATGGCCTTATTCAAAACGCGGCCATCTTCGATATCACCCAGAAGCAGCGCGTCGAAACCGGCGAAGGCATCGAGCGCGTCTGGGCAACCAATCATATCGGGCCGGTGCTGCTCACCGAGTTGCTGTGGGAGGCGCTCAAAAATAGTGCGCAAGGCCGCGTGATCACCATCGCTTCAAAAGGACTGCTTGCCAAACCATTTCTCAAGGTAGACATCCATGATCCTGAGTTCAAGTCGAGGCCGTTCAGCGTGCAAAATGCCTATTATCAATCCAAGCTGGCTCAAATTATTTATACTTTGTGGCTGGCTGAAAAGGGCAAGGGTGAAAACATCACTGCAAATTGCATTCGGGTGCCTGCGATTCCGGTAGATGTCGAGCAGAAATACGCCGGGGTGCCCGAGTTCATGAAAAAGCTGTATGCCCTCAAGACCAAATCGGCGATTTCAGCGGAGCAGATGGCGGAGATTTACACCTATCTGGTAACCGCCAAAGAAGTGGAAAATATGACCGGGATGTACTTTGACGAGAAAGCCAAACCCGTTAAACTCCCCCGCTATGCCCAGCAAGCGCAAGAAATCGAAAAAGTTATGCGCTTAACCATGGGGTATATCAAGTGACCGGTTGGCTTTAGCGGTCGGCGATGGGGTCGTGCTGGTGGTTGTCCAGGTGGGTGAGCCAGCGCAGCAGGCCGAGCGACACGGCTGCCATGCCTAATAAGATCAGGGCGCTGGTGAAGGTAGCCCCC
>JAFGRA010000274.1 GCA_016935415.1 Anaerolineales bacterium
ATGTCGCACACCACCACGCCCATCTCGCGTTCGGTCTCAGTCAGCACCACTTCGGCCGAGGCCAGCGGGTTGAGCACGAACTCGGTCACATTCACACCGGAAGCGGCCACACACTGGCGCAGGTTATCGACTGTGGCCGCCGCAGCGGTGATGATGTGCGCTTCGACTTCCAGCCGGTAGCCGTGCATGCCAATCGGCATCCGGATGCCATCCTGACCGTCGACGGTAAAACCGCGCTGGATCACATGGATCACTTCGCGGTTGTGTGGGATGGCAACTGCCCGGGCCGATTCCATCGCCCGCGCCACGTCGTTCTCGTCGATCACCTGACGGGAGATACCCACCACACCGCGGCTGTTGATCGAAGAAACGTGCGACCCGGCCAGGCTGACGAGTGCCGAGGTGATCTCCAAACCGGAGGTGCGCTCGGCTTTGTCAATCGAATGCGCAATCGCCTGTGTGGCCGCGCCCAAATCGACCACGGCACCCTTGCGAATGCCCTGGGAAGGTTCGATGCCCACCCCCAAGATGCGCACGCGCCCATCCCGCTCCACGCGGGCGACCAGCGTGCAGATCTTGGTAGTGCCGATATCGATCCCTACAATAATTGGTGCGTCCATAAATATTTAGCGATTCAGTCGATAGAACGGAGCGTGCAAATGTTCCAGGTTGATCAAAACAGGTTGAATATTCTTGGCCTTGAGTTCTTCCACAATGGCCGCGTAGACCTTTAATTTTATATCCATGTTGTCAGGGCTGCTACCGAAATAGACCTGCCAGTTTTCTTCGGGGTCGACCCAACCCAGGCCATGTTCGGGGTCATAGACCAGCATGGTATCCGCCGGAGCGCGCTTACCAACCGCCAAAATCGCGGCGACCATCTGCGGCGTGATCAATTGGTGTTCCTTGAGCAAGGCCGTTTCCGGGTCGAGCGCCTCTTCGGTAGCTTCTGCATCCGGTGCTGCTTCGCCTTCCTCAGGCTCTTCCGTGGCCCACAATGGAGGCGGCGGTTCCATCGCCACCACGGTGACCAAGTTTTCCATCTCGAAGCGCTTGGGGAAAGATACCCCATTTAGGTCGACCCACACTTCGTAATCGGTCTGGTGGTCCTTCCACAGCAAGACCGGCTGGCGTTCGCCGGCTTCGACCACGATGCGAGCCGGGAAGCCAACGCTCACCGAAGCATCTACCAGTTCCCAGTAATTCTCCTGCAAGATTTGAATCACCTGTGTACGGTCAACGGTGAAGATCGGGCTACCGACCACCTGCAAGGCGTCACTGATTTGCTCGGTGGAGATGCGCTCGACACCGACCAACTCGATGCTCTGTACCTGCATGGCCGGTGAAGTCCACAGGTAGTAAATCGCGAACAGGGTCAGGATCACCATGAACCCGGAAATAATACGCCAGCCCACCTTGACGACCGGGATAGCCGGTAAGCGCAGTTCCGCGCCCTGGGTATTCAAGGCCACATTGTAGCGGCGGCTGGTTTCCTTGACGTTGCTGCGGCCGCGGCGGTCCTTGGCCTTGCGCCCATTGGAGCGCACGTAGTTGGTGGTCGTGTTCGTGCGCGTGACCATCGGCGGCATATTGCGGGACGCGTTCGAATTGCGCTGCTTTCCATTCAGCGCCTTCTTGCGAGGCTTACGACTTACCCGCCGCGCCCGAACCATGTCCGAGCGTTTGGGGTCTCGCTGGCTAGCAGCCATCAGACAGCATCCCTCCGGAAATCACGTTTGGTTGCATCGCGGTCAGCCTTGCGTTCCAGGGCCAACTCGATCAACCGGTCGACTAATGCTTGATTCGAAACTCCGCTGGCTTCCCACAACATCGGGTACATGCTGATCTGGGTGAAGCCGGGGATCGTATTCAATTCGTTGATGTATAGTTCGCCGGTGTCCTTTTCCAGAAAGAAATCGACGCGTGCCAATCCGGCCAGGTCAATGGCTTTGTAAGCACGCACGGCAAGGTCGCGAATGTGTTCGATCATCTCTGCGGGCAACTCGGCCGGGATCACGGTTTTCGAGTGCACATCGTGGTACTTGGCATCGTAGGAGTAGAACTCTGCGCCGGGCAGCACTTCCCCAGGCACCGAGGCTTGCGGGTTATCATTGCCCAATACAGCCACCTCGATCTCGCGCACGTTCAGGCCTTTCTGCACCACCACGCGGCGGTCGTACTCGGCCGCTTCCATCAAGCCTTCCAATAGATCGGAGCGGCTCTTGACCTTGCTGATGCCAACCGAAGAACCCAGGTTAGCCGGTTTGACGAACAATGGATATGCACCAAAAGCTTCGATCTTGTCCAATGCAGTCTGCATATCCATGTGGATCTCGCTGCGCAGGATCACAATCGTTGGCACGATCGGAATGTTATTGGCGCGCATCACATCGGCGAACACGCCCTTATCCATACCCACCGCCGCCCCCACCACACCAGGGCCAACATAGGCCAGGTCGGCCATTTCGAGCAGGCCTTGTAGTGTGCCGTCTTCGCCAAAGGTGCCATGCAGCACCGGGAAGACCACGTCCAGCTCTCCCAGGAAACGTTCTTCGCCATCTTGTAAGCTGTACAGGCCGGAACGGGCCGGGTCGGGCAGGATCGTCACCGGGGTAAAGCCAGAGGTATCGCCATCGGTCAGCGCCTGCAGGGCGTTCTCACCGGTCAGCCACTGCCCATCACGCGTAATGCCGATTTCAGTAATGGCATATTTGTCCGGGTCGAGCACGCTGAGGATGAAACGCGCCGACATCAACGATACGGCATGTTCACCGGATCGCCCTCCAAACAATACGCCAAGCTGTAATTTTTTATCCATCATCATTTTTTATCAAATACATTCCGTGGAGAAGATCGAGGATTTTCTCCTAAGAAAGATCTTCGATCTTTCCGTTTCCTACCATTCACCAAGTAATTCGATTTCCAGTTCCAGTTCAACGCCAAATTCCCGGGCGACCGTCTCCCTGGCCTGTTGGATCAATGCATACACATCTGTGGCGCTTGCCTCGCCCAAATTGACAAAGAAATTGCCATGCAGCGGGCTGATCTGCGCCCCGCCCACCTGGGTGCCCTTCAAACCGGCTGCTTCGATCAAGCGTCCGGCGTAATCACCCGGCGGGTTCTTGAACATCGAGCCCATACTGGCCCCAGGCGGCTGGGTCTTGCGCCGGAAAGCCACGAATTCGTCCATCTTGGCTTCGATCTCGGCCGGGTCGCCCTGTTCCAGACGCAACGTCGCCGAGAGCACCACCGCCTGGCCGGGATTGCGCTTCAGCCAACTGCTGCGGTAGGCGAATTCCAGGCGCTCCTTGGGCCAAATTACCTGGCCCTCTGTACGATGCAAGATTTCTGCCATCATCAGGTTCCCGGCCACGTCCCCTCCGTGCGCCCCGGCATTACCAAACACCGCGCCCCCCACCGTGCCGGGGATTCCGCCCGCCCATTCCAGCCCGGAATAGCCTTTCTGGGCAGCCTGCCGGGCAATCGCGCCGAAATTTGCGCCCGATTCGGCCCACAAGGCGACCGCGCCGGGTTTGCCGCCGAAGCGCACCGTACGCGCCCGGTTGAGCAGCACCAATTCACGCACCCCGGCGTCGCTGACCAGCACGTTCGAGCCACCGCCCAACACCACGAAAGGCACATCCTGCGACCACAGCCAGGAAACGATCTCAGCCAGTTCATCCGCCGAGCGCACCACCACCAGGGCATCCGCCTTTCCGCCAACGCGCGCCGAGGAATAACGCGCCAATTCGGCGTTTTCTTCCAAACGATCCTTGAAAGCCGCGCGCAGCGCCTCCAGCGGCAGGGTGGTGGTCATTACAGGCATTAAATCCTTTTCACCCGGTCGATGAGCTTATCGAGCAGGTCTTTAGTGAACGCTTCACCTTGCAAATGTGCACCGGGAAATCTTTTGTCGTCACTGCGGGGTTGTTGATCCCCAACCTTTTCCAGGCGCATCTGTTGGTCGATGACCACGTCTAGTTTATATTTACGTTTTCCGTTCGGTTCGGCCATGCCGTACCTCCTTTATCTCTCACCGCAAGATCGTGTCGAAAATGACCTTCAAACGCTTTTCATTCATTTTTGCTGCTTGCTGTTTTTGCTTCGGATTCGGACTGGGTACGTTCACCAATCCCATTTCCCATAACAAACTTTCGGCTGCAAATTTTCGCGTTTTCTTTACCTTGACACTAGACATTTTGCTGCGCCTCCTCTCCAAGAGCTTGCAACACTTGCCGGCTGATCTCAGTCGCATCACCGGCAGAAAGCACCAGGATCACGTCATTGGCTTTCACCTGGGCAATCAAATATACGGCAGCTTCGGCGAGCGTCTTTTTCAAGACTGCGTCGCTGTGCTGCACACTGGCGACCACATCCTCAATCACAAAGTCTTCCGGCCTGCTTTCGCGGGCAGCAAACACATCCGTCACCACCACGCGGTCAGCGTTGCCAAAAGCATTGGCAAATTCATCCTGTAAATCCAGCACCCGCGAATAAGTGTGGGGCTGCCACACCGCCCAAATACGGCGGTCGGGGTAACGGTCGCGGGCCGCCCCCAGCGTGGCGCGAATTTCGGTCGGGTGATGGCCGTAATCATCGATCACCAGCACCCCGGCAGCCTCACCGGCCACCTCGAAACGCCGCCCGGCCCCCACGAACTGTCCCAACGCCGCGGCCACTTGCTCGGCCGGGAGGGTCAGCAGGTCGGTCACGGCGATCACAGCCAGGGCATTCAATACGTTATGTCTGCCGGGCACCTGCAAATTGACCTGCATGAGGAACTCGTCCAGGCGGTAAGCGGCAAAGGAATACCCGGCCCCCGGCTGGGGCTGCAAGTCGCGGGCGTTATAGATCGGCTGATCGTTTGCGATGTCCTCATCGCCCTCATCTTCGTCATCATTTACATCAGCATTGTTAAGAATCATCACGCCGTCGAGGCTGATCGTGTTATTGACAGTGCTGTCCTCGTCTGCATAAATTCCATAAGACACCGGCAGGTTATCATCCTCAGCGGCCTGCTCGAGCAGATCGACACACACCGGGTCGCCATCGTAGGCGATCAGCGTACCTTCGATACTCAAGCGGTCGACGAAATCCTCAAAAGCCTCAACGAAATTTTCCTCGGTCGGAAAGCAATCCGGGTGGTCGTGCTCCACGTTGGTAACTACAGCAATCGTCGGCTCCAGCCCCAGGAACATATAATCGTACTCATCAGCCTCGATCACGAAAGCCGCCCCTTCCCCGGCGCGGGCGTTGGTGCCCAGGTTTGCCACGTCACCGCCGACGATGAAGCTGGGCTGCTGATCGAGAGCAGTCAACACCCAGGCCAGCATGGCGGTGGTAGTGGTCTTGCCGTGCGTACCGGCTACCGCAATCGTGAAATACCCATCCAGTAGGTCTTTCAAGTACTCGCTGCGCTTGAGCACCGGAATACCCAGCGCATGCGCGGCGCGCACTTCCACATTGTCATCGGGAACGGCCGAGGAGCGCACGACCACACTGGCCCCGCGCACGTTCTCCGCGGCGTGTCCAATCTGGACTTCCGCGCCCAATTC
>JAFGRA010000275.1 GCA_016935415.1 Anaerolineales bacterium
AGCATGTAGACGCCCTGGTAGTCGGCGGCGGAATTGCCGGAATGCAAACCGCGCTGGACCTGGCCGACCAGGGCAACAAAGTCATTCTGGTGGAGCGTGAGCCGAGCATCGGTGGGAAGATGATCCAGTTGAGCAAGGTTTTTCCGACTTTGGACTGCTGCAGCTGCATCACCACCCCAAAGATGTCTGCCGTAGCGCACCATCCCAATATCGAACTGTTCACTTACTGCGAGGTGCAAAGCGTCAAGGAAAGCGACGGCGATTTTGACGTAAATGTGCTTCAAAAGCCGCGTTATGTGAACGAGAAAAGCTGCACGGGCTGCCGGCAGTGTGAATTCGAGTGCCCGATTACCGTGGCCAGCCATTGGGATCGAAACCTGGGCTCGTACCGGGCCATCCGGGTGCCGTTTGCTACCGCGGTGCCGCAAAAGGCTGTGCTGGATATCGAAAACTGCCTGCTGTGTGGCAAGTGTGAAAAGATCTGCCCGGTTTCGGCGGTCGATTTTACCCAACAGCCAGAGTATTTTAATATCCATGCCCGCTCGATCGTCCTGGCCACTGGCTTCGAAGTCACCGACCTGGACGCCAAGAAAGAGTACGGCGGCGGCCAACTGAAGAATGTGATCGACCCGATGATGATGGAACGCTTCCTGGCGCCCACCGGCCCTTACGGGCGCGTGCTGCGCCCAGGCGATGGCAAAGAGCCAACCTCGATCGCCTATGTGCAATGCGCCGGTTCGCGGGATGACACGTTGGGAATCGAGTACTGCTCGCGCGTGTGTTGCATGTACGCTATCAAGCAGGCCATGCTGCTCAACGGCGCCTTGCCCCTGGCGGATATCACGATCTATTACATGGATATCCGTACCTTTGGCAAGGGTTACGAGCAGTTTTACCAGAACGCACAGGCCATGGGAGTAGAATTCGTGCGTGGCAAAGTGGCCGAGATTAGTGAAGATGAGGAGCAGAATCCGGTCGTACGCGTAGAATTGACCCATGAGGGGCGGATTGTCGAGCGCACTCACGACCTGGTGGTGCTTTCACTCGGCATGGTTCCGGCCTATGACCCGCGCCAGGTGTATCGCGTGACCTTGGGTAAAGACCAGTTCGTGCACGTGCCATATTTTAACAGCCAACCCTGTGTGACCGACCGGCCCGGCATCTTTGTGACCGGTACGGCCATGCAGCCGATGGATATTGTGGACAGTATTGTCACTGCAAGCGCCGCAGCGGTTACCGCTACCGCGTATCTGCAAGAGAAAACAAATGGCTCCGCCCATCCTGAGGAAGCGGCTGCGGAGAAAGAGGTGGTATATGCCTGAAATGGATGAGATCAATAAAATGCAGGATGAAGAGAACCAGGCGATGGATGAGGCGCCACGCATTGGCGTGTATACCTGTTACTGTGGCGGCAATATCAGTAAGGTGGTGGAGTGCGAAAAGGTTGCTAAAATGCTGGCAAAATTGCCCGATGTGGTTGTCTCGCGCACCAATATGTCCTTGTGCTCGGACGCCGGGCAATCGATGATCGAGCAAGATATCCGCGAAAAAGGCGTCAACCGGGTTGTGATTGGCGCCTGCGCGCCCTCACTGCACGAGCAGACCTTTCGCGGCGCCGTGCTGCGCGCCGGGCTGAACCCTTACCTGTACCAGCATATGGGCCTGCGCGAGCAGGATTCGTGGGTGCACCATGAAGACCATGAAGGCGCTACGGACAAGGCGATCCGCCTGATGTCGGCCGGGGTGGCCAAGGCCCGCTTATTATCTGCGCTGGAGCCTTTGAAACTGGATGCTGAAGCTCACGCCTTGGTTGTTGGAGGTGGAATCGCGGGTTTGCGCTGTGCTTTGGATATCGCTCGCACTGGTATTCAAGTCTCGCTCATCGAGAAATCGCCGTTCTTGGGCGGCCGGGTAGCGCAGCTTGAAACTGCGTTCCCGACCGATGAAAACGCGCGCAAACTGTTGCATGCCTTGATCGATGAGGTTGTTTCCCATCCCAGAATTACCATCTACACCCAGGCGGAACTGGTGGATGTGCGCGGTTACGTAGGCGAATACCAGGTGCAGATCTGGCAGCATTCGCGTGGCGTCAGCGATGAAAACGCCGAAGCCATCCTGGCGGCCTGTACACAAGAGCTGCCAGATGAGTTCAATTATGGCCTCACCAGGCGAAAAGTGATCTATCGCGCTTATCCGGGCTGCTATCCCAGCACCCCAGCGGTAGATTGGGAGAATTACGACGGCCAGCCCATCCCTATCGATGGACAGGAGATCGTTCTGCACGATCAGCCGAAATCCTTGGACCTGTTTGTGGGCGCGATCGTGGTGGCGACCGGCTTCGATCCTTACGAGCCGCGGCAAGGGGAGTATGGTTACGGCGTGCTTCCTGAAGTAGTCACTTTGCCACAGTTGATCCGTTACCTGGAATTGCACAAAGGGGAAAAGCGGCTGATATGGAATGGGCGTGCAGTTCGGGATGTGGCGCTGATCCAGTGTGTGGGCAGCCGGCAAAGGGAAGGGGTTTCCGAACCCCAGCCGGATGGGCAAGTGAATGATTATTGCTCGCGGGTATGCTGCACGGCCAATTTGCATATGGCCAATGAGCTGCGCGAACGCTTCCCTGAACTGAATATCTTCAATCTCTACCAGGATATCCGCACCTACGGGCGCGGCCAGGAAGAGTATTATCGCCATGCGTTGGAAAATATGGTGCGCTTTATCAACTACGCCGGCGACGAATTGCCTGAAGTAGAGGCGGCCCCGCATGGCGCTGCGCAGCCCGTTGTTGTGCGGGTCAAGGATTATCTGACCTACGGAACAGAGCTGGAAGTGCCTGTTGACCTGGTTGTGCTGGCGGTGGGCATGATGCCACGCCAGGTGGATGATTTGGTGAAAATGCTCAAGATCTCGCGCGGCGTTGACCGGTTCCTGCTGGAAGTACACCCCAAGCTGCGTCCGGTCGAAACGTCTGTGCGTGGCGTGGTGCTGGCGGGTACGGCTCAAGGCCCGATGAATATCCAGGAAGCGGTGGCGGCCGCCTCGGCTGCCGCGGCGAAGGTGACCAACTTGCTGATCAAAGGCCAGGTGGAACTAGAACCTTTCTTTGCCAGAGTCGATCCAGAAAAGTGCAATGGCACGGGCGCTTGCGTAGAAG
>JAFGRA010000276.1 GCA_016935415.1 Anaerolineales bacterium
ACAGTGCCAGAATAAAAGTTTTACACGGAATCACAGAGCGCAGAGGTTGGAATAGTTCTCCGCGCCGTCTTATTTCAGAAAAGATGTTGCTGGCGATTTCAGCTATTGGCGAACAAAAATAAAATAATGGACTAGTTTGTAGAAAGATTTGGGGGATTCGAATAAATTAACGCGTATTAATTTGACAAATAATGTAAATTTAGTTAATATTTCAATAAGATTTATGTATGCCTAAATTTTATTATTGATTCTTTTCTATATGAGGAGTAAATATGGCGAAAATCACCCGCAGAAATTTTCTGAAGACGGGGCTATTGGGATTGGCCGGGGCGGTAGGTGTTACCACGTTCGAGCATCTTCAGCAAAAAACCTATGCTGCGCCGAACGCGCATGAAGGCCATGACCCACATATGGAGGCCCACGGTCCGGCCGGTTTTATCGGCGAGGTAGACCACGAGCGCAATGGCTTCAATCCCACCGACATCCTGACCGATTATGACTATGGCACAGTCTCTACGCTGGAGAACGGCCAGACCCTGCGCGAATACGATTTTGTGGCGCTCGATAAAAACATCGAAGTCGCACCAGGAATCGAGTTTCCGGCCTGGACTTATAACGGACGTATCCCTGGCCCCACTATTCGGGCAACGGAGGGTGACCGCATTCGCATCAACTTTGTCAACGCCAGCGCGCACCCCCATACCATTCATACACATGGTATCCATACCTTCGAGATGGATGGTGTGCCCAATGCTGGGCCGGGTCTGATTGGCACCGGAGAGAGTTATACCTACGAGTTTGATGCCGAACCATTCGGTGTGCACCTGTATCACTGCCACGCTTTCCCGTTGGCGCGCCACATCGCTAAAGGGCTGTATGGTGCGATGATCATCGATCCAAAGGAAGGCTGGCCGCATGCCGACCACGAATTACTGATGGTCATGCATGGCTACGATATCGACTTCGACGACGAGAACGAACTGTACGCCGTCAACGGCATCCCCTTCCATTACCAAAAGCATCCCATCCCCATCAACGTGGGTGACAAAGTGCGCGTTTTCCTGATCAACATTCTGGAATTTGACCTGATCAACTCGTTCCACCTGCATGCAAACTTCTTCGATTATTATCCGACGGGTACCAGTCTGACACCTAGCGAGTATACGGATACGATCATGCAAACCCAGGCCCAGCGCGGCATGCTGGAATTCACCTATAAATACCCTGGCAATTTTATGTTCCACGCTCACAACACCGAGTTTGCCGAACTGGGTTGGACGGGCAACTTCAACGTCCAGGCCGAGGGTGCAGAGGAAGGAGCCGACCATGAGTGAGACGACACTTGATAGCAACACAAGATTTGGCCTAAAGAACCTGCTTTTGCTGCTCTTGCCGCTGGTGTTGCTGGCGGCTGTGATCTGGGTGTTTCTGAACACCAATGCCGGGTTGAATTTCAACGTACCGGTGCCGATCGAAGACATTACCGTGGAAAGGGTCGTATTCCCCGGCGAGAATGAAATCGAGATCCACGTGCGCAACTCCGGACCGGATGCCGTGCATATCGCCCAGGTGGCGGTCAACGATGCCTTTCGTACATTTACCGTTATCCCCCTATCTGAGATCCCGCGCCTGGATACTGCCACCATTCACCTGAATTATGGTTGGGTGGAGGGTGAAGCTTATGCCATCACGATCTTCACCACCAACGCGGTGCCAATTGATGTCGAAGTACCGGTCGCTTTTCTCACTCCCGAGCCAAGTGGCGCAAATTTCCTCGGTTTCACCCTGATCGGTGTGTATGTCGGCCTGATCCCCATCTTCCTGGGATTGTTATGGTTCCCGGCCCTGCGCAGCCTGGGCAAAGAGTGGATGACCTTCCTGATGGCGATCACGATTGGCCTGTTAATCTTCCTGGGGCTGGATACTGTATCCGAAGCCCTTGAGCAGGCTGCAAAGGTACCGGCACCATTCCAGGGGATTGGTCTGATCGGCATTGGAGCAGTAGCGACTTTTCTTCTGCTGGATGCGATTTCGCGACGGCAGAGCGCTACGGCAGGGGAAGGCAGTACCAAACGCCTGGGGGTCGCCTACCTGATCGCTCTGGGAATTGGTCTGCATAATCTGGGGGAGGGGCTGGCGATTGGCGCAGCTTATAACGTTGGTGAAGTTGCCCTAGGCACGTTCCTGGTAGTCGGTTTCATCATTCAGAATATCACCGAAGGGCTGGGCATTATTGCCCCCATCCTGCGCGACCGGCCGAAATTTTCTCACTTGGTCTGGTTGGGGGTGCTTGGCGGGGCACCGGCCATCGTTGGTTCCTGGTTGGGTGCCTTCACGCCCTCAGCTACGCTGGCTGTGCTTTTCCTGGGGATCGGCGCCGGAGCGATTTTCGAGGTGGTTTATGAGATCGCAAAGATGATCAAAAAGGATATGGAAAATATGCCGATGGTCGTGTTTGCTGGTGTGCTGGCGGGTATGCTAGTACTATGGGGTACTGGCTTGCTGATCAAGTAAACTGAAATTTTTGCGATTGAGTTATAAAGGCGCGGAGAAGCCATTCGGATCTCTGCGTCTTTCATTTTTATTGATGTTATTGGGACAAACGGATGACCTTGTTGTGATGAATGAATTACGCTTTGGTAAAGATTCACGCCTTGGTGAAAGTTCACACTTTGGTAAAAAAGGTGTAATGATAGGCGATGCGCCCATCTTTGAGGCCGAAGGTGTCGTTGCCGTTTAGCACTCGCCAGGTCGGCGAAGTAGCCGTCCAGGTCATGTGGCGCGAGTTGCCGGAGCCGGAAAAGCCGGTGATCTCGAAGCTGCCGTTGGGCAGCACGTTGTTGTACAGGTGGTTGTACCAGCCCAGGATGGCCTCGTAACCCTGCACAGTGCGTTGTGAATTGACATGTACGGCCAGGGGCGCATACAGCACGGTCACGGCCACGGGGTCGTGGGTGTTGAGCGCTTCAATGTAGCGTTGGGTAACGTCCTTGGCAGCCGGTGTGCTTGGCCAGGGATATTCGGCAATCGCGTTCCAGATGTTGGGGAGTTTGTTGCGGGCGTAATCCCAGCTCCAGAAATTGACCCCACCCATCTTCAGCGCTTTAGCTGTATCCATGAAGCGGTTGATCTCGCTTTTGGTGGGTGGATCGTAACCGGACTCGGCGAAGGCGTAGCCGGTAGGCACGATCGGGCAGAAGGGCTGGATGTTCTGGTACTCGCGCAGGCTCTTGGTAAGTTGGGCTTCGGGATTATGCGCGCCCATCCAATACACCTGCGGCAGGTTAAGGTCGCATTTATCCAGGAAGGCGGTATACGGAAATTGGGGATGGTAGGACGGGTAGCGGTAGGTGCTCAGCCCGATGGGAAAATCCGGCAAGGCGTTGCGCAGTTCCTGCATGTACTTGCGGGCGGCCACGTCTTTGCCCGATTCTTTGAATTCAACCTCGGCGTTGACCACGAAGCCATCTAACCCAAGTTGAGTGATACGCTGTACGGCGCGGCGGGCTTCGCCCAGCGGGTCATCACCGTAGATATACTGCCAACCCCAGACCTGTACACCGTTCGCATGCAGGCTTTGCACGACCGGCGGCACCAGGTCGACATTGGTGGCGCTGTCGTAGTTGTAGGTGCGCGTGCCGTCCGCTACCTTGATGAGCACGTGACTGAAGTCGGCCTGTTTGGCCGCGGCGGTGATGGCGCTGGCATCAGCCCCATCGCAGTTCTTCAACTTCCAAATGTAAAAACCTTTGCCTTCTAGGGTCATCGTGCCTGCTCCTGGCCGGATAGAGATTGGACGGAATTCGTTCTGTGGCGTCCCTTTGTTATAGCACGGTTTAGGGGGGCGGCGCAAGCGGGAAAATTGATTGCTTAGAAGGTTTAGTTATAAGGGAAAGTTTTTGTGTTGGATGTAAATCCATTTTATCCGTTATTTTGGACGCAGTGAGGAATACTTGTGAGGAAACGATTACCGTGAGTGTTCGTTGAGAAAATAACTGCGCTTTCAAGTGCAGTCTCAGGGATTCCTCACCACATTGAGCTTCGCTCAACCGACTCGGAATGACGAATCGACACATAGCTTTAGAATTGTAAAGATTAAACAGTAGATGCCGCTATAGCGGCATCCTAAAGTATTCAGAACAAGGGAAAATTTAAAAAGTTACAGTCAGCGCACAGCAACTATGCTGCCGCACCTTCCAGCCCCAGATCTTCGGCGATGCCCTGCATGGCTTCGATCACGTTGCCAGTGTGCTCCCACAGATCCATCCCAAAATCTTCGGTCGCTTCGGCGATCTCGTCGCGATTGGCTCCGGCCGCAAAGCGCAAATCTTTCCATTTCTTCTTGACCGATTTGACCTTTACGTCGTGGATCGATTTAGACGGGCGCACCAGCGCCGTGGCGGTGATCAGGCCGGTGATCTCATCACAGGCGTAGAGCGCTTTTTCCATGGTGGACTCGCGCCGTACACCGGTGTGGTCGGCATGGCTGAGGATGGCACGCACGATCACCTCGGGGACGCCGCGTTCGCGCAGCATAGGAGCACCGGCCTGGGGATGTTCTTCCAGGGTGGGGTGAATCTCCCAGTCGAAGTCGTGCAGCAAACCGGCCAGGCCCCACAGTGCTTCGTCTTCACCCAATTTACGGGCGTAAAAACGCATGGCGGCTTCTACGGCCAACATGTGATGCACCAGGTTTTCATTTTTGACGTATTCTCTAACGATGGCTAGGGCTGTGGCTCGGTCCATTGCGCCTCCTGGAAGAAGATCGGTTCGGGTTGTCCAAGTACGGGGGTGGGTTTCAGCACATGCACGTCCAGCAGCGCCTGGATGGTTGCACCTAATTCGCGCGCCTGCCAGATCGCCATCCAGCGGCGGCGGTAAGTGCGGTTGGCGGCAATCGCACCCTCGGCATCCACGCCCAGGCGATTGCAGGTATAGAGGGCGCGCGGCAGGTGATATTGCTGCGTCACCAGGATAGCTTCATCCAGCCCAAAGATTTGCTTGGCGCGGTAGCAGGTGTCGTACGTGCGCCGCCCGGCGAAATCGAGGGTGATGGCTTCTTCGGGCAAGCCAAGTTGCAAGGCGTAGGTTTTCATGGCGGTGGGTTCATCGTAAGTCACGAAACGATTGTCGCCGCTCATCAAGACCATTTCTACCTTGCCTTCTTCGTAAAGCTGTACGGCGGTTTCGATGCGGTCGCGCAGGATCGGTGTGGGGGAGCCGTCGCGATATAACCCGGCCCCAAAGACAATTGCCACCCGGCTGGAAGGCACGTCGGCGGCGGTATGCATGCGGGAGCGAGCAAAGAAAGAAGTAATCAACCGGGGGAGGAAGACAACTACGATTCCCGCCAGACCTGTAAAGATGATGATGCGAAACACGATTTTTACCATCCGTTTGAACACGATCGGAATTGTAACACGCGCAGATTAGGTAATGGTTAGAAAGCTGCATTACATTCCGTAGACATATTTCTTATATAAACTAGTTGACAATACAAACTAAATTTGCTACAATGTAGGCACTTTGGGAACTGACCATTTGTTTTTAGAATATTTTTCTGGGCTATAAACGGTCAGTTCCTCCGGTAAATGCCCTTGTGAGTAATTTTTATTACCAAAATCATTTGGGCATTTACTCAGGCCTCCGAATGTTGCAATGTTACGATCCCTGGGTGCCTGTTCACAGATAACTCGTTACTACCTCAAGGAGTGACAAATGGTTGCAGGACAAGATATTGATAAGATCATCAAAAAGACGCAGCGTTACGAGTTTTTGGATGGACTGCGTGAGATCCAGTTGGGCGTCTACATGGCCTTGTTAGGTCTGACCAATTGGATAATTTTTCAACCGTTCTGGGTCCGATTTTACTTATGGTTATTGGACCGGACAGACCGCTTCACCAGTATCCTGACTGCTATTCTGCTCCTGGCGATTCCCGTGCTGGCCGCGTTGGGCGTGCAGCAGGTGATGTATGCGGTTCGCAAACGCTGGCTGTGGCAGGAAAGCGGCATGGTCAAACCGCTGCGGGTGGTCGTGCCGCGTTGGATCACGATTGTTTCGGTGCTGGTGCTCTTCGCCGGGTTGGGGCTGGGTTTACTGCTGCAACCCTTGTTCCCAAACCAGTTTTTCATCTGGGGTGTCTTGTGGGGATCGACCGGGGTGAGCTTCGGTTACCTGCTGGCTGCGTTGGGGCAACACTTGCAGCTCAAGCGCTACGTCTGGGTTGGCATTCTAGGCGGCGTGGGGTCAGTGGCGATGTTTGTGCTGCCGCTTTCCTTGGGCAACTCGGTACTGGTGTTGGGCTTGGGTTGGGCCGTATTGCTGATCGGCAGCGGGCTGCTGGCGCTGCGCCAAACCTGGCCGCAGGTGCGGGCCGCGAATTCGGAAGGGGAGCGTGATGTCTGAGCGCCAGCAAGCTGATGAGATCAAGAACATCACCAACTTCGACCGCCTGATCCATGAGCCGTCCCGGTTAGCGATCATGGCTGTGCTGTGGGCCAGCGAAAGCGCCGATTTCAAATATCTGGAGAATACCACCGGCTTAACCAAAGGCAACCTTTCTGCTCATTTGCGCAAACTGGAAGAAGCCGGTTACCTGACGATCAACAAGGGGTATCGCGAGACTGGCGCGGGGGGCAATTATCCACTCACTACCTGCGCCCTGACCAAAGCGGGGCGGCGGGCTTTCAAGGATTACCGCAGGCAGTATCTGGCCGTAGCCCGCCAATTGGAAGATTAAAAATGTCGGGGAACTGGACATTCCAGTTCCCCGATGTGCTTTTTGAATAGGAAATTTGTTGACCTAGCTTTTACTCAGCTGCACAGCGCAGCCACACGCTGAAGGTGGTGCCTTTGTCCGGATTGTTCTGAACCAGAATTTTCCCCTTTAACTCTTCTACAATCGATTTAACGATATACAGCCCGATTCCCGAGCCGGGAATTTCTGCCAGGGTGACGTTGCGCGCCCGGAAGAATCGCTCGAACAGGTTGGGCAGGTCTTCCTCGGGGATGCCGATGCCGCGATCTTGGATGTCAACGTTCACGCCCCCGGCGTGTTGGTAAACGGAAACCACGACACTTTCATTGCCGGACGTGTATTTTACAGCATTGCTCAGCAGGTTGATGAGCACTTGCTGTAAACCCATGTTTTCGCCCACTACCAGGGGAAGTGATTCTTCAAAGTTTTTCTCGATAACCAGCCCTTTCTTCCTGGCAATGGGCAGCAGGGCACCGATTGCTTCTTCGACGATGGGAAGGATTTCCACCGGCGCGGGAGAGATCAATAAGGTGTTGCTTTCCAGGCGGCCGGCGGTGAGCAGGCGGTCGATCAACCGGCGCTGGCGGTTGAGTTCATTGTGCAGGATCTGCCAATATTCCTTGATCTCTTCCGGGGTGCCGCCTTCCTGGATCAATTCGACCATCATGGTGGCGGTGGTCAATGGGGTGCGGAGTTCGTGCGAGGCGCGGTTGATGAAATCGGTCTTCAATTGTTCCAGGCGGGCGCGGTCGGAAATATCGCGCATCATAATCAGAACTTCATCTTTCCCACTGACCGCAATCCGGGCTTCGATTTTGGGATTGCTGTCTGGCATTTGGAATTCGAAATACTGCAAGATGCCGGTTTCAAGCGTCTTGTCGATATGTTCGTCCATCAAGGCGATGACTTCAGCGGGGAAGAGTTTTGTCAATGATTGGTTGACGATGTCATCGCTGGGCGGGCCGAAACAATGCTCCTCGCTGTAGCTGGCGTCCAGGATTGCTCCGGAAGCGCTCACCCGCAAGATGCAGTCCGGGATGGCGTCGATGATGGCTTTGTTGCGGGCTTCGCTGTGGAAGAGTTTCTCTTCGGCCTGACGGCGTTCGAAGGCCGCCCCAAAGGTGGAAGCGGCGGCAAACAGGGTGTCGATTTCCGCCCGCTGCCATTGGCGGCAAGGAGAATTGTCATCGAACCCGATGATGCCGCGCCACTCATCCTGGACGAAAATGGGGAAGACGGCCAGCGACTGGATGCCCATGGCTGCCATGACCTCGCGTTCTTCTTGTGGGAGGTCATCGATATTGCTGAACATGCCTTTGGCTTGCCGCAGTGTGTTGACCCACCGCTGCAGGCGGGGATCGTGCAGGGAAAGATCATTATTATGCAGGTATTCTTTCCAACTGGTCATCCCTGCGGTAGTCCATTCGTACATCAGGCTCGCATCGGTATTGCCGGGTAGCACTTCGAAAATATACACACGCGAGACCCGGGCGGCCGTGCCCAAGAGTTCCAATATGCCGGGAATGCTTTCATCCCAATGGTGGGATTGCAGCAATTTTTCGGCCGCAAAACTGACCGCGGTTAGGATTTCGTCTTTGCGTTGCAGGGCTTCTTCGGCGCGTTTGCGCTCGGAAATATTGCGCACGATGTTCAAGATGTGGATGGGGACGCCGCTTGAATTGCGGACGATGGTGGCGCTGATCTCTACCGGTAAGTGAGAGCTATCCTTACATACGTAAGTACGTTCAAAGATTTGCGAGGAAGACATCACGGATGAAGAATTCTCTTCGAGGGAAATCAATTTATTGGCGGGCATGCCGATCAATTCTTCGATCGGATATCCAACCATCTGGGCGGCGCGTGAGTTAGCATCGATGATCTTCAAATCCAGGCCGACGATAAAGATGGCGTCGTTGTTCTGTTCGAACAGCGTGCGATACGGATCGGGTGTATCGGTAACGCTGCGGACTGTATGCTTGTCTGGGTCGAGCAGGTTCAGGCTCAGTAAATGGAATGTGTCGTTCCCGTTCGTGAATAGGGGAGACGCCACGATCTGGACGGGCTGCTTGGCCTCGCCCATTTCCAGGATGGTCTTGTAAGGTTGATGATATTGGGTTTGGATACCAGGGAACAGATTCTCGGTGGCAGGGATGATGTCCTGGATGTAGACATCATCGGGTAAGGGCAGTTCCAATTCCATGATCGCCAGGCCGGTTGGATTGGCGCCGGTTACGCGGCCGTTGCTGTCGACGATTATCCAGGGGCGTTCGAATTGCCCGGTACCGGGCACGACAATCTTAGGATTGATGCTTGCCAGCGCGACTTCCTGTTCGATGGTATCCATGCAGCAGTCGCCTAAGTGGATTTCCAGTCAGATTGGCCGGACGGAATCACCATTTGCACCTGGCAGCCCGATTCGGTGTCCTTGATGACCACATCCCCGCCGAGCGATTGGGCGAAAGCTTGGGCGATGGTCAGCCCGACGCCCAGACCGCCGAAGTTGCGGGCATCACCCTGGTCGATCTGGTAGAAGCGCTCGAAGACTTTTTCACGCTGGCTTTTGGGGATGCCGGGGCCTGCATCGATCACTTGTAAGATGCAGCCGCCGCTGCCATTGCTCAATAGATTGATCTGCACGTGCCCACCTTCCGGGCTGAATTTTAGGGCATTGTCGATAATGTGCATCAGAGCTTGCTTGAAGCTTTTGCGGGGAGCGTGGATGGTTTCAATAACTTCGATGTTGGTTTCTACGTCCAGGTTCTTTGCCTGGTAGCGGGCCAGCAGGTGTTTGAGTGGTTTGTGGAAGGCTACATCCAGGTTGACGTCCTGGCGGAAAGTGTTCAATTGGCTTTGATCGATGTCGGTCAGCGCGATCACGTCTTCGACCAGGCTGTGTAAATCCTTGGCGCTGTTCATCGTCATTTGCAGGAATTCGATCTGCTCTTCGGGTGTATCGAACTTATCGGTGAGCACCAGTTCCAGCAACCCCAGGATCTTAGTCAATGGGGTGCGCAGTTCGTGATGGAAGTTCTTCAGGAATTCGGCGCGCACCAGTTCCATTTGCGCCGAGGCGGCTTCCTGCGCCTCGGAATGACCGATCTGGCGGCTGACCTCTGCGCGTCGCAGCACGGCGGCCACGCGGGCGATCAGTTCCTCACGGTCGAAGGGCTTGGTGATGTAGTCGTCTGCACCCGATTGAATGCCCATAACCTTATCTGCCTGGTCGCCGCGGGCGGTCAGGAAGATGAAAGGGATGTGTACCGTGTCAGGGTCCTGACTGAGCAGTTGCCGGAGTTCGAAACCGTTGGGTGCGGGCATCATCACATCGCAGAGAATCACGTCGGGATGGTTAGCGCGGATTTTCTGCAAACCATCGTTGCCGTTGGTGGCGGTCTGCACCTCGTACCCGGCCCGTTTCATAAAGGCCGATAAGCCAACCAACAGGGCTGGCTCATCATCAATGATCAATACGCGCTTGTTTTGTGGAACTACAGTAACAGTTTGTTTTAATGAGGAATTGGTGAGCATAGGTTTCCCCTCCTATTCTGAGGCGATCACGCGCAGGTTGGAAATTGCGCCCACACTCGGTTGACTGCCGGTGGTGAAGTCGCAGCTCCAGGTATTGCCGGTGGTCGGTTCGCACTTGGTGAAATTCGCATCATCATTGACTTTGATGTAAACACTCCCGGCTGGTGAGGTAGAAGCGCTGGAGGTGACTTCAAATTGGATCGAGGTGATTTGGGTTGGGTCGGCGGGGGACAGCTTGTGGCTGATATTCTCCACGTTGAAGCCGCTGATCGCTTGTACGCCATCCCCGCCTGTGCTGGGGTCCAGCACAGTGGTGGAGGCATAACCATACGCAATTGATCCTACAACCAGCACCAGGGCCAGATAGAGGAGTGCGAGGGGGCGTAATAGGCCGCTTATGCGGTCCAACCCACGAGATTTGTTGGAAAGGAATTGTTTCGTCATCGTTATATCCTTTTCGAAAGGTATTCTGATGACCGAAACCAAGAATGGTGCTCTTCCCCGCCTTAGGTTAGAGACCATTTGATTTCGGCGGCCTGGCAACCTTAGCACTGGAGAAGCAGTGCCTTAGGCCCATAGCTTTGCGTCGCCGGTTTTCACCGGGTTTGCCTTTGTCGGTTCAAATAGAATTTGTAAAGTGCGTTTCAAACAAAATAGCCTGGTTGTAGCCAGGCCAAAGATGATAGCTCTAATCAGTCTGCGGCGGCCTGGCAGCCTTTGCATCTTTGAGAACTTGCTCTCCAATGCTTTAGGCCCATAGCTTTGCGTCGCCGGTTTTCACCGGGTTTGCCTTTATCGATTTTTATCTGTAGTTAAGATACCATAAATTATCTGAATATTACCTAACAGTTTCGTTGGGAAGGGGAATTGGATTCAGTGGGTAGTGAAAAGCGGTCAGCGTTCAGCCGTTAGCAACCAGTGCGACGTAATTCGATAACCGTGAATAGAATAACGTGAACAGTGGGCTCTAATTTTCTCCCTGCTGCATATTCCCTAATGCTTTAATTGCATCTTGCAACTTATATCTTGTACCCTGTAATCTCTAACCTAAAATTTCTAATTTACTACGCTCAGTCGTCCACCGGGGGCGCGCCGAATTCGCCGTAGTCCAGCACCTCGCGGGTGTGGGCGCCACCATAAGGCGGGCTGATGATCTCGCGGTTTTCCATTTCGTCGATCAAACGGGCGGCGCGGGTGTAGCCAATACGCATGCGGCGCTGGAGCATGGAAATCGAGGCGCGCCCTTCTTCGCGTACGATGGCGACGGCTTCGCCAAACAGATCGTCGGT
>JAFGRA010000277.1 GCA_016935415.1 Anaerolineales bacterium
AACCAACGAACGATGGGAGGAGCTTCACGCCCACCCGGACTGGCAGTTCCCCAGCCCACCCTTTCCCAGCTTTATGATGATCATGGAAGGACTTGCCAATCTGGTCGCCCGACATCCCCAGACGACCTTTATCGGCGCGCATGTAGGGTGCTATTCGGAGAATTTGCAGTGGGTTGGGCAACTGCTGGATCGCTGCCCGAACTTTTATGTGGACATCAGCGCCCGCATCAGCGAATTAGGCCGCCAACCCTACTCTTCGCGGCGGTTTTTCTTGCAGCACGCGGACCGGATTTTATTCGGAACGGATGTCGGCCCCAATCTTGATTACTACCGGTTGGTGTACCGGTTCCTGGAAACTGACGACGAATACTTTAACTATGGCCTCAGCGAGATTCCCGGTCAGGGGCGCTGGTCTATCTATGGGCTTTATCTTCCTGACGACGTTCTACAAAAAGTGTATTCCCAGAACGCCCGGCGGGTCATTTTAGGTGAGGGGTAATCCATGACAGGCGAATATACACGAACCGAAATTTTAAGCCAGCCGGAGGTATGGGCGGCGGCGCTGCGCCACATCCAGCAGCAAGCCAGCACCGTGCGGGCTTTTTGTCAAGAGGGGCAGTACGACAGCATCGTCTTTACTGGCTGCGGTTCTACCTACTATCTGGCGATTGCCGCCGCCGCAATGGCCCAGCAGCTTGTTCGTATTCCGGCGCGCGGTGTCCCGGCGTCTGAAGTCTGGTTGTATCCAGATTCCGTTTATCTGCCAGGCCGGCGGACACTGCTGGTAGCGATCAGCCGGTCCGGCGAAACCACCGAAACCCTGCGCGCGGGTGAATCCTTTGTGGCACAGGCACAGGGCGATTTTTTGACACTAAGTTGTTATCCTGAAAAAGCGCTGGCGCACATGGGCGCGCTGAACCTGCTTTTTCCCGAAGCGCAAGAAGAGAGCATCGCGCAGACCCGCGCCTTTTCGACCTTATATTTGGCGGCGGTGGCGCTGGCTGTGGTATGGGCCGGACGCGAAGACCTGTTGGCTCAGATGGAAAAACTCACCGGGGTAGGGCGGCGTTTGTTGGATACCTACGGCGATCTGCCCGCCCAACTGGTACAGGGTGACTCCATTGATCGCTTTTATTTCCTTGGTTCCGGGCTGCGCTATGGTCTGGCCTGTGAGCTGAGCCTGAAAATGAAAGAGATGTCCCTCTCACACAGCGAGCCGTTTCACTTTATGGAATTCCGGCACGGTCCTATGTCGATGGTGACTCCTTCAACCCTGCTGATCGGCCTGCGTTCTGATCTCAACCGCACTCAAGAACAAAAGGTGCTGGATGAAATGGCCCAGCGTGGCGCGCGGTTGTTAGTCCTGGCAGAGTCTGACGCGGGAGTCGAATTCCATTCGGGCGTAGATGAGACAGTGCGAAATGTGCTTTATTTGCCTATCGGTCAGCTTGTTGCTTTTGAGCGTTCGCTTCACAAGTCGCTCGACCCAGATCGTCCGCATAACCTGGATGCCGTGGTGAGACTGTGAGCGAAAGCGCCCCGTTTCTAAGCTGAAATTACCATTTGGGATGAGGAGGAGCGACTGACCTTCTGTTGGACCAACGTTCAAAGACCGATTAAGTCCGTTTTGGGAGAAAAAAACATGTTAAAACGAAACACTATTCTCATCACTTTGGTAACGATGGTCCTGGCCGGGACCAGCCTTACGGTTTCTGGCGCTGCGGCGCAGGAACAGGTCAAACTGCGGCTGTGGGCGCACCAGCAGGCGACCTTCAACGATCCGCTCCAGGCTCTGATCGATGCTTACACCGCTGAACACCCGAATGTTAGTATCGAGATGGAAACTTTCGAGTACGAACTCTATCTTCAAACCCTGCAAACCGCTATGCCCGCTGGAGATGAGGCGGACATTATCGAGTTGTTCGGCTCGTGGACATGCAGTTATGCCGACCGCCTTGCCCCCATGCCGGAGGCCGCCGCCGCTAGTTTTGACCGCGAAACTTTCTTCAAAGCGACCCTTGACGGCTACATTTGCGACGATACCCTTTACGGACTGCCCTTCGAATTCAATATGGAATACGGCGCAGTGCTGGTCAACAAGGCTATGTTTGAAGCTGCCGGTCTGAACTACCCGCCCGCCTGGACCACCTGGGATGAACTGATCAGCGACGCCAAAACCCTGACGCAGGTCACAGACGGGCAGATGACAGTAGCAGGCTTTCACTTCACTAACGCCGATGCCATCGCTTTCATGTTCCTGGCGGGCATTTTGCAGCATGGCGGCAGCTTCTGGAACGAAGACCAGTCCGCTTTCACCTTCGATACCGAAGAAGCGCGCGCCACTCTAGAATTCATGAAGCAGTTGGTCGATGACGGCGTGGTTGACCCAGTGCTGTTTAACGATTCGGCTAACTGGTCGGGGTCCGCATTCTTCACCAACCAGACAGCCATTGCCCTCATCGGCTCCTGGGCAACGGCGTTGGTGGTTGATTATCCCGACTTTGGCGAGTTCGATTATGTGCCTCTGCCGAGCTTTGGTGAAGAACCGGTCTTTGCCGCCGACTCAGGGTGGGGACTGGTCGCGTCCCAAAACAGCGAACATGCGGATGTGGCCTGGGATTTTATCCAGTTTGCCGTTGCGCGGGCCGACAATGCACTGCTCTTTAACACGGCCTCCGGCACGATCCCTGCCCTGCGCGAACTGGTGGATAACGAAGACTACAAGGCCCAACTGCTCGAAGCGAATCCCGCGCTCGAAGCCGTTCTGCCCCAGCTTCCTTACGGCTCCTACATTGGCGAGATGCCAGACCGTGACCTGGTTTTCTACAGCATCATTTATCCCAACGTGTTGGACATGCTCCAGGGGGTACAGTCGGTTGACGACGCGCTAGCCTTCATAGACGAAGACGCCAACGCGACCTTCAAATAATCATCGACTCACGGGCCGGGGCAGAGCCTTTTCTGCCCCGACCTCTTCACTGGGGGTCGCATATGGAACACATTGACCTGCAAGCCTATCGCCTGTATTGGGGTATGATCTGGGCCGTAGTGGGAAGCGCCGTTACCCCCCTGGTGTTTGACCGGCGCAACCGCAGCCCCTGGTTAGGCGCTCTGGTAGGCTTGGCCGTAGGGATCGTCTCCGGCCAGGTTTTTGGCTGGCTGCTCATGAAGCTCTTCTTTAAAGCCTGGCCCGATTTTGCACCTGCCGTGAGTTTTGCGGGCGGTCTTGTCCTGCTAATCCCTATGTGGGTGTGGACCAAACCGCGATCGTTAAGTGCTCGCGCCCAGCGCGGCATGGTGGCTGGCACGATCAGCCCGCTGGTCTTTTACCTGCTGGTGCTCAGTATTTTCCCGGTGATATGGGCCATTCTGCTCGCCTTTTTCGACTACAGCCCACGCCGGACGGGTGGGCCGATCTTGGGATTGGGCGGTGATAATCCCTTTGTCGGGCTGGACTATTTCAAAGAAATGGCCGATGGTTCATCGCGCGACGCCCGGATGTTTCGCAACAGCCTGACCAATACCATCACTTTTGCTGTCGTTGTGCTACCGCTGAATCTGTTCATCACACTGCCTCTGGCGGCGCTGATCGAGTCAGTTCACGAACGGCTGAAGACCGTTTTCCGCGCCCTCTACTTTTTGCCGGTGGTGACTTCATCGGTGGGGGTGGCGGTGATGTGGGGATACATTTTCAATGCTCAGTACGGTTTGCTCAACAGTGGGTTGAAACTGATCAATATGACTCCGGTTGCCTGGCTGCAAGACCCCCGTGTAGAA
>JAFGRA010000278.1 GCA_016935415.1 Anaerolineales bacterium
ACACATGTTGATCACCGCGCTGGGCTTGCAGGCGCTGCTGTTCTGGGCAGAGAACGACCGCCCCAAAGCCGTGCAGGCGCTCAATCGGGTGTTGGTGCTGGCCGAACCGGAAGGCTACGTACGCAGCCTGGTAGACTTCGGCGCGCCAATGGCACAGTTGCTGAACTACGCCGCTGCTCAGGGCAACGAATCAGCCTACGTGCAGCAACTGCTGGCCGCATTTGACCACACCCCGGAAGAAGGTGCGCCTATCCAACCGCTCAGTGAGCGCGAGCTGGAAGTGCTGCAACTGATCGCCGCCGGGATGACCAACCGCCAGATGGCCGAAGAACTGGTGGTCAGTGTGAACACGGTCAAAACCCACCTACGCCGCATCTACGAAAAGCTGGGCGTCAACAGCCGCACGCGCGCCGTGGCCGCCGCCCGCGACCGCCAATTGATAAAATAAATGGCAATTCCTCAAAATTCCAATCCCCGCTCCAAGCTGCGGCGTATTCTGGAATTTTGTCCCTCCGGGCACGGAATTGCTTCTATATTCCTTCTAGCCATGACAATGCGCAAGGTGCTTTGCCATACCCCCAGTAAACTGGTGGGGATTCTGGAGAAAGGAATAAAGGTTCATCCACCCGTTCACCCATTCGGGTGACAAAGGTGAACGTCTGCAACCGCTATACTCCTGGATAGAAATATTCAGGAGTTTTTTATTCTCGGTGAAGAAACCTCAGAAGGAGCAAGCCATGTACCCCAACCCACTTATTACCTTATCGGCCTACACCATGAAAGTTGCCGCAGAATTGAAAGTTCTAGAAAAACCGGGCAGAGAACCCTATCCCACTACAAAATGGTGGGTGGAACAAAAGACGAACTACACAGTGCGCAAAGGCAATCACAATAAGTGCAGTTAGATAGTCTCTAACCCATACCGTAATATACATTTGTAAGGAGCAAAATCATGCAACAGCATCCCTTTTATTGGTTTTGCCAACACGGTCTGAAGAAAGCCAGGAAAACACCTAAAAAACTCCTGGTCAGGCCGGTGCAAACGATTGAAAAGAAACAGCAACTCACACCGCTGCCGGTCACGAAGATTCAAAACACGGCATGCGCCTGTTCCACCAATTAGCAGCCCTTTAAAAACAAGATCGGCAACGAGATTGAACAACCTTACGCAATCCCGCTTCACCAACAAAGGAGACTTCGAATTATGGAATATCGCGATTTAGGTCGAACCGGTGTGCAGGTCAGCGAACTGTGTATGGGCACGATGCTCTTCGGCGGCGACACGGACGTCGCCACCGCCGCCACATCATCGAGCAGTGCCACGCGTCCTTAAAACGCCTGGATACCGACTACATCGACCTATATTGCATCCACCGCTACACTACGCAGGTGCCTATCGATGAGACCCTGCGCGCCCTGGATGATCTGGTGCGTGATGGAAAGGTGCGCTACATTGGCACCAGCGATTTCGCGGCCTGGAAGATGCTCGAATCACTGTGGGTCTCCAAGGAATACAGCCTCAACCGCTTCGTGTGCGAGCAAGCCTCCTACCACCCGCTCAATGCACACTAGCCTGGATCGCCGGACAGCCGGGCATCGCCGCCCCCGTGATCGGCCCGCGCACCTTCGCCCATTTCGAGGATTGCATCGGTGCAGCCGAGGTGACTGTCACCGCCGAAGACCGGGCGCGCATCGAACAGGTTGCCCCACCCGGCCGAGCGATCGTGCCATACTACATTGATGACAATTGGGTCGATTTACGGCCGAACAAATATCGTTGGTAGGTAGTAATATTAGAAGTACCTGGAAACTGACCGTTTAGAGATTATCGCCGGTCAGTTTCTTTTAATTCATCCAGTTTGTCACTTTTCAAATTTCTTCTCTTATGCACTAAAACCCTTTTGCTCCTAAATTATCTATGATAATATTCCACATGGAGTATTTAACTCACCATATATAGGTGCCAAATGGAAAAAAGATTATTCCTGTTAGGGTTATTACGAAAATCAGAAATGTATGGCTACCAGATCACCGAATTGATCAAGGCCCATTTTGATTTCAGTATCGCCATCACTACTCCGACCGCCTACCGCCTGCTGCGTAAAATGGCAGAAGACGGCTGGATCACTTATCGCGATGAAAAAGTCGGCAACCGTCCCGAAAGACGCGTTTATTCGATTACGGGAAAGGGGGAGGTTACTTTTCAAAAACTGCTCCGGCGGAGTTTAGCCAGTTACCAACCGGCGGACCATGTCAGCACCGTGAGTATGGCATTCCTAACCCTGCTCCTCCCAGAAGAGTCTTTACCACTATTGGAGCAGCGCAAGCAATCAATCGAGAAATATCTCGAAAAATTAAAACAAATTGGTTCCCAACAGATGGAATACTACCTGGTGGTCGAAAACCACCAGGTGCACGTGGAAACAGAGCTTGCTTGGATTCAGAAATTGATCGAGAAAGTGCGTTCTGGTTCATTGCACGTACCGGTCAATCAAAACCTACGTGAGAATAAACATGGATAACAACGCAGTGATCGCAATGGAAATCAGCTTCAACATCTTGTACCTGATCGTCATTTGGGGGATGGTGATCGCCATGTTTCGGAAACTATCTCAGGTTCAGATTTCGGATCAGGTTGTCGGAAAAGGGTTTCTGTGGGCTTTCTTTCTGTTAGCCCTCGGAGATACCGGGCACGTCGGCTTCCGGGTTTGGGCCTATGCCCTTGGAGACATTTCATCAACGATCAATTTATTTGGCATCCCGATTGGTCTGGTTGGCGTGGGCGCACTCTCAACCGCATACACCGTCACCCTCTTTTACATGCTGATGCTGGTCATCTGGAAGCAACGCACCAACAAGGCATATACCTGGTTTGGCTGGCTGCTATTCATCCTTGCCGGTTTCCGGCTGGTCCTGATGGCGCTGCCAGGAAACGAGTGGAACAGTGTTGTTCCTCCACAACCCATGTCACTCTACCGGAACGCACTCTTGACTGCTCAAGGTCTAGGGGTAGCCTATTTGATCTTGCGGGATGCGCGCGCCGATAAAGACACCCTATTCACCAAAATTGGCATTTTCATCCTGTTATCCTATGCATTCTATATCCCGGTGATCTTGTTTGTGCAAAAGGCCCCCATGATTGGCATGCTGATGATTCCCAAAACATTGATGTATGTCGCAATTGCCTGGTTAGCTTATAAGCAAATATTTTCATCCCAGGCCTCACAGTCAGCTTGAGTTTAGCGGTAAGGAGAATAGGCTATGTCCAATATCACAAAGAACCCGGAAAACGCCGAGAACAAACTGGATTTCAAGAAAGTTCTTCCCGTTTTCGTAATTGTATTTATCGACCTGCTTGGATTGACGATCATCATCCCACTCCTGCCCTTGTATGCTGCTTCGTACGGCGCAGACCCGTTCCTGATTGGGATGCTTAGCGCTACTTATCCACTCATGCAGTTTTTCGGAGCGCCACTGCTTGGGCGGCTGTCCGATCGTTTTGGCCGCCGTCCCGTATTACTGGTCAGCCAGGTCGGAACTTTGATCGGTTTCCTGATCCTGGGTTTTGCCAACACACTCTGGCTGCTCTTCCTCTCGCGCCTCATTGATGGCATTTCCGGAGCGAATATTGCCACCGCGCAGGCTGTCATCACCGACTCAACCACGGAGAAAACACGCACGCAAGGGCTGGGGCTGATCGGGGCTGCCTTTGGGCTTGGATTTATCATTGGACCGGTAATTGCCTTTATCACCTTGGGTGCAACTGGCAACAATTACGCCGTTGTGGCATATGTTGCGGCAACATTCTCCCTGATTTCCATTTTGCTGACCTACTTCTGGTTGAAAGAAACGCTGCCCCCTGAAAAACGCGGCCAGGGTGAAGAACGCCCCGGTGTCAATCTGAAAGCTATGCTGACCGCTTTGGGTAAACCCCGCATTGGCTTCCTGCTCGCATTAATGTTTTGCTACCAATTTGCGTTTGGCGGATACGAATATCTGTTAGCGCTGTTCACGTTGGACCGGCTGGGGATGAATGCCGCCGCAAACTCCGGGCTGTTCGTATATGCTGGCATCATCATTGTGGCTGTGCAAGGTTATTTTGTCGGCAAGTGGAGCAAACGCTTTGGCGACCGCTGGCTGATTTTATTTGGCTTGATCGTCCTGGGTACCGGGCTGATCCTAACCGCAGTCACACCACCACAACCTGTGCCCTGGTACTCCCGATCTGCAATCGAAGCAGAAATGACCACGGATACATCAAGAGAGACTGACATCCAGATCAATCTTCCGGATGAAGCAGATAAAAGCTGGCTGGGTTTCGCCTGGTTGCTGGTCGCAACCATCCCAGCCTCGATTGGCGGTGGGATCATGCAGCCAACGATTAACAGCATATTATCTAAACAAGTTAGTGTGCATGAAGTAGGCGGAACATTAGGGATGTCCTCCGCTTTTTTCAGTGCCGCAAATGCGATCACCCCCATCCTGCTGGGAGCCGTATTCAAGTGGTTTGGCTCCACGTGGCCGTTCTTAATTGCCGGGGGCATATTACTACTCCTGTACCCAATCACCCAGCCGCGGCTTCCACAAGCAGAGAAGACACTCTGATTTCCCAATGAAACTGCCCATCCGCCTGCTCAACAGCCTGTGGCTGATGCTGCCCTTGCTGGCCTGGAACATCGTGCTTGGTCCCCGCATCACCAACGAGAAGGTGCTTTCGGACGCCTTCTCGCCGCAGTGGCTGCTGATCCTGGAAAACGTCACCCGCCTGGCCGTCTTCTGCCTGCCACTGTTCATCCCGCTGCAATTGGAAAGCCGGGGAAGCAAGCTTGGTCTGGCCGTTTTCATCATTGGAACGTTGATCTACTTTACTTCCTGGCTGCCGCTGCTGCTCGCCCCAGAGTCAGCCTGGAGCAACAGCGCGGCCGGGCTGCTGGCCCCGCGCCTGACCCCGCTGCTGCCCTTCCTGGGCATCGCCCTGATCGGCAGCTCGTGGCCTTACGCCGCCCTATCTACGGCGTTCATCTTTTTGCACACCCTGCATGGGGTACAGAATTTGTAGGCAGAAATATTTG